>CAJWIK010000001.1 GCA_913042105.1 uncultured Gammaproteobacteria bacterium
GTTTTTTAAAGGCAGTTTATAAAAATTCCCAAGTTGAATGTTCATCCAATTCTTCTCGTTTTAAGTTCAGGGTGTAATAACTTCCTTCTAGCCAGGACTTGTATTGGTTCATTGAAAAATTACTATCTGGTCGCCCCCCATTACCGCCAGCAATTACAAACTTTGAATGATACGGATCTGCCAGATCGACAACCAGTCGATACGCTGGACCGTGAAAAACTCTGCAAGGAATTTCACCATTAGCTGCTTTTCCTGGGCCCTTTCCAGTGTGCATTGCCATTGCTAGAGTAGTTGGACTCCCTCCTATTTGGTCGGGTCCTAATTTTAAATTTTCCCATGGTTTGTGTTTGTTAAGCCTGTGTTTAAAGGCAATCTGATGTAAATCTCCCCATCGCCATTTTAAATGGTCATTTCCAAGCTCTTGCTTAACTCGGTTCATAACCGTTTTCATTTGTTCTTGCACCGAGGTTTTTAATAATTCTTCATGCTTTATCCAAGGCTCGCCTTCTGTTAAAAAAGAACCGATATCAAAACGATTTAATCCAGGTGCAGCCATTGGTAATAAATTAATTAAATCATCTTGAAGGACTGTGTGCATATATTTGCGTTGCCAAAATCTGTCCAAGAAAGGATAGTACAAACAGGCTCCTATGGAATCCACACTGGTATTGCTGTCCCATTCTCCCAGGATTTTTGCTGCTAATTTGATGTCTTGGTCATCACTTTCTTTTAGCACTTTGATTAGGTCGGGTAAAACCTCAATGCTACGTAAGTCATGTAAATCCAATTGCATTTCACAAAAATCTTCAACTGAGAATTTTTTCTTTTGGTTTAATAATTCGCTAATGCGATCCGCTCTCGCGCTGTGTGTCGGGAAATTATGAATATAAAAATCACCTTCGTCTCCCATAGTGTCGTTATTTGCAGTAAAAGAAAAACCACTTTTAGGATTTTTTTCCACCAATAACTGATCTTTTGTGGAAAGACTGAAATCATATTTATCTATCCAACCGGCTAGAGGAACCGACCCAGTGACTCCTTTTCTAACTGGAGTGGTTGTTGCTATGTACCTTTCGATCTGACTGTCTTTATCTACACATATAATATTATTGACCAAAGGACAGACGTCATTCTCAAACAAAACTTCACCAAACTCTTTTGCTGATTTAGCCGTTGGTAAAAGAGCCAATGCCCCTGCTGATGTAGGTACGTTTTGCAAAGACCAGTAAAGACTTGTCTGGTATTTATTATTTTTTGAATCAGACATTCCTAATTCATTCATGAATGGCTCTAGGAGCACTCCATGGTGAGTCTTTTTAATATTTATAGATCTGCTGGGTTGGTCCTTTATTTCAATAACCTCTTGTTGAATCTCCACCGGTCTCCAGCCTGACTCGGTTCGATACTGATCATCATTTACTTCCTCAATGAATAAATCATAGCAATCAATAAATCCCGTTGTTAATCCCCAAGCCACATCAGGGGTGTATCCCATCATAAAATAAGGGACTCCTGGGAAAGCGGCACCAAAAGCATCCCACGATCCAGCATTAAGATGGATGTAAAAAAAGGTATTTGGTAAAGAGTGAGGTTGATGGGGATCTGTGGCTAAAATGGGTTTTCCTGAAGCAGATAACTCTCCTGTAATTGCCCAATTATTACTTCCGGAGAAAGTTGGAACCTCAACTTCAGGATAAGCCAACTTAATTATTTGCGGGTCTAAGTTTCGTAAAGGCTCATTAAGATCATTAATCAAATCTCTATCTTCATTCGAAAGATGCAGTACATGATTAGAAAAATAATCGATACCGTGGGTTGCCATTAACCTACCTAACATCATTTTTTCCGTCCAACTTTTATGCTGAAACCAGGAAGTAAACCTGTATCTTGCTGCTATATCCATGCGGGTGAACAAGCGAGGTTCTGCTCCTGCATGCAGAAACTCTGGAGGTATTTCATCAAGGGATAGTACGTAAGCGTTTAATCCTTCTAAATAGGCATCAGCTATCCAATCCCCTTTACTTTCACTAAGACCTATCTGGCCGCAGTGCACATTGAAACCCCTTTGAAAGGCATCTTGCTGAACAAACCGCTCTCCCAGTAAAGCCGCAGCCTCTCCATTTGCATAAGCACAACTCAGGTGCGTCTGCCATAATCTCTCATAACCTGCGGCATAACCCATGCCTCTGTAGGAGTCAGCCACACTGGTTGCGTACACGTGCGGGATTCCTAATTTATCCCAAACAATCTCAAAAGGTCCATCGGCACCTTTAATTCTATTTACTTTTATTTTCATTATTGATTACCACTAAGTACCACAAAAGGTTTGATAAGGCTCGCGTTTGCCAGCCAATTGACTTGCTCATGTTTTTTTAAATCTTTGGATACCTTAGCACTATTTCTTTCGAGAGTGTCTTATGGTCTTTGCTTTCGTAGACTAATGGTTCAGGATTGATCGTTGCGGGTTAGTTTATTTTCCCAAATATACTTCTGCCCTTTTGCAACAAACTTTCCACTTTCACCAACTGGTGGGTCTGGGTGGACTCGAACCACCGACCTCACCCTTATCAGGGGTGCGCTCTAACCAAGCTGAGCTACAGACCCACGTAAGTGGGAACGGGCATATTACAATAAAATGAGAATTCCATATAATAAAAAAAGTTTAAATATTAAAAAAGGGCCACTAAGGCCCTTTTTTAATTGATTGGAACTAAAACTCGTATTTAAGGCCTACACTAGAATTTCTTCCTGGTTCCATAAACAAATCTAGATTGGCATCTGATGCGCTTTTACCCTGAACAGAAGACCAATTCCAGTAACTCTCATCAGTTAAATTTTTAAGAGCAAATCTTAATTTCATGTTTGCAGTAATCTGATAACTTCCGTAAACATCAAAAGTAGTTAGACCTGATAATGCCAATAGAGGGGTACAACCACTTCTTCCGCATGAAGGGGCAAAATTATCATAACTTCCCGCTGTAAAATTAGCATATCCACTTAATCTAAGTTTTCCTGTATCCCAAAGTAATCCTAGAATTGCCTCTTCAGGCTCAATGGAAGCGAGTCGTTCTCCGTTCATATTTCCATTTGGAATACTAAATCCGAAGGATGCTTGAAGGTTATCCGAAATGTCAGCGCTCATCTCAAACTCAACACCTGTGATATCAACTTCGTCTAGGTTTCCATATTCATACAGGGTAATGCCTTGTTGACTTCTTCCTTTGATATAAGTGTCAATAAAGTCTGTATATTCATTATCATAAAATGAAAGGGTCCAGGATACGTTATCTGTAGCACCCTTGAATCCAAATTCAATTCCTTCGCTCTCTTCAGGTTTCAATCCGGGGCTTGTTCCTACTGCGTAACGAAATGCTAGGTTTGTAAAACTTAAATTAGCACTTTGAAAATCTGGGGCCCTAAAGCCTTCAGCATACTGTGCGTAAAAAGAGACTTCATCTGATAAAACTCTTAAAAATCCAAACTTCATTGAAACCGCACTATCATCGATGAAATAAAGCTGATTAGTTGCTTGTGAATTTGCATAAAAAAGTTCATCGGCTATTGGTGTTAACTCATATCCGTCATACCTGGCACCAAAAACAATAGTTGTCTTCTCATTTACCTCAAATCTATCGTTAAAGAAAAAGCTTTGTCTTTCAATCTCAGTATCTGGAATTGTTTTATTTGGATAATATTCTCCACCCAAGAAAGTATTTACAGCTCCAGTCATGAGATTAGTCTCATACCTTATTCTAGGCCTTTCAATTTCAATATTTTCGACTTCTACGCCGTATACGATATTATGAATTCTTCCATTGTTATTAATGGATTTGAAAAAATCTGCAGAAATTCCGTCTATATCCTGATTAAATTGATAATCTCTGTAAGCATTGATCATCGAAGGCGGGCCTGCTCCAAATATTTGTTTTGATCTAGTCGTAACTTGTTTTTGATCTGTCTGTTGGACAAAAAACCTAATAGAACCATTATCAAAAAATGTATTTTCATTCGCGAAATCTAAAGCAAGTGTTCCTCTATCTCTGCTTCCATCATCCATTCCTATAACGTTTGTAGTACTTGAAACTTCAGGAAAGTAACTCATTCCTGCTTGAGAATTGAAGATGTAATCTCCTTCAAATTCTTGAGAATCTAGTGTCAGAGTTATGTCAAAAGCGTCACTCAAGCTAACTTTAAATTTTGCTAGGACACTTAACTGTTTCCCATCAAAGGGGTCCAGCTCTAGTGTGGCATCGTCATGCAATTCCATTTGGCTCAATTCTCTTGAAGTCAATTGCACTAAACTTTCAATAGTTTGTCCTACTCTTGCAGCGAGAAGACTGACTTTAGTGTGTTCATTATCCTCGTCGTAAGCAGTATTAATGGAAAGATAATTTTTTCCAAAATCTGCTAAGTCGCTTGGATCTTTTGTTATATAAGAAACGGCTCCTGCAAGTCCATCAGATCCGTAAAGAGCCGAACTTGGCCCTTTAAGAATTTCTACTCTTTTTAATAGATCTACATCTACAACATCTCTTCCATACCCAGTGTAAGCATCTGCAACTCTTATTCCATCAACAAGGATATTTACTCTCTTTCCTCCAAGTCCTCTAATGGAGATACCATCGTTATATGCCCTTCCAGAAACATTCCTCTTTGATACCGATACTCCTATAGTTTTGTCGAGGATATCGGATAAGTCGCTTACCATTCTTGTCTCCATATCTTCAAGAGAAATAGAATCAACACTCCCCACAACTTCTTGAAGCGGGACCGGATATTTTGAAGATATGACAACCACTTCTTGAACTTCATCTTCGGAAGCAGATATGTTTAATGATAAAAGAATGCCGACAAAAGAAAATTTAAATAACTTATATAAATCCATTTTTATACCTATTTTAAATGAGAATGGGAATGATTATCATTTACTTTAAAGATTAAATCAATACAATCATGACTATGCGATTTTCTTCATTCTTTCTTTTAATGCTCTATGCTCCTATAGCTTGGTCAGATTGTTCAGCTGCTAAAGATGCTTCTAAAACTGTAATAGCTGGCGGTTCCTTAACTGAAATAGTTTATTTTCTTGAAGAAGAGGAAAAAATTATTGGTGTGGATGTTACTTCGAATTTTCCTAAAGCAACTTCTGACTTTCCCTCTATAGGCTATGTAAGAGCATTGTCTACTGAAGGGATATTATCTTTAAAACCCACACTCATATTAGGCGAAGATGATATGGGCCCTCCCCTTGTAATAGAGCAATTATCTCTGACAGGTCTAGATGTTAGGATATTGGAAGAGGATCATTCGTCATCAGGTATTCTAAAAAAAATCGAATGTCTTTCAAAAGTCCTTGATACAAAAGCAAACGATACTTTGGCTAAAATAGATTTAGTTAAAGAAGATATAAATTACTTAAATAAGATATCTCAAATAAATAAAGTTTCAGGGATTAAAGTAATGCTAATTCTTAATATGCAAGGAACTTCACCTATTGTTGCTGGCCTTGGCACTTCAGGTGACGGCTTTATTAATATGACCGGGGCGAGTAATGCAGCAAATCAATTTGAAGGATGGAAGCCAATCAGTAGCGAAGCAATTATTTCTTATAATCCTGATTATATTATTATTACCAACAGAGGTATGAGTTCTTTTCCAGACGTTCAAAGTTTAGCAAACACAACATCATTGAGGCTAACAAGTGCAGCCCAAAATGGAAGAATCTTACAAGAAGATGGAATGGCTATGCTTGGCTTCGGAACTAGAACAATTTCAACAGCAATACAATTTGCCAAAGTATTTAGTGAATAATGTCTTCTATTCTTTTTAAAAAATTTAGTGCCTTAAGATTTATTAATCCCTTCCAAACTGGAGTTCTAGCACTCTTATTTACTTCTCTCATAGTCATATTTTTTGCTTCAATCTTTCTTGGAAGTTTTGATTTTTCTTTTGAAGAATTATTCAATGATTCAAATTCATTGGATAATATTGTTCTTTTAGAAATAAGAATTCCTAGGGTATTTTTAGCAGCCTTCGTAGGTGCCAGTCTTGGACTTTCTGGTGCATCTCTTCAAGGTCTATTCAGAAATCCTTTAGCAGATCCGGGATTAATAGGTGTATCGGCCGGTGCTGCACTGGGTGCATCTTTAGTTATAGTCCTGGGTTCTGGTGTCCTTCCTGACTTCATATTTGGTACCCTAATATTACCCATCTCAGCAATCATAGGAGCTTCATTGGTAATAAGCCTCTTGTATTTATTTACTCAAGGTTTTGGTTATCAAGGCATAACCTATATGCTTTTGGTTGGAATCGCAGTAAATGCTTTTGCTTCAGTTGGGATAGGCATACTGACTTATATCAGTACCGATTCAGAACTTAGAGGTTTGACCTTTTGGACAATGGGAAGTTTTGGTGGAGCGTCGTGGCAACTAATAATGCCTGCTTTGATAATTATCTCCTTGACCATGCTGTGGATGATACCTTCATCGAGGAAATTAGACCTCTTACAACTTGGCGAGCCCGAAGCATACAGACTAGGGGTCAATGTAAAAACACTTAAGTTCAAAGTGATTATTTCCTCAGCTATAACAGTGGGCATAAGCGTTTCATTGTCTGGAATGATTGGATTTGTAGGTCTAGTTGTTCCTCATTTAGTTAGGTTGATAGGTGGTGTAAACCATAATTATTTACTACCGGGTTCGGCTTTGCTTGGAGCGTCTCTGATGATGACAGCAGATTTGCTCTCAAGGACTTTGATACAACCCGCGGAATTGCCGGTCGGTTTAATAACCAGTGCAATTGGAGCGCCTTTCTTTTTATGGTTAATATTTAGAATAAGAAAGTCATGAGTGTAGAAACCAAAAAATTAACGTGGGAAATAAAGTCTAAAAGAATTGTTGATGAAATTTCCCTAAGTATTAATCAGGGAGAAATTCTAACTATTCTAGGTCCTAATGGAGCCGGTAAATCTTCTTTTCTAAAGTTAATATCGGGTGATTCTTCGGAAACAAGCGGAGAAGTTTTATACGATGACATCCAACTTTGTGAAATCTCTATTCAAGAAAGATCTTTTATGAGAAGTGTAATGTCTCAGTCCCAAGAGATAGCCTATGACTTTTCTGTAAAAGAAATCATAGAGATGGGCTGGATAGATAGGGGCATCTCAGATTACTCCAAAGATTTTGAAAATGCGGTTATTCAGATCTCAATTGAATGCTCGGTTAAGGAACTACTGGAGCAAAATTTTAATACCTTATCTGGGGGAGAAAAAAGAAGAGTTCATTTTGCTAGGACACTTATCCAATTATGGAGACCTTCGGGGTCATATGATCCGAGATATATGCTCTTAGATGAGCCCACAGCCAATTTAGATATACTGCATGAGCAGAGAATGATGAAACTAATACAAAAGAAAAGAGATGAAGGTATTGGAGTTCTTCTTATACTTCATGATCTTAATCTTGCAGCTCAATATTCTGACCGTATTGCTATATTTAAAGATGGAAAATTAGTAGAAATAGGAGTGCCTGAGAAAGTCATGAACGAAGAGACTTTGTCATCTGTTTATGAATTACAAATGACAATAGATAAAGATCCGTTCAGGATAAACTATTATTAAATTATGAATACAAAGCGTGAAGAATATGAGAAAGATGCTGTAAGTCTTCTAAGAAGTACCAGCGAAGGAGTGCTTTCAACAATTTCGGTAAGAAATGAGGGTTACCCTTTTGGAAGCTTTGTTACTTTCGTATCAGATGCAGACCGCAGCGTTGTTATCTATGCAAGTAATATTGCACAACACACAATTAACTTAAAAGAGAATTCTAAGTCCTGTCTTACTCTTTTTAAGATAGAGGATGATCTCGATAAGCAGAATTCTTCAAGAATGACCCTCTTGGGTGATCTGAAAGCCTTACCTGAAGGAGAAATAGAAAATACCAGGAAAAGGTTTGAGAATTTTTTACCTGAAAGTAAAAAATATGCAGCCATGCATGATTTTAATTTTTATCGCCTTTATATTTCTCAAGTTAGATGGATAGGAGGGTTTGGAAAAATTGCTTGGTTAGATAATAAAAAATGGAACTATCATCAGCCAAAATGGTTGAAAAATGAGGCTTCAATAATTGGGCATATGAACAATGATCATCAAAAGAATCTTTCTTCGTCTCTCAATGCCCAGCATGGTATAAAAGATAAAAAAGCGAAAATGTTCTCTATGTCTATTGATGGATACTACGTAAAATCTAAAGAAGAAATTTATTTCATCTACTTCGAAAATACCTGCGGTAATGTGAAAGATTATAAGGATATGCTTGTTCAGCAGGCCGAGGAATATAGATCCTTCGAATTCTAAAAGATGTTCGATAAAGACAATCTAGAAGCTCTTGAGTTGTTGATTGATACTTATAATGACACTGATCAAGATACCTTAGTACTGATTGGTAAATATTATCTCAAACTAGATAAGGTAATACGAACAAGGATTGATAAGATTTCTGAGAAAGAAATCTCACTGATTATAAGTTTAGAAGATAAAGAAATTCATAAGAAAATTAAATTTCCTAAAACAGTCGATGGTGCGAGTGCTGTAAGCACTTTCTTATACTCATATCTATCTGAAGCAAGAATTAACGCTCCCAAAGATTATCCTAAAACCCGTCTAGAGAAACTTATAGAAAATACACTCAATTTAGAAACCTACATAACTAATGTAAAAACTAAAAAAATAATATCTTCAAATATTATAGAAATTACTTTCGAAGGTGGTCTGGAAAATTTACCGGATCTTAAGAATGATGCCTTTATGTATTTTATGGTTCATAAAGAGATAGATCATAAATTTCCGAAAAATTTTACAATACAGAATTTTAGATCATTAAGTTCACAAGAGAATAATCCCTATTCAGCAGCCTATTACACTATAAAATCTTATAGAGAAAATGAAATTGATGTCTGGTTTGTCCTTCATGATCATCCTGGGCCATTAGCAATTTGGGCAGATCAGGTTAAAGAAGGATCTTCAGTAGCAATTTGGGGGCCCCGAACAGTCTTCTCTCCGCCAAAGGAGACAAATAATTATCTTTTTATCGCCGATGAGACTGCACAACCAGCAGTACTTTCTGCAATAGAGAATCTACATAAAAATCATAGCTATACCTGCTTATTTGAAACACAAAATAAGTCCAGTAGGTTTAAAATAAATGATCCCAATAATCAAATTTCATGGATTTACAGGGATCAAGAATTAGCAGGCGAAGGTACTGAATTAATAAAATGTATAGAGAGGCTAAACCTAAATTCAAAAAACTTATATGTGTTCGGCGCAGGTGAAGCTAAGCAAATATCTTCCATCAGAAAAATACTTAAGAGACAATTTAATCTTGGGACTAAACAGATGAGCTTTACCGGATACTGGAGAAAACTAGCTAATTAATTTTTGAACCTTTTCATTGCCCACATTAAAGGGCCAGACAGAATGTAAGCAAATGCAAGACTTGCAAGGACTATTGGCGGATCAATAGAAATTAAAGCAAAAATAAAGACTACAAATAACATCGAGAAGAAAGGCACCCTTTTCTTTAATTCGATTTCTTTAAAACTATAGTATGGAACATTGACAACCATCAATAGAGAAACCAATCCCGTCAGGATAGCTGTAAATATAGCCAGAATCCTTCCTACTTCTTCTCCTTGAATACCATACGAACTCATCGCCCAAACAAAGTAAACCACCATTGCACTTGCAACAGGGCTTGGAAGACCTTTGAAATATGAATCTTCTGACCCTATATGAGTATTAAATCTTGCAAGTCGAAGTGCGGCTGCAGCCACATAGAAAAAAGAAAAAACCCAACCAATTTGGCCCATAGAGTCTAAACCCCAGAGAAATACTATAATTGCAGGAGCCAAACCAAAGGAAATCACATCGCACAAGCTGTCATATTGGGCACCAAATAGACTCTGAGAATTAGTTAGTCTTGCTACCCTTCCATCTAAACCATCAAGCATTTGGGCAGCAAAGAGAGCCATCCCAGAAGCTATAAAGTTTCCATTAATTGCCGAAATTATAGAAAAGAATCCAGAAAACAATGAGGCCGTAGTTAACAGATTTGGGAGTAAATAAATCCCTCTTCTTGTTACCTTCTTACCATCCTCAGAAACCACCTCTTCGTGGTCATCAAAGAGATCTAGACTTTCTTGAGGATCTTCAGACATAAATTAATTTTTAGCTTTATCAACAATTTTGTTTTGAGCAAT
Source organism: uncultured Gammaproteobacteria bacterium (assembly GCA_913042105.1). Lineage (GTDB taxonomy): Bacteria > Pseudomonadota > Gammaproteobacteria > Magnimaribacterales > Magnimaribacteraceae > Magnimaribacter. The sequence continues at coordinate 10,258 of CAJWIK010000001.1, forward strand.
CCAAGGCATCATTGCCCTAAGCTCAGATCCTACCTTTTCAATTGAATGTTCAGAAGTTTGCTTACGATATTCTTTCATTCTTGGACCCCCTTTTCCATCGTTACTTTCCCGACAGTCAGCTATAAATTCTTGAGCAAATTCTCCAGATTGGATTCTTTTAAGCACAGCTCTCATTTCATCTTTAGCATCAGAGTTAACCACTTTTGGACCACTTACATAATCACCAAATTCAGCGGTATTAGAAATACTGTATCTCATATTTTCTAATCCACCTTCATAAATAAGATCAACTATGAGCTTAACCTCATGCAAGCATTCAAAGTAAGCCATCTCTGGCGGATATCCATCTTCAACCAAAACTTCATATCCATTTTGGATTAATTGAGTTAATCCTCCACAAAGAACTGCTTGCTCACCAAAGAGATCAGTTTCCGTTTCATCTTTAAAATTAGTTTCGATTATTCCTGCTCGGCCTGAACCAATGGCTGATGCATAAGAAAGACCAATTTCTTTGGCATTACCAGATACATCTTTGTGTATTGCTATAAGACAAGGAACGCCTGCTCCAATTTCGTACTGTGATCGAACAGTGTGTCCAGGACCTTTCGGAGCTATCATTATCACATCAAGATCTGCTCTTGGTTCTATCATATCAAAGTGAATATTAAATCCATGAGCAAAAGCCAATACGGCACCTTCTTTAATATTTCCTTCTATTTCGCTTTTATAAGTTGCCGATTGTAATTCATCTGGCATAAGTATCATGACCATGTCAGCATCTTTAACGGCATCAGATACTTCTTGCACTTTTAGCCCTGCAGCCTCAGCTTTAGCCCATGAAGTAGACTCTTTTCTTAAAGCTACTGTTACATTGCCACCTGAGTCTTTAAGGTTGTTAGCATGTGCGTGACCTTGCGATCCGTATCCGACTATTACAACTTTTTTATCTTTTATGATGTCTAAATTAGCATCTTTGTCATAATAAACTTGCATAAGTTTCTCCTATTTAATTATCTATACTTAAAGTGTTTTTATCTGAAGAGATTCCCAAAGGACCTGATCTTACAATCTCAATAGGATTACTGTGTGCAGTATCTAGGATTAATTGATCAAGCTCTGAAGATGTTCCAATAATTTGAACATTAACAATCTCTTCGTTATTAGAAACTATATTAGTCTCATCAAAAGAATCTTCGGGAAAGGAATCTTTTTTAAATTTGATTAACATCAGTTCTCTTTCTACAAAGTCAGAACTACCAAGATCAGAAACCATTACAACATCAATAAGTTTATCTAATTGTTTGGTAATCTGCTCTACGACTTTCTCATCTCCTTCAGTGGACATAGTTAATCTCGATAAAGTAGGATCACTAGTTGGAGCTACCACTAAGGTTTCAATGTTATAACCCCTCTGAGAGAAGAGACCAACAACCCTAGATAAGGCTCCAGGCTGATTTTCCATTAATAAAGCTATAACCCTTTTCATCACCAAGTTTTCTTATCTTTACCTAGCCACATGTAATCCATGGAGTTACCCGCCTCAAGCATAGGATAAACATGTTCATTCGGGTCTACATCTACATCCAAAAATACTAATCTATCTTTGAGAGAAATACATTCTTTCATCGCGGATTCTAAATCCTCAAACTTTGCTACCTTGATACCAATATGACCATAAGATTCAGCTAAAGCCTTAAAATCAGGCAAAGAATTCTCATAGGTACTTGAAGAATATCTCCCTCCATATTGCATATCTTGCCATTGTCTGACCATTCCAAGTGCGGCATTATTTAAATTTATTATCTTTATAGGAAGTCCATATTGAAGGCATGTAGAAAGTTCTTGGATGCACATCTGAATACTTCCTTCCCCAGTGACACAAGCTACAGTTGCATCAGGATATGCAAGTTGAACTCCCATGGCGGAAGGAAGACCAAATCCCATAGTTCCTAAACCTCCAGAATTGATCCACTGTCTTGGTTTATCAAAATGATAATACTGAGCGGCAAACATTTGATGCTGCCCTACATCTGAAGTAACGAATGCCTCTCCTTCAGTCTCTTTATAGAGAGATTGGACAACTTGCTGAGGTAAGATTTTTCCGTTCTGAGGTCCAAGCTCAAGCAAAGAATGATTTAATCCATGCGCATCTCTCCAGTCAGAAACTTGCTTATTCCAAGTTGATAACTCTGCATGGTTTATTTTGAGATCTCTTCCTTTAATCTCTTGAATTAGCATTGATAGACATTCTTTTGCTGAACCCACAATCGGGACATCGGCATGTATTATTTTAGAAACTGAAGCTGGGTCTACATCAATATGTATTTTCTTAGCTTGCAGAGAAAATTTCTTGGGATCATTTGTGATCCTATCATCAAACCTTGCTCCTACAGCTATAATTAGATCAGCATTATGCATCGCCATATTAGCCTGATAAGTTCCATGCATCCCTAACATTCCCATGAATTGAGGATCTGACCCTGGAAAGGCACCCAAGCCCATCAAAGTATTAGTAATAGGAAAGTCTAAGAGCTTAGCAAACTCGATGAGTTCATCTGAGGCATCATCTTGTATGACCCCGCCTCCGGAATATATAACTGGTCTTTTGGAGTTCTCAATTAAATCTACTGCTTCTTTTATTCTTGATGAATCACCAGCTTGTGCCGGCTTGTAAGAACGCATATTTATCTCTGAAGGATAGTTAAATTCAAATTTAAATTCAGGATCAGTGAAATCCTTAGGTACATCTATAACAACCGGTCCTGGTCTTCCCGTAGTTGCAATATGAAAAGCTTTTTTTACAATTTCTGGAATATCTTCTGCTTTTTGAACGAGGAAACTGTGTTTTACTATAGGACGGGAGACTCCAATCATGTCTGTTTCTTGGAAAGAATCTGTACCTATTAACATTGACTTTACTTGACCTGAAATGACTACGATAGGTGTGGAATCCATATAAGCAGTGGCCAGTCCGGTAATAGCATTAGTGGCACCCGGTCCTGAAGTAACCAACGCAACCCCTGGCTTACCAGTTGCCCTTGCATAACCATCAGCAGCATGGACTGCGCCTTGCTCATGTCTAACCAATATATGCTCGACATGATCTTGATTAAAGATGGCATCGTATATGTGCAGAGCTGCTCCACCCGGATAACCGAACATAAGCTCGACACCCTCTAGATGAAGTGAATGCAGTAATGCTTCAGCACCAGATTTATAACTATTGTCCATTAATTTTATTTAAAATTTATCCTTGCTTTAAGAGGTTGAGCATTTTGACACTACAGGGCTCTAAGTCAAGAAAACCTTATGTTTTCAAGATTTAGTTAGCTTTAGAAATTGAGAACTTAAAATCTCCATCTCTAGATAAAACTATATCTGAAAAGCCTGGAACTTTATCTAAAATATAGTGAGTTAATCTTTCATAATGCATCACAAAGCGATACACCTCTTCCTTGCTCATGATCTTTTCTTTTAAAGCAGGATCAGTAATAGTTTTAGACAGAGTCTGTTCTTGAATCCACCTGCTTTCATAAACAAATTCCATACTTGGTACTTGAATCATTAAAAGAAGGTCAAATCTAGAGAATAAAGTTTGATAATCTTTAGCCAGTTCATTATTACTCCACTTGGACCAAACACCATCAGGATCTTCTTCCCTCTCAAGTTTATTTAAAGGAGGAAGCCAATTCTCTTCAGGTACAGGTTTTGCTCCTCCACACCAAGCATCAAAAAATATGAAATCTGGTTTTCCTAAATACAGGGACCAGTCTTCTTCGGGATAGTGTTTATCTTCAGGTTTACAAAAGGAAGGTATCTTAGTTTCTGTATCATGCTCAGCATTCGATAGCTGCTCAATTAAATCTAAACCCATAGTTATATCATGTGTGCCTGGAACACCTCTTACATAACAAAGGGGATGAACTTCTTCTGATAAAAGACGTCTCTCTTCTTGAGATTTATAAATGTCATCAATTGAAAAACCCATAGAAGACCGGTCACAGTAATCATTTAGTACCTTTTGTATAAAGAAAGATAAAGAAGTCTTGCCTGACCCTTGTCCTCCCGTAAAACAAATTAGATAAGGTTTATTTTGTTTTGAAAATTTACTATGTAAATGATAGGCAATGGGGATGACGATTTTTTCTAAAAAATCCTCACTTAAATTATCTATTTTCATCTGCTCAGCGAGTTCAAGTAGACCTTCCTTTGAGGCATTTAGTAATTCTTGGCAATTGACATCAGATGATTCAGGAAATTTAATCATTTTTTTTCAATCTCCTTAACAGGCTTGAGGTGTCCCATCTATTACCGCCCATATCTTGTATATCTTGATAGAACTTATCTACCAGCTCTGTCACCTCTAGAGAGAGACTATTTTTTTTTGCTTCTTCGATGGCAATGCCTAGATCTTTTCTCATATGGTCAACGGCAAATCCATGATCATATTGATCTGAAGACATGGTCTCCCAGCGATTAACCATTTGCCAAGATTGTGCAGCGCCTTGTGAAATGACATCAATCACTTCTTTTGTCTCTAGTCCAACTTCTTTAGAAAAATTTATTCCCTCAGCAAGACCTTGCAATAATCCTGCAATGCAGATTTGATTAACCATTTTAGTTAACTGTCCAGAACCTGAAGGTCCCATTAAGTTTGAAAATTTTGAGTAACAAGACATAGTCAAAACAGCTGTTTCATAAGCCTTTTTATTACCTCCGACCATAATAGTAAGTGTTCCATTTTCAGCCCCTGCTTGTCCACCTGAAACAGGTGCGTCTATATAAGCAATTTCCTTTTGCAGGCAAAGCTCGCTCATTTCTTTTGAAAGAGTAGAAGAAGTCGTTGTGTGGTCAACAATAATACTGCCAGAAGCCATTGTATTTAAAATACCCTTTTCTCCAGAAATAACTTCTCTGACATCTTTATCAGCTCCAACACAAATATAGACTTCACTGCACAAACGACCAAGATCTTCAGGACTGCTGACAGATTTTCCCTCATACACTTCAAGCCATTCTTCTGCTTTTGACTGTGTCCTATTATAAACAGCCATAGAATGGCTCTTTGATAAATGCCCGGCCATGGGGAAACCCATCACACCCAATCCAATAAAACCTTTTAAGCTCATTCATTCCTCCAGATAATTGTAAGTAACCTGTTATTTGTTTGATTTCTTCTATAAGAATAAAATAAATCCTGATTTTCGAATGTACATTGATTCGAATCCTGAACTTCTACATCATACTTTTTTAATATCCTATGCGCTTCTCCTTGAAGACTAAATAACCATTTATCTGATCTAATTTTATTAAAATTTGATAGAGATGCTTCGTCCGAAGATAAGAAGGCATCGTAAAATTCTTTATCCACTTCATAATGCTTACTAGAAATAGAAGGCCCTATCCATGCCGAAAGATGGACTTCATCTTTCATAAATGAAGAAATACACGACTGAATTACTCCGGAAATCAAACCTTTCCATCCCGCATGGATTATCGCAAATGCACTTCCGTCTTGTTTAGATATTGTAATAGGAAGACAGTCTGCTGAAACTGCACTCAAAATAATGTCATCTGAAGTAGAGATAAGAGCATCAGTAGTTTTTAATGGAGGAGATACAGAGGAGATAGCTTGAACATAATGCTTGTGGACTTGATCCATATATTGGATAGGTTTATTTTGATAATTTAAAAAACTTGAAAATAACTTCTCTTTCTTTGGATCTATAGCATTTTGATCAAAGAATTTTTTAGTAAGTGTTAAGCACTCTATATTTCTTCCAAGGGGCTCGGTTGGTTTGATGAATAGCATAAATTAAGCCTTTAGTGTTTCTAAAAGCCTAGCTATATCAGAAGGGATTTTTGCTTCAAAAGAAATTGAATTTTGAGTCCCAGGATGTATGAGCTCAAGCTCTTCTGCATGGAGTGCTTGGCGCTTGAACTCAGAAATAGTGGTTTTTATCTCATCGGTAGAACCAGGAGCAAATTGTTTTCTAGCACCATAGACTGAATCTCCTATTATTGGATAACCAATATGAGAGAGATGAACACGTATTTGATGTGTTCTGCCAGTTTCTAAATTTACCTTCAATAGAGCGTATCCTTTAAAAGATTCACTGACACTTATTCTGGTGATGGCCTCTTTACCGTTTTGATTTATAGCTTGTTTGGTTCTTATTTTTGGATGCCTGCCTATAGGTGCATTAATAGTTTTATTAGAAATTGGAACCCCAACCACGATTGCTAAATAGGTTCTTCTTACAGATCTTGCCTTCAGCTGCTCTATAAGATTTAAATATGAAGATTCTTTTTTAGCTATAACCATAAGACCAGAGGTATCCTTGTCTAAACGATGAACAATGCCTGCCCTTGGAAGAAAACCAAGGCTGCTATCATGAGCTAAAAGAGCATTTACTAAAGTACCATCTGGATTTCCTGAACCTGGATGCACTACAAGTCCTGTTGATTTATTAATTACAATAATCTCTTCATCTTCAAAAATAATTTCAAGAGGTATATCTTCTGCCTGGTCAACGAGCTGAGGTTCTTCCCAAAAATTAACTGAGACTATGTCTTCAAGCATCAGTGCCTGCTTGGGCTTGACTTCCTTACCGTTAACGAGCAAATCGCCTTCTTTTATCCATTTTTGAATATGTCCTCTTGAGTATTCAGTGAATTGCCTGGCAACAACTTGATCTACTCTATATCCCTCATCAGATTCGAGTACAGTGTAATTGAGTGATATCTTTTTTTTCTTTTCCATTTTAGAAAAATTGAACCCAACAAACCTTTTTCTGTCCAAGTACTAGTCTGATCTGTAGAATTCGTAGCTTAAATGACAATCGTTCACAATTTTTCTAAATCTAGCAAGAGAAATCTCAGTATTTTGAGTATTTTTATTTTACTGATTACCCTTGCTTCGTGTTCTTCTAATGAAGAAATGCCGGATGAAAGGCTCATAGAGAAAGAGCTTTATGATCAAGCCCAGACAAGACTGAAGAATGGAAGTTACTCAACAGCAATATATAGTTTGGAGGCTCTTGAATCGAGATTTCCATTTGGTAGATATGCTGAACAAGCCCAAGCAGAACTGATCTATGCCTATTATATGAATGCCCAATTTGAAGCTAGTCAATCTGCATCCGAACGTTTCATTAATCTTCATCCTAGACACTCACATACGGGATATGCCTTTTACATGAAGGGCTTAGCTGCTTTTACAGATGATTCGGGTTTATTCTCAAGATATTTCCAATCTGATCTGGCCAAAAGAGAAATCGTAATGGCCCAAACTTCCTTTGACGAACTGTCGGATTTCATTTCTAGATATCCAGGCAGCACATATGTTTCTCATGCTCAACAAAGGATGATTTATCTAAAAAACCTGTTAGCGAATCATGAAATTTATGTAGCTGACTTTTATATGAAAAGAGGTGCTTACTTAGCAGCTATCGGTAGAGCTAAGTATGTAATAGAGCACCTGCCTAATACGCCACAAACTCCTTTTGCTCTTTCTATTTTAGTAGAGGCTTATGAAATTCTTGGCTACGACGAATTAAGAACTACCAGCTTAGAAATACTTAATGCAAATTATCCTAACTTCGATTTAGAAAAGAACGAATCAGTCAAAGAACGTTCATGGACTAATCTACTTACTCTCGGTCTATTGGGAAAAGAAGACGTCAAAAGACCAGAAGCATCTGAATAAAAATGTGGCAGTTTCTGATACTAGTTTCAGTAATAATATCAGTTTATATACTCACTAAAATAAACAGCCAATCGCGCAAGGCTTTAAAAAATAATCGAACAAAAACTGAAATAGTGAAATGTAAGGTATGTAATTTAAATATACCTCAAACAGAAGCCATTAGAGTGGATGGAACATGGTGTTGCGCAAAAAAACATATTCATTAAAACCGATATCTTAGTTTAATTGTAAAATTATCAGCCTGGGGATTGTCCCAAGGTCTTTGATAGAGTTCGCTTAAGCTATCCTCTTCATCAGTGGCAACTATTCTTCCGCCTTTAGAATACACAACGTACAAATATGCCAATGGAAGAATCTCATATCTATATCTTATCTGAAAAGCTAAGTCACTTAGAGTAATTGGGTCCAGAGATATTTCCGATGTAGCATTTAAATTTCCATCAAAACTTCCCAGGTATGCAATAGGATTTCTAGCAGTGAAAGCTACCATCTGAGCTTTTATCCTTAATTCATGCTTGTCGTTTTTGAACCATTGCAATCCTGCTACGGTAGTTCTTTGTTTCTTATCATAGGTGCCTAATAAGTTTCCTTGTAACCAATTTAACCACTTATCTTCTTTATTATGCTGATGATAAATAGAAAAATTTAGGTTTCCACTGGGAGAAAAATCTATTTTCCCAGAATAGGTTGTTGCCCATCCTAATGTTGGGGCAAATTGATTACCTTGATCACGTTTCACCTCTAAGAAATAATTGAAAAAATCTGCAGAGGGTCCTAAATATTGCAGTCTCGCACCGTAGCCAGCTGGCATATTTATAAAGGGTGCAGCTTCATCTCTTCTGGTTATCCAAAAGTCTTTTCCGGAGGTTCTAAAACTTGATTCAATTTCTATTCTTGAAGTGTTTTGGAAGGTATTAGTTACCTTTAAAGATAGCCCATCATTTGCCCGATCTCCAGATGCGTTTGTTTGAGTGGAATAACCAAACTCATATTCTCTGGACATGTTTATTGAATCAGTTTGAAAATCATTAACTTTGTATTTACTTTGACCGGCAAGAATAGCCCAGTTATTGGTTACCAAATAACCCATGTCTCCCAAGTCTAAATCCTCATCGAAATAAAAGAACCCAATATCATGAGACAATTTTTTTGTCGGGGCAGCCACCAGTCTAAACCTGAAACCATTTCCCGTATCTCCGTCTATATTAGAATTAAGTAAAATGGTGGCTATTCTTGTCTTGTCATTTGGTCTATATGCCAAATCAAAGGAATGAACGCTTGCGTCCCTTCCAAGCACAGGTCGCTCGACATAAGTCCCTAAATAACCAAGCGAATAATCAGTGCTAGTTTTTCGTCCCCTTATAGCAAAGAAATCTCTCCCTTGACTAAAATCTTGATCTGCTTCCGAAGCTGCAAGGACACCGAAATCAAAAGACTCTCCTTGTTGCGTATATCTCGCTGCTAAATCAATATCTGATGTCCCAAGTTTTGAGGAAGAGCAGATAGCTTGTAAGTTTTCTGCAAATTTAGAGCAATCATAATCCGGAGCAGCTCCAATTCTTCTTGTATTAATGACGTAAAAAAATTCGTATCCTTTGACGTTAAATAAAGAATGGTTTTCTGAAAAGAAAGGTCTTTTATCTGAGTAGAAAGTTTCATTTGCTGTGAAATTAACGACGAGTTCATCACTTTCAACTTGTCCAAAGTCAGGGTTAATGGCTATATTCAATTGCTTACCTGAATCTATTTTCCAGAATATCTCTGCTCCTGTTTTTGTATCGACTTCTTCTGAAATCCTATCTTCGGTCACATTTATATAAGGAAAGAAATCTATTTTTGAGATGCTAGAATTCTTGAATTTCATCTCATTAAATGTAGACATGAACTCATCAGTGTAGGGATTACCTTTTATCGTGGCATTCACCTTGTATGCTCCGACAACCATTCTGTAAAACCCGAGCCTAACAGTCCTGTAATCTCCACTTTGCACTTTCATGGGTGCTATCGACCAAGGAATAAACATTTCTGCATACCAAACATCTTCGCCTATTGATGTTGCAGATCCCCAATCGGCATCCCAGTCTGGATTACTTTCATTCTCATTTTTGTATGTACCATCACCTTTAGATCCACTCACTGAAAGAGAAAAAGAATAAGCTGAAATATTATCTCCATCGAAATCTATATTCACACCGACTCGATCTGCATTTGGTCTCTCAAGATCCCTCTCATGCTTATTGGATCTAATGCTTTCAGTAGATTGGTAATTTATAAAACCAAAATAAATACCTTTCTCATCTTCCAGAACTAATACTTTTTGGTCGTATTTAGGCTCTTCCAAAGTGAATGGATAAACCTCATAAAATTTAGTTACTTCTCTGGCCTCAGCCCATTCAGCCTCATTGATCTTTCCATCTATAAGTATTGCAGAAAAGAAAAATGGACTTAAAAGAAGAAGGCAAAAGGAAGTTAGTAATTGGAGAGATGACTTTATAGACAAGCGGTTTCCTCGATTTTAAGGTGAGCATTCTAAAGATATAGGAAAAGAATAGCTATCTGAATTAGCACTTAAAGGGCTTACAAAAGTAATCAGAATCTATATCTAACCTTAAGAGTGAAATTGTCTGCTTGAGGATCGTTCCAAGGTCGCTGATATAGCTTACCCAAGTCATCTTCCTCATCAGTCTCTACGATTCTCCCTCCTTTGGAATACACCGCATACAAATAAGCTAAGGGCATAATTTCATATCTATATCTTATTTGAAAGGCTAAGTCGCTTAAGTTGATTGGAGTCAGTGCAATATCACTTGCATTAAGGTCTCCATAAGAATCTCCTAAAACAGCCTGTGGATTTGTAGCTAAGAATGAAACCATTTGAGCTTTGATTCTTAACTCATGCTTATCACCAACAAACCAGTTAAACCCTGCAACTGTTGTTCTTTGTTTTTTGGCATAAACCCCCAAGAGATTATCTTGAATCCAATTTACCCAACCATCTTCGTTTAGGTGCTGATAATAAAGTGAAAAGTTAATGTTATCGCTTGGAGCAAACTCAAGCTGTGTCGCATAAGAAGTAGCAAAGCCAGAAGCTGAAGCCCATTGCGAGCCCTTTTCTCTCTTAGCCTCTAAAAAGTAATTAAAAAAGTCTTGAGAAGGTCCTTTAAAATTTAAAAGCGATCCGTAATTTTCGGGTCTTTTAATGTAAGGAGCTTCTATATTATTTCTTGTAATCCAGAAATCTTTTCCTGAAGTTCTGTAGAAGTTAGTGAATTCAAAAAAAGAAGTATTTTTGAAAGTAGATTTGTAAGTAAGGTAAGTAAAATTCCAAGATTTATCTAAATCAGCGTTACTTTCCACACCTAAACCAAACTCAAACTCATTTGACTGAATTATTGAAGATGCATCGAAGTCTGTGAACTTAAATCCATTCTGAGCTCCTAAGAACATCCAGTTATTCAACATCTGATAACCCATATCATTGATATCAATATTTTCATCAAAGTAAAAAAGACCTACATCATGCCATCTTCCTTTTTTCGGAGAAGAGGTAAACCTCAATCTAAATGCCTCGCCTGAGGTGCTATGGGGATTTACCAAACCTTGATCTATGCTAGAAGTCATGAAAACAGCATTTGTTCTAATTTTATCGGTTGGATTGTAAATCACATCAACGGCATGGACTTCTGCCTCTCGATCCAGAACAGGTCTTTCGGTATAAGTCCCTATATATCCTACTGATAAATTATCAGTATTTTTTCGAGCTCTTACGGAATAAAAGTCCCTGCCTTGACTGAATTGCTCGTCAGCCTCCGAAGCTCCTAAAAAACCAAAGTCGATGGACTCATTTTGCTGGGTATATCTTACGGCATAATCTATATCAGAAATTCCAACTTGGCTGGATTCACACAAATCTTTAAGAGAATCAGCATAACTGGAGCAGTTATAATCTGGCGAAGCGCCTATTCTTCTAGTATTTATAAGATAAAAAAACGTGTAGCCTTTGACATCAAATAGAGAATGATTTTCTGAAAAGAAAGGTCTTTTATCAGAATAAAATGTTTCGCTAGAAGTAAAATTTACTACCAGCTCATCACTTTCTACTTGTCCAAAATCAGGGTTGAGAGCTACATTAAGTTGTTTACCAGCATCTATCTTCCAGAATATTTCTGCACCAGCTTTTTTATTTGTTTCAGCCAAAACTCTGTCTTCAGTTAGGTTAATATAAGGAAAGAAATCTAGCTTTGAAACACTGTAATTATTAAACTCGTATTCATTAAATAAGGATAAGAACTTTTCGGTCCTTGGATTTCCTTTAATGGTTGTATTAACTTTAAATTCTCCTCTTAACCACCTATAAAAAGAAAGCTTAACCTTCCTTTTATCGCCTTGTTGAGATTTCATGGGAGCTATACTCCAAGGTATAAATATTTCTGCATACCAAACACCTTCATCTATACTTGTGCCATAACCCCAATCAGAATCCCAGTCGTAGTTAACTTCATTTTCATTTCTAACGACATTATCAAGAATTGATCCGCCCGCAGAAACAGAAAAACCATAAGACAAGAGACCATCTCCATCAAAATCAATTGATACACCGACCATATCGGCATTAGCCATTTCGTCATCTCTTTGATGCTTTTGAGTTCTAATACTTTCGTTGGATTGATAGGTTATAAAACCAAAGTAAATGCCCTTTTCATCTTCAAGTACTAAGACTTTTTGAGCACCAGAAGCATCATCTAGAGTAAAGGGCATACTTTCATAATATTTGGTTATCTCATCTGCTTGAGACCATTCTTTTTCATCGAGCTTTCCATCGATAATGAGATCGAAAGAAAAAATGTGTAAAGAACAAAATACTAAAAGTAATAATGAAAAAGTAAGCTTCCTATGCAATATATATCCCCTGATGGGAAATTAGTTTATAGATTAAAGGGGCTAAAATCTATATCTTAGCTTAATGGTAAAATTTTCATCGGAAGGATCATTCCAAGGTCTTCTGTAGAGGTTTGACAGATCATCCTCTTCATCATTAAGAGAAACTCGACCGCCCTTAGAATAGACCAAGTAAAGATAAGAAAGAGGCATGATCTCATATCTATACCTAACCTGAAATGCTAACTCGCTTATTGTAATAGGTGATATAGAGATATTTATTGGTGTTAAATTTCCTTTTTGATCTCCTAGATAAGGAGTAGGATTTCTTCCGGTGAATGCTACAAGTTGAGCTTTTATTCTTAACTCGTGTTTATTGTTTTTAAACCACTCAAGCTCAAAAACGCTTGTTCTCTGTTTTCTTTCATAAGTGGCTAAAAGATTATCATCTAGCCAATTTAGCCAATTTTTCTCATCGGAGAGATTATAGGACATGTTGAATGACAAGTTATCGCGAGGCATAAACTTGATAAAAGCTCTAGAAGAGTTTTTCCAACTTATCCCCGGAGAGTGCTCACTACCCTTACCTCTTTCAAACCTCAGACTGTAAATATACTTTGGCTTTCGTGGACCAGTAAATTCTATATAACCTCCAATCCCTTTGGGCATGTCGATATAAGGAGCCAAAGGAGACCCTCTGGTGATTCTTGTATTTCTACCGGTACTTCTATAAAAAATTTCAGTTTTTACTTCAGACAAATCGATGAAATTTGTCTGAACTTTTAAAGCAAAGTTTGAAGATTCCCGAACTGTATCGGCATTAAATTTAGATCCATAACCAATCTCAAATAATCTAGATCTAAGAATAGAACCCTCTGAAAATCTTGTCTTTTTAAATTGGGTCCTACCATTGAACATTAAACGGTCATTTAATATGAGGTACCCCATATCATTAAGATCGAGCTGATCATCATAAAAAATTATGCCTACACCAGACGAAAAGTCTTGATCAGGGTTATATGAATAACCCATTGTTAAACCGAAGCCGTCTTGATTGTTCACGTTTGAATGCATCAAATTACCATTCATTCTATGGACTGCAGATGGAAGATACATAAAGTCCACTGAATTAACTTGGGCATTCTTACCTAAAACAGGCTTATCAACATATGTCCCTAAATACCCATATTTAAAGTCATTAGCTTTTGTATTGAGCCTTAGTGCATAAAAATCTCTACCTTGCGAAAATTTTTCATCCCTTTCAGATGCACTCATAAAACCAAAATCTACTTTACCTTTTTGTGTATATTTCAAAGCAAAATCTATCTCACTTGTTTCTGCCTGAGTTTCTTGGCAGTAATCTTCTAGATCACCGTATACTTCACAATCATAATCAGGTCTTCCACCTATCCTTCTCGTGTTAATGATTCTATGCATACGATCACTTACATCGAACATACTATTATTTTCAGCAAAGAATGGTCTCTTATCCGAATAGAAGGTTTCAAAAGCAGAGAAATTCACAACAACCTCATCGCTCTCAACTTGTCCGAAGTCTGGATTCAATGCGAGGTTGAGCTGTTTACTTGAATTAATTTTCCAAAAAATTTCAGCTCCTGCTTTTGAGATTTGATCTGAATTAGCAATGTCTTCAGTTAGGGTTGTATAGGGGAAAAAATCTAGTTTAGCTACTGAATAGTTATTAAACTGATATTCGTCAAAGACAGATAAATAGACATTCTCATAGACGCTTCCTTTGATAGTTGAAAGGCCTCTTCCAACCCCCATAAGCATTCTGTAAAAAGCCATTTTTATCTTTCTTTTTTCACCTGTTTGCGTTTTCATTGAGGCAATCGACCAAGGTATAAAAGTCTCTGAATACCAAACTCCGTCCTTAACCGTAGCGGCAGATTGCCAATCTGCATCCCAATCCCAATTTCTCTCTTTTTCGTCTGTTACGGTTGCATCACCGACTGAACCGCTAGAAGAGATAAAAAAGTTATAACCTTCAATGCCATCACCATCAAAATCGATTACTATTCCATTTTTATCGGATATTGATCGCTCTTGGTCGCGCAAGTGATTATTTATTCTCATCGTTTCATTGGTCTGGTAGTTTTTAAAACCAAAATACAGGCCATTCTCAGATTCAATAATCAATATTTGCGTTTTGTATTCGTTTACTTCTCTTAGAGAATATGGATAAACTTCATAAAACTTGTCTACCACTTGAGCTTTCTGCCATTCTGCTTCATCGAGCAATCCATCAATTTTAATTTCAGATTTAAGAGAAAATGACAATACGACACTCAGGATAAGACCTGTAATCTGAAAATAGCCCATTTAATCTATAACAGTGATATTTATTTTTTGTGAGATTACCGGAGGATCATGTGGTGTATGAGTCATATTTCCAAGAACAAGTTGCATAGAATAGCTACCAGGCAATAACTCAACAAGTGATTCGGTTTGCCCTCCTCCAAAATGAATATGATTTGAAGAGGAAGGTATAGGTTTAGATAAATCAATATCATTTACGTTGATAAGCAAATGATGATGACCTGTATTGTTCCTATCCGTACCTGCAGGTGCTATGCCCATATCTGATAATCCAAATTGGATAAGAAAGGGTGATTGCACTTGGTCTCCATCATTGAGATTAATAAAGTAGACCTTTGCTTCAGAAGAAATAAAAGAAGATAAAAAAAGAAATGAGGAGAATATAAAATATTTCATATTAATTTAAGTACTTACCGGATCCGTAGAGGAGCGGTTGAAGATCATCATTATTTAATACCTTTGAAACTCTGCCAATGACAATCGTATGACTAGAATGATCTATTAAATCTGTACATTCACAAAATAAAGTAGATAAAGATTCTTGATTATAAATATAACTGCCGTCATCTTTCCAGGCATTGTTCAGAAACCTTGTTTCGCCCTCTTCACTATTACTGCATATTTCTGCTATATCTTTCTGTTCACTGGATAACGTGTTGATACAAAAAGAAGAATCAACTGCAATAATGCCGTGAATCGAAGCTTCTTTATTGATGCATACAAGCATAGAAGGAGGGTCTACAGATAATGATGTAACAGATATTGCGGTCATGGCATGTCTTAAGGTATCTGATTTAGCAGAGATAACACACACAGTTGATGTTGAACTACGCATGGAGGTTAAGAAGTTTTTCTTGAGATCTGATTTTTTCATTTAGAATAAAACCATTGGTCAAACATTGTTACTAACGGCTTCAAAAAGCATAATATTGTCCATATGGTGAAAAGACAAGCAGCAACAAGAATTATTGGTGGAAAATATAAAGGAACTAAACTTGTATTTAAGCCAAACAAGATGCTACGACCAACTGAAAGCAAGACTAAAGAAACTCTTTTTAATTGGCTTCTCAATGATTTAGATAAAAAAAAATGCTTAGATATGTTTGCCGGAACAGGTTCACTTGGACTAGAGGCTATTTCAAGAGGAGCTAGTAATGTTGTATTCATTGAAAAACAATTAAAACTTTCTCAGTCAATTATTGATATCGCTAAAAAACTTAAAATAGAAAAAATCTCTAGAGTAATAAATACAAACTCAATTTCGTTTGATTATAAAACTTTGAAACAGAAGTTTGATATCATTTTTCTAGATCCCCCATTTCATGAGAATCTTATTCCAAAGTCTTTAGAAGTAATCTGTAACCAAAATCTTTTAAATGAAGGAGGGTTAATCTACGTTGAATGTGAGAAGGATTTAAAATTAGATCTTTCTAAATTCGATCTAAATGAATTGAAGGAATCCAAAGGCGGGGAAACCAAATACTATTTATATGAAGGCTAGGTTAATACTAATTCTAATATTCTTTTCAACACTCACAGTAGTATTAACTAATGGGAAATCAACTCTCTTTGCATCTCAAAGTCTTATCATATTAAACAAAACAATCACCTTAAATTCAGAAATGATAATAAGCCTAATTGTTTTATCAACATTAATTAGTGTATTAATTCTAGGGATAATTGATAAAGTATTTTTTTCACGAAAGGAAAAGAAGGATATCGAGAAAAGCGAGTAAAACTATTTCCTTTTCATTGACTCAAAGAATTCGGCATTAGTTTTATAATCTTTAAGCTTATCTAATATCCACTCCATAGCAGCGGTGTCATCCATTTCGTTGAGAAGCTTTCTCAATACAGTGATATTCCTTAGTTCGGTATCAGAGGTAAGGAGATCTTCCCTTCTGGTTCCAGTCTTTCTTACATTGATAGCGGGGAATACTCTCTTTTCTGCAATCTTTCTATCAAGATTTATCTCTGAGTTACCAGTTCCTTTAAACTCTTCGAATATCACTTCGTCCATTCTTGAACCTGTATCAATTAAAGCAGTTGCGATAATGGACAAACTTCCACCACCTTCAATATTTCTAGCAGCACCAAAGAACCTTTTCGGTTTTTGCAATGCATTGGCATCTACACCACCGGTCAAGATTTTTCCTGAGGCAGCTTGAGTTGAGTTGTAAGCTCTTGCAAGACGAGTAATAGAATCAAGAAGGATAACTACATCATGCTTGTGTTCAACTAATCTTCTGGCTTTATTGATTGCCATCTCAGCAACCTGAACATGACGAGTAGGAGCTTCATCAAAAGTACTTGCGATTACCTCTCCCTTAACTGAACGTTTCATTTCTGTAACTTCTTCAGGCCTTTCATCTACAAGCAGGACCATAATTTTACATTCTGGATTATTGCGCTCAATAGAGTGGGCTATACTTTGAAGTAGTAACGTTTTTCCTGCCTTTGGTGGCGATACTATTAAAGATCTCTGCCCTTTACCTGTTGGTGCGGTAAGATCAATGACTCTGGAAGATAGGTCTTCGGTGCTACCAGTGCCTAATTCAAAAAGCATTCTCTCATCAGGAAAAAGAGGCGTTAGATTTTCAAAGGATGGTTTGTTTTTAGTTTTGTCCGGTTCTTCGTAGTTAATTTCTTCAATTTTTAAAATTGCAAAGTATCTCTCACCATCTTTGGGTGATCTAATTTTTCCTTTGATAGTATCTCCCGTTCTGAGACCAAAACGTCTGATTTGACTCGGAGAAACATATATATCATCAGGGCCTGCCAAGTAAGAAGCATCCGGTGATCTTAGGAAACCAAAACCATCTTGAAGAATTTCGAGGACTCCTTCGCCTTCGATATCTTCACCACTCTTGGCTTTGCTTTTAAGTATTCCAAATATTATATCTTGTCTTTTTGCTCGAGAAGCATTTTCTACTTCACAGTCTTCGCCCAGAGCAATAAGCTCTTCAACGGGCATTCTTTTTAGTTCTATTAGTTGCATGAATAAGGATTAGTGGGTGAATGAAGGGGTTGACCGAAGAAACTTCGATGTATCAATACTAACCTCGTTAGAAATTAGAGTCTAGTGTTTTCTATATGTTAGATTCAATAAAATCCGTCAATTGAGTTTTACTTAGAGCTCCGACTTGTTGTGCTATTAGCTCACCACCTTTAAAAATTGCCAAAGTGGGAATACTCATGACATTCTGTTGAGCTGCTGAATTCTGATTTGCATCCACATCCAATTTGCCAACCTTTAATTTATCTGAAAATTCTATAGCCAATTCTTCAACAATTGGTCCAACCATCTTGCAAGGCCCACACCATGTAGCCCAATAATCTACTAATACAGGTTTATCGGATGCATTAACTTCTGTCTCGAAATTATCATCTGTCAATGTGACGACATTCATAGGTACTCCTTGGAATTTGTAAATGGGAATTTAGTTAGAATCATTATCTGAATACATTATTAGGTCTAAACTAAAAATTTTCAACACCCAAAAGATTATTTTTTAGTTGTAACAGCGCCTTCAGATGCAGAGGTAACCAAAGATCTATACTTGTCTAACACCCCGCCTTCCTCATCAGCAACCGGACAAACCCAAATATCTTTTCTTTTTTTGATTTCCTCCTCAGATAAATCAAGGTTTATTAAATTTGTTTCAGCATCAATAGAGATAAAATCACCATCTTTTATAAAAGCTATTGGCCCTCCATCGAATGCTTCTGGTGTGATGTGACCCACCACAAAACCATGAGTACCTCCTGAAAATCTACCATCAGTCAGAAATGCGACTTTGTCTCCCAACCCTTTGCCCATAATTGCAGAAGTAGGACTGAGCATCTCTCTCATTCCAGGAGCTCCTCTAGGCCCTTCATATCTGATCACGAGAACATCACCTTCGGTCACTTGATTAGATAAAATACCTTGCATCGCAGATTCCTCAGAGTCATAGACTTTTGCTTTCCCTTCGAACCTTAAACCTTCTTTACCTGATATCTTAGCGACTGCACCTTGCGGTGCTAAATTTCCGTAAAGTATTCTCAAATGGCTATCAGGTTTTATAGGATTTCCTACTTCTCTAATAATTTCTTGATTGGTAGGATAAGTGTCGCAGGTCGATAGATTTTCTTCTAAAGACTTTCCTGTAACAGTCATTTGACTGCCATCAATTAATCCCTCTTCCAGCATGCCTTTCATCAAAGGTACAATGCCTCCAATTTCAATCAGTTCAGACATAAGAAAATTTCCACTAGGCCTCAAATCAGCCAAAACAGGAGTTCTTTTTCCTATTCTTTCAAAATCATTTAAATTCAAATTAACTTTTGCCTCATGAGCTATTGCAAGTAAATGTAAGACGGCATTAGTAGATCCACCCAATGCTATAACTACCGCAATTGCATTTTCAAAAGCAGCTTTAGTCATAATATCTCTGGGCTTTATATCCTCTGTTATCAAATGCATCATCGCCTCACCTGCGCTCAATGAGTCATCTAATTTACTGGA
The DNA here is from genome assembly GCA_913042105.1 of uncultured Gammaproteobacteria bacterium. GTDB lineage: Bacteria > Pseudomonadota > Gammaproteobacteria > Magnimaribacterales > Magnimaribacteraceae > Magnimaribacter. The sequence goes on from CAJWIK010000001.1 coordinate 29,691, forward strand.
TGAAATAGCTTCCTGTGCTGAACTATTAGGTAAGCTCATTCCCAACGCTTCAATGGCTGAAGCCATAGTATTTGCGGTGTACATTCCTCCGCAAGATCCCGGTCCAGGAATAGCAGAAGATTCAATGTCCAAAAGTTCAATGTCTGACAATGAACCTTCAGAATGTTTCCCAACAGCCTCGAATACAGATACTACGTCAGTTCTATTCAATCCTGGTTTGATACTTCCACCATAAACAAAGATTGAAGGTCTATTTAGCCTCGCCATTGCCATCAAACAAGCTGGCATATTCTTATCACAACCGCCTATAGTGATGAGGCCATCAAATCCCTGACCACCAACAACTGTTTCAATTGAGTCCGCAATAACTTCCCTTGATACAAGAGAATATCTCATCCCTTTTGTGCCCATTGATATTCCATCTGAGACAGTAATAGTATTAAATATTACTGCTTTAGATCCTACTGAATCTGCTCCACGAGCAGCAGATTCGGCAAGCTTATCTATATGCATATTACATGGCGTCACCATACTCCATGTAGAAGCTATCCCAACCTGGGGCTTCTTAAAGTCTTCCGATTCAAAGCCTACTGCCCGCAACATGGCCCTAGAAGGTGCCTGTTCTGGACCATCAACTATCTCAGATGAATATTTTCTTTTATCTTTTGACATACATTAATTATAAGTTACAAACCTATCAACTTATAGCTTAGGCTATCGAAGCGGCTAATAGTTCTTTTGTATATTCGTGCTTTGGAGACTCAAATAATTCTTCTGTTGAACCTTCTTCAACTATATTTCCGTCTTTCATTACATAAACGCGGTCAGATAAAAATCTGATCACTTTTAGGTCATGACTAATGCAAAGGTAGGCTAGTCCAAGTCTAGACTGTAGATCCTTCAAGAGATCTAGTATCTGCATTTGAATAGAAACATCTAAAGCAGATGTTGGTTCGTCTAATAAGATCAATTTAGGTTCCAATATTATTGCTCTTGCTATAGCCACTCTTTGCCTTTGTCCTCCAGAAAGCTCATGAGGAAATCGCGAGAAAGATGAAGGATCTAATTCAACATCTTTCAGGGCTTTTAGTATTTTTTCATTCCTTTTAGATTTACTGAGAGATGGTTCATGGACTTTAAGGCCCTCGCCAATAATCTCTCCAATTGTCATCCTAGGAGATAGAGATCCAAAAGGATCTTGAAAGACTATTTGGAAATCCTTTTTATATTTCCTTGTTTCACTAGTACTTAATTTATTGATATCTTTGTTATCAAAAACTATTAACCCATCGGATTCTTCAATTCCAAGCAGCGCTCTTGCTAAAGAAGATTTACCAGACCCAGACTCTCCCACTAATCCAGTCGTAGTTCCTGAAAATATATTGATATCAACTTTTTTGACTGCATTCAAATATTCGGTAATTTGGCCAAGAAAATTTTTCTTAATCGGATAATTAATGTCAACGTTTTTAGCTTCAAGAAGGATAACTTCTTGTTTATTTACAGCTTCTTTTTTTCCAGGAATAGAATTCAAAAGCTTGATGGTATAGGGGTGCTTAGGATTATCAAATAAAGCTTTTACTTCTCCGGATTCAACTATTTTGCCATCTTTCATAACGCAAACTTCGTCAGAAAACCTTTTAACTATATTGAGATCATGAGTGATAAAGAGTATCGACATACCAAATTCTGATTGAAGCTCAGATAATAATTCAAGTAATGCTTTCTCAACAGTTACATCTAGAGCTGTGGTGGGTTCATCGGCAATTAAGAGTTCTGGTTCATTCGCTAAAGCCATCGCAATCATAATTCTCTGCCTCTGGCCCCCAGATAATTGATGTGGATATGAGTCAACTTTTTTTTCTGGATCATAGATCTTAACCTTTTTGAGAAGATCTAAGGTCCTTTCTCTGGCTTTATTTTTACTCAGTTTTCTGTGGATTATCAGCGTCTCGTCTATTTGAAAACCAACTTTCTGATAAGGATTCAAAGATGTCATAGGCTCTTGAAAGATCATTGAAACTTTATTTCCCCTTAAAGAAGTTAAAAACTTCTTAGGAGATTCGAGGATTTCTTTATCTTCAAATTTTATCGAAGCATCTGCAGAATACCTCACAGTTCCTTCAGGCAGGAGTTGAAGTATTGATAAAGCAGTAACTGATTTTCCAGAACCTGATTCGCCAACAATGGATAAGGTTTTTCCTTTTTCAATAGCGAAAGAAATATTATCTACCGCCCTAAAGATTTTATCTTTAGATTCAAAGTCTACAATGAGATTATTTACTTCTAATATATTACCCACGAGTCTGTACTAAAAAATTAAAATTAATTGAGTCTCCATCAACAAATGAGAATGAACAAGGGAGATATTTGGAGTCAAATTCATTTAATCCCCAAAACATTATATGTTTTCCCCCAGGCACAAAAATGGTACTAGATTGAGACTCTAAAACAACAGAATTAGGCTTTGTCATCTTCATCAAACCCTTAGCATTGATTGTAGTTTCATGAATCTCTGCCCTTATTGGAGAGCAATCTATTGAGAGTATCTCAATATTTTCATTTGATTTATTGACGATACTTAAATATCCGCTTGTCATCATGGATCCTTTTAAGGGTACATATAAATGAGCATCCTTTATAATGACTTTAACTGGCGATGTTTCGGCGCAACTTATCACAATGAAAGAAAAGATAATTACAAAAAAAACTTTAAAAAATTTATTATTCATTAGTTATTGTTTATTCCACATTTCAAATATTTCTGCTGAACAAGGCTTTTTGAGTGAATTATCAAAAGAAAAAATTCCTTCAGCCGATGAAGCATTTATTTTTGAGGCCTACGGGCAGCAACATTCAGGCATCATACTTTCATGGATCATGAAAGAAAACTGCTTTCTTTACAAAGATAAATTTGAGATTTCCGTAACGCCTTCATCTAATTTATCAATTAAGACTTTGGGTGAAGCTAAAAGAATAGACGATATTTATTTTGGAGAGGTAGACGTTTACTTCAATTCAGTTAAGAAAGAATTAAATTTTGAACTTGAAAGTGAATTTATAGATATCTCCTATCAGGGATGTAATGCTCAAGGGTTCTGCTATCCAGTCATTACTAAAAGAATTGATATTAAAGAAGTAGATTATTTATAATTTTAATTTTTTTTTTATAATTTCATTTAAAATCGCCTAAAATCTACAAATTTCATTCATATGACTAAATACATGCTTCTTAATGGACCAAACTTAAATCTTTTAGGTACAAGAGAGCCTGAGATTTATGGCTCAGAAACATTACAAGACATAGAAACAAACCTACTTGCTATAGCTAAAGAAGTGAATTGTGATCTCATTTGTCATCAAAGTAATGCTGAACATGAGCTTGTGGATTTAGTTCATTCAGCAAGAGACAAAGAAGTTAAATGTATAATTATAAATCCAGGTGCGCTTACTCATAGTAGTATCGCCCTTAGGGATGCCTTATCTGGGGTAGGCATACCATTTATAGAGATACACATCTCTAATATCTATGCTAGAGAAGATTTCAGACAAGTGTCATATTTATCTGACATTGCTCAAGGTGTTATTTCTGGTTTGGGTATTGAAGGATATGAGCTAGCTTTAAGAACTGCTTTCAAAAAGTTTAAATAAGGAGAGGGAAAATGGATATAAGAAAAGTAAAAAAACTAATAGAAATGTTGGAGAATTCAAATTTAGAGGAAATTGAAATCCAAGAAGGAGAAGAATCTGTAAGACTTGTTAAAAGCCACGGGGCGACTCCCGCTGCTGCTCAATCATTTATTTTACCGCAAGAGGCTTCGGTTCAAGTTAGCGAAGATAGCAATCAAGAAGATGAGGAAATTGTTCAGGAAGGAAATTTAATTAATTCTCCTATGGTTGGAACTTTTTATGCGTCGGCATCTCCAGGAACAAAACCATTTATTTCAGTTGGAGATCTAGTAGCTGAGGGAGATGTAGTTTGCATAGTAGAAGCCATGAAAATGATGAATGAGATCAAATCTGAATTTTCAGGAACGGTACTTTCTGTCAATGTAGAAAATTCAGAACCAGTAGAATATGGCCAATCCCTTTTTGAAATTTCTAAATAATGATTAATAAACTTTTAATCGCCAATAGAGGCGAAATAGCTTTGCGTATTTTGAGGGCAGCTAAAGAGCTAAAAATACCAACAGTTGCAGCATACTCCGAAGCTGATAAAGATCTGATGCATGTGAAGATGGCAGATGAATCTATTTGCATTGGTCCAGCTGACTCTGCTCAGAGTTATTTAAATATTCCAGCAATAATTAGTGCTATGGAGCTTTCGGGTGCCGATGGTGTTCATCCAGGATATGGTTTTCTATCTGAAAATCCTGACTTTGCAGAAAAAGTTGCGAAGAGTGGCTTTGATTTTGTTGGCCCCCCAGCATCGGTAATAAGAATGATGGGTAATAAGATTTCAGCAAAGGAATTTGCGTTGAATTCTGGTCTACCTATAGTTCCAGGATCAAGTGGACCAATAGATCAAGATACACATAAAAAAGCTGAAGAAATTGGATACCCTGTAATAATAAAAGCAGCCTCAGGCGGCGGTGGAAGAGGCATGAGGATAGTTCATTCTGCAGATGAATTAGATAATGCAATTGAGCTCACTCAGCAAGAATCAGCAGTCGCTTTTGGCGATTCAACTGTTTATCTTGAGAAATTCCTTGAAAGTCCGAGACATATAGAAGTTCAAGTTTTAGCCGATAGGCACGGCAATGTCCTGCATTTGGGAGACAGGGACTGTTCGATGCAAAGAAGGCATCAGAAGGTTATCGAAGAAGCTCCTGCTATGGGAATCAAAGAAAATAAAAGACAGGAAATATATGCTCAATGCATAGAGGCTTGTCGTCAATTAAATTATACGAGTGCAGGAACTTTTGAATTTTTATATGAAAATGATAATTTTTACTTCATAGAGATGAATACAAGAATTCAAGTTGAACATCCTGTAACGGAAAGTGTTACAGGACTTGATTTAGTTAAACTTCAATTAAGAATTGCCAGAGATGAAGAGTTAAAAATTAAACAAGATGACATTGTCCTTAAAGGCCATGCTATTGAATGCAGAATAAATGCTGAAAATTCAGAAACTTATTTGCCTTCACCAGGTAAAATCCTTGAATATCATGCACCAGGAGGTATCGGAGTAAGAATGGACTCGCATCTATATAAAGATTACACGGTTCCTCCTTACTATGATTCACTTATTGCTAAAGTGATATGCAGGGCAAATGATAGAGAGGATGCAAGAGCAAGACTAGAAAGAGCATTAGATGAAATGTACGTTTTAGGAATAGATACAAATTTAGACATGCATAGAAAGTTGATTAAAGATCCCAACTTCATAAATGGAACTTTCAATATAAATTATCTGGAAAACCTCAATAAGGATAAATAAAAATGTCAGAACAAGATCTTCCCTATGAACCGGAAGACATTGAAGAAGAGGTTCAGCGATATTGGCTAGAAAATGAGACCTTTTCTGTTACAGAGGATCCTAGTAAAGAAAAATTCTTCTGTTTAAGTATGTTTCCATATCCAAGCGGATCTATTCACATGGGCCACGTAAGGAACTATTCAATTGGAGACGCAATTAGTAGGTTCCATAGAATGCTCGGGAAAAATGTGCTTCAGCCTATGGGCTGGGATGCTTTTGGCCTTCCAGCTGAGAATGCAGCCATCAACAACGAAGTACAGCCTTCTGAATGGACTCTTGAAAACATCAAGAGCATGAAAAAACAACTCACCAGACTGGGCTTTGCCTATGATTGGAAAAGAGAGTTTGCGACATCGGATGCTAATTATTATAAGTGGGAACAATGGTTCTTCCAGCAAATGCTTGAAAAAGGTCTTGCCTATCAAGAAGAGGCTGAAGTTAATTGGGATCCTGTTGACCAAACTGTTCTAGCAAATGAGCAAGTTATAGATGGAAAAGGATGGAGATCAGGGGCAGATGTTGAGAAGAAGAGACTAAAGCAATGGTTCCTGAAGATTACAGACTATGCAGAAGAACTTCTTGAAGGAACAGATAAATTAGAAGGCTGGCCTGAGCAAGTAAAGGTCCAACAAAAAAATTGGATAGGTAAGTCTGAGGGGATGAATTTTAGTTTTCAAGTGAAAAACAGTAAAGAAGCAATAAGCGTTTTTACAACAAGACCAGATACTATAATGGGTGTTTCATTTATAGCAATATCCACTTCTCATTCCTTGTGTACAGGTCTTGCATCTGAAAGAAGTGATATCAATATATTTATTGAAAAACAAAATAAAGTTAAGCAATCTGAAGCCGATTTTGCAAAACAAGAAAAAGAAGGTCTATTTACAGGCTTATATGCAGTTCATCCTTTCACTAAAGAAGAAATCCCTATTTGGATAGCAAATTTTGTTCTGAGTGACTACGGATCTGGAGCCTTGATGGCAGTACCAGCTCATGATCAAAGAGATTTTGAATTTGCTACAAAATATAACTTACCTATTTTAAGAGTAATTCAGAATGATCGTGATGCAGAAGACCCCGAAGAAGCGATCTCTGAAAAAAATGTACTCATCAATTCAGGCGAATTTGATGGTTTAAGTTTTGATGAAGCTTTTCTGGCAATCGAAGATAAAGCTAAAGAACTCAATTGTGGTAATAGAGAGACAAACTTTAGACTTAGAGACTGGGGTGTATCAAGACAGAGGTATTGGGGAACTCCTATTCCTGTTGTGACTGACGGTGAAAGCAATTATATGGCTTATGATCTACCTGTAGAACTTCCTAGTAAAGTTGAATTTAAAGGGGTAAGTTCTCCGTTGAAAGATATGCCTGAATTTCTGGAAGTAACGCAAGATGGGAAAGATCTCTTCAGAGAAACTGATACATTTGATACTTTTTTTGAATCTTCATGGTACTACGCTAGATTTGCAAGTTTCGATAGTAGTGAATCTATGCTGGATGAAAGAGCTAAATACTGGCTTCCTGTTGATCAGTATATTGGGGGTATTGAACATGCCGTTCTTCATCTCCTTTATTCAAGATTCTTTTTTAGATGCATGAGAGATATGGGCTTGGTTGATGGAGATGAGCCTTTTGACAATCTTCTTTGCCAAGGGATGGTTTTAAAAGACGGAGCCAAGATGTCAAAATCAAAAGGCAATACCGTTGACCCTCAAGGTTTAATAGAAAAATATGGTGCAGATACAGTAAGACTCTTTGTAATGTTTGCAGCCCCTCCGGAACAATCTTTGGAGTGGTCAGATCAAGGAGTACAAGGTGCCCATAGATTCATCAACAGAATTTGGAGATTAGTTAATAAACATATTGACTCTGGAGTTCCTGAAAACAAAGAAATAATGTCTTCTGATGAGAAGATAAAAAAAGTACGATCAAAGACTCATAAAACTCTCGCAAAAGTGAAAGACGACTATATGAGGAGACACAGCTTTAATACTGCTATTGCATCAGTAATGGAGCTCTCCAATGAGATTCCTAAAGAATTTTTAGAGGTTCAGGCTGATCAAGAAATGCGTGCAACTGCTCATGAGGCAATTGAATCAATTCTTTTAATGCTCGCCCCTATAACACCTCATTTGTGTCAACATCTATGGTGGCAACTTCATCCTTCAGAATCAATTGTAGATAAGAAATGGCCAGAGGCTGAAAAGATCCTTTTAGAAGACGATACTCTTAATATTGCCATTCAAATTAATGGTAAGCTCAGATCTGAAATTGAGATCAATAAAAATACTTCTGAAGAAGAAGTGAAATCAACTGCACTTTTGGATGATAAAGTAAAAAAATATTTAGAGGACAAAGAAGTCAGAAAGATAATCTATGTTCCTGGAAAAATTCTCAATATCGTTTTATGAAGGTTTCATCTTTTATTTATTTAAAATCAATTTTTGCAATCACTTTTCTTTTAAGTTCTTGCGGATATGAATTAAGAACTTATTCTAATTCTCTTGATAACCAAGCCATTCAATTGGTTGCATCCGACACAACTCTTAATATTGAATTAGAAAATCAACTTAGACTGGGACGTAACTTAATTACATCTCAAGATTCTAAATCTGCCATCTCAATCAAAGTATTGCAACATGATATTAAACGCTTTGTTGGTTCCAGTGGCTCTGGAGCGAGAACAACACAAGTAAGACTAGATTATAAAATTATTTATACTGTAGAAATAAATAGAAAAACTCAAAAAGAGTATTTGTTTGAAGACACTCGTTACATTGATTTTAATCAATCTGATTTACTTGCCTTTGAAGCCGAAGAAGAAATATCAACCCAAGACTTCATCGGGAAGAGCATAAGAAACATGGAATTCATTCTTTCATCCTTACTAAATGAAACTAAGTAAGGCTCATTTCTATAAGGATACTGAAGAGAACTTTCAAAGCACATATTCGTTTTTTGCAGATGAGTCGATTCAAATTTCTGAGTTAACGGATCACGTCATTAAAATTAGTAAGTCCAAAGGATTTGAAGAGAAGCAAACACATATAATTACAAAAGACTCAGATTGGGCTTTCCTTAGTTCAGAAAATGAGAATCTTGATCTATTTGGATCAAAAAAAATTATAGAGATTAAACTCTTAGGAATCGGACCTGGAAATAAGGGATCAAAAGCAATCAAAGATTACTGTTTATCTCCAGATCAGAGCAAATTACTTATCGTGCATGCTGAAAGGTTAGATAAAAAACAGCAAACTAGTGCATGGGCAAAGGCCTTAGAATCTAGCGGGGTTCTTATCGTGGAGCCTCCAATAAATAAAAACTCTATGCCAAGTTGGATAAAAGGAAAATCACAGGATCTCAACATAAATATTACTGAAGAAGCTATTCATCTTTTAGCAGAAAAAACGGAAGGTAATTTATTAGCGACTTCTCAAGAGCTTATGAAGCTAGTATTACTTTTTCCCAGTCAAGACATCTCTATCGAGGATATGGAAGAATCAATTTCTAATGCTTCAAAATTTGGTATTTTTGATCTCTCTAATTCTCTTTTGACAGGCAATAAACAAAGAACGGTCAGGATTATAGAGACGCTTAAAGCAGAAGGTACTCAGCCACCTCTGATTCTTTGGGCTTTATCAAAAGAAATAAATAATTTATACAAAGTTATTGAAGATGGTTCTTCTAAGAACATATGGGGTCCAAGATATTATCTAGATTTGTTATCTGATAAAGCAAATAAAATGCCTAGAGCCAAAATAACAAAATCTCTTAAAGATATTGCCGAGATCGATGCTGCTATAAAAGGTCTCTCTGATAAAAGTCCCTGGCAATCTATTAGGGATTTAGCTTTACATTTCTAGCTTCAAATAAATTTTAAAACTTTGTACCAAATTGAATCTTCAAGATTCTTGCTCGGTAAAGTATATTCATTTATCTTTGAAACAGGCTGCACTTCCTTGGTAGAACTTGTAATCCATACCTCTTCTGCAGCCAGGAATTGCTCTATAGATATTTCTGTTTCGTGAACGTCGATATCATTATTTCTCATTTCTTTAATGATGTGTCCGCGCGTAATTCCAGGGAGAATGTTCTGATCTAATGAAGGCGTTAAGACTTTACCTTTATGAAAAATAAACACATTCGATTTTGAACCTTCATTAATAATTCCATCTTTATGAAAGATAATCTCATCGACCTTGGGCTTGTTCGGGTCATTAATCGGCAAAGTATTTCCTAGAAGAGCTATAGTCTTGATATCACATCTATGCCATCTAATATCTTCTTCTAGTCTTACTTTTATGCCTTCTTGGTTAGGATCTATCCTATAAGGATTTTTTTGAAGCTCTTGGGAGGTGACGAAAACTGTTGGGTGCATTTTCTTCTCTACAGCGTGAGCTCTTACCTCATCGACACCTCTAGTAACCTGGATATAAAAAGATTGATTTAAGAATTTATTCTTCTTTTGAAGCTCGAGTAAAATCTTATCTAAATTTTTAATCTCATCTGTGAGAGGAATAAAAGTTAATTCCAAAGAAGCCTTTAACCTTTTTAAATGTTCATCAAAAAGGAATAATTGATTGTCATAACAAGGAATCACCTCATAGACGCCATCACCGAAAGTAAATCCTCTATCTAAGGGAGAAATTCTAGCCTCGTTTTCCTTTAGTATTTGACCGTTTAGATATACCCACATCCGGTTTTATTATTCTTCTATCAAGAATTGATAAGTAAGTAGCTTGATATTAGACCAGGCTCTGCCAAAAAATCCCAAGGCAATGACGTCTTGCATTGCTATGAGATCTACAGAGGCTAGAGAATCGCCGTCCAGAATTAAATCAACTTTTCCGACTACTTGACCTTTCGCTATAGGGGCTTGAAGATAATCATTAAGTTCAATCCTTGGCTCTACTCTAGGAAAATCTCTAGGAGAAAGAGTTAGAAACAAATCTTCCGAAGAAGACAAATTGACTGCTTCATCTTCCCCTCCCCAGACTTGTTCATTGATAAGAACAGATTGAGTCTCAAGAACTCTCTTGGTTCTATAGTATCTAAAGCCATAGTCGAGGAGCCTTCTATTATCTGTCAACCTAGCCTTTTCAGTGGAACTTCTTAAAGTAACGGCTATTAACCTTGTATCATTTCTTACCCCTGAAGATACTAAACAAAATCCAGCGCTTTCGGTATGTCCAGTTTTAACTCCATCAACAGTTTCGTCTTGCCATAGAAGACTATTTCTATTTCTTTGCTTAATTTCATTATAAGTAAAGTATTTTTCTTTATAGAGGCTGTAATGATCAGGAAATTTATCTATAAGAGTTTTGGTCAAAAGTGCCAAATCTCTTGCTGATGAAAAATGCTCGGGGTCTGGCCAACCACTTACATTTTTAAACTGTGTATTTTCCATACCTAACTCTTTTGCATATAACTGCATTAGGTCTACAAAACCCTCTTCAGAAACTGCTACATGCTCTGCTATTGCACAACTAGCATCATTACCAGACTGAATAACCATGCCTTTTATTAGGTCAGACAGTAATACTCTTGTGCCTTCTCGTATAAACATTTTAGAGCCACCCTTTCTCCAGCATTCCTCACTTATAAATACTTCATCTTCAAGGCTAACAAAGCCTTTTGCTATCTGATCGGCTGCTACATAGCCTGTCATAACTTTAGTAATACTGGCAGGCTCTATCCTCTCATCAGCACCACTTTCTGCCAAAATCCTTCCAGAAACTGAATCTATTAGAATATAGTTTGTTGCATTAAGAGATGGTGGTTTGGGGATAAAACTTTCTTCTGCAACAATTAAGCCTACAAAACACATAAGAAATAACCACAGAATTGAAGTAAATTTAAAAAATATTTTCATTTTATAAGTATTGAGATAAAACATTGCTAAGTTCATAAACAGCCATGACATAAAGCTTACTGCGATTGTACCTTGATAAAGAGTTATAGTTATCGAAACCAAGCCAGTATTCATAACCTTCACCTAGCTCCAAGGAGATGGGTACAAACTTCAGATTTCCAGGCACTGTCTCGCTGGCCTCCAATCCAAGCTTTCCTAACTCTATAGTTGTCATGTATGGTTTAAAAGATGATTTTAAGGACTCGTTTTGATTTATGACTTTTGCTTTAATTGCAATAGGAGTATTGGGCTTCCATTTACCTTTTTTATTTAAAAAATTCGCCACACTTCCAATCGCATCGACAGGATTGTTTAAAATATCTCTGACTCCATCTTGATCAAAATCTACGGCGTAGTCTCTATAGCTGTCTGGCATAAATTGACCATACCCCATAGCTCCAGCTATTGAACCTTTGATTTCTTCTGGATTAAATTGTTCTTCTTTGCTGAGTAATAAAAACTCTTCTAACTGTATTTTAAAAAATTTTGATCTTCTGGGATAATCGAACGCTAGGGTAGATAGAGAATCTATAACTCTTATATTTCCTTTTATTCTGCCATATCTGGTTTCTATTCCAATAATTGATGCAATAATTTCAGCTGGAACACCATATATGCTTTCTGCTCTCTTTAGGTCCTCTTTGTGTGAGGATATGAATTCTTTACCTCCAGCAATTCTTGACTCAGTAACCATAATCTCTTTGTATCTAGACCATGTCATTGTGCCTTCGGGCTGTCTATCCATTATTCTTATAACTCTTTCTTGGAGAAGAGCGTTCGCAAAAATAGACTCCAGATAAGATGCTTCAAAATCATGTTTTTTTGACATGTACTTAATAAAGTCACCAACATCTTCCCGGGAAGAATAGTCAGCGTAAATTACTTGGAATGAAGAAAAGATTAGAGAAAATATTATGACAACTTTTTTTAAATTCATAACTATGTTTTCTTTGTAGAAAGAATAACTCCAAATGCCAATAAATGAACAACTATTGAAGTTCCTCCTTGGCTTATTAAGGGTAAAGGCACTCCAACGACTGGAATTATACCTATAACCATGAGGACATTGATTAAAATAAATAAAAGAAAAATGAAGCCTAAAGAGCAGCATGCCAACCTTTCGAATCTTGATTCTGCGGAATAACCGATTTTGAAAATTCTCCATATAATTATTCCATAAATCATAAAAAGCAGGCTTATGCCGATTAAACCAAATTCTTCACCAATTACTGAAAAAATAAAATCTGAATGGCTTTCTGGAATAAAATCCAGTTGGCTTTGCGTACCCTCAAGATAGCCTTTTCCATATAAACCTCCAGAACCAATAGCCGTTTGAGACTGCGCTATGTTCCAGCCTGTACCTAAGGGATCAGCATCTGGATCTAGCAAGGTTAAAACCCTTTCTTGTTGATATGGTCGCAAACCAGACCATATAAATGGTGCAGAAACTATCAATAAACCAAAATAAGAAGCAATAATTTTGAAAGGCAAGCCTGCCAAATATATTGGTATGAGACCTGAAGTAAGAACAATTATTGCCGTACCTAAATCAGGTTGTTTATAGACAAAGAATGCACAAATTAAAGAGGCCGCAGAAGTCACTAACCAGTCAGATAATTGAGGCTTTATTTCTTTTCTGCATAAGTAAGCCACTAAAGATAAAGGTAGTATTAATCTTATAATTTCAGATGGTTGAAAAGAAAAGAAACCAAAATCTATCCATCGACTTGTTTCATAACCTTTTGCAGGAATTATTAACACATAGACAAGGAGGAGTAACCCCAGCCAATAAGAATGCATTAATAGATTTTTATATGAATTTGGCCTTAATTGAGAAACAAAAACCATCAGAATTAAACCACCGCAGATATAAATCATTTGGCGGTAAACCATGGACATAGACTGTCCGCTGGCACTATAGAGCATAAAAAGACCAAAAGATAAAACGCCGACTAATGAAAAGAAAAGAATTAAATCCTTAAAGATGAAAACCAAAGGGTTAAATCTACTTGATAAAGGTTTATTTATGGAATAATCAAGAGGACTTCTACTCATTTGGTTTAAATTTCAGTTGATAGTTTTCTATAAGCTTTTGCGCTATTGGGGCAGCTACTGCGCTACCAGATTCCCCATTTTCAACAATAACTACAACGGCTAGATTAGGATTTGGAATTGGTCCATAACTGGCAAATAAAGCATGATCTCGATTTTTAATATTTTCCCGAACATCTTGATATTCTTCTCTGACTGTCAACTCTTGATCGGTTAAACTTTTTATTTGTGCTGTTCCAGTTTTACCAGCAATCTTAATTCCATTATCTCTAAAAAGATTATGGGCTGTTCCGTTCCAAGAGTTAATCACCGCAACCATCGAACTTTCAATGATCTCCCAGTGAATTTCTTTTTCTAATTCAACCTCCATCAACAGTTCTGGTTTGTATTCTTGTATATTCGAATTACTTATTAATCGGGGTTTAAATATTTTTCCTTTTGTAGCTATTGCTGAAATCGATGCCACCAGCTGAAGAGGAGTAGATGTAATATAACCCTGACCAATACCAATGTTTATGGTATCGCCCACAAACCAGGCTTCTCCAATAGTACCTAATTTCCAATTTCTTGTAGGCAATATACTCTTTGTTTCGTTAAAAAGGTCTATTCCAGTAATGTCTCCAAATCCAAATTTATTTAAAAAATTTGAAATCCTATCAACGGTCAATTGAGAAGAGAGTTCATAAAAATATACATCTGAGGATTCTACGATAGCTTTTCTTAGATTTACTTTTCCATGCCCTTCTTCTTTCCAGCCTCTGTACTTTCTTCCGTCTTCTTTAATTTGAAAAAAACCTTTATCTTCAATGATTGTTTTGGGGGTAACTACCCCCTCCTCTAACCCTAATAGTCCTATGAAAGGCTTGATTGTTGATGCGGGCGGATACGATCCTGAAATTACTCTATTGAAAAAAGGAGCTTGATCCTTAAACACTTTATTGAAAGGCTTACCGTTCTCTGAACCATTTAAAACATTTGGATTGTAGTCAGGTGAACTTACAAGAGCTTTTATGTATCCAGTATTTGGGTCAACTGCAATAATTGCCCCTCTCCGGTCAGCCAGCTCTTCTCTAGCAATCCTTTGTAACTGCAAATCCAGTGTTAAAGTTAAATTTGAAGGTCTTTTAGGAAGGATTCTTTCAAGTTCTCTTATCTTTTTTCCAAAGACATCAACTTCTATGGCACTTGCACCTGGAAACCCTCTGAGAGATTTCTCATAAACTCTTTCGAGACCTACCTTGCCAATCAGAGAATCAGATAAATATTTTTCAGTTGAAAAATAAATCTCGTCGTCTCTAGTTATCCTCCCCATATGCCCAACTACATGTGAAAAAAGATTTTTATGAGGTAAGAATCTTCTCAGGCTAGTTTCAAGTTTAATATTTGGTAGAGAGTTTTTATAAAGCTCATATCTTGCTAGTTCTTTTTCATTTAAATTATCAACTAGCCATATTTTTTCTTTAAATTCTCCTTTATTGGATAAATGGGAAAATTTGGGCCTGTCTTGAAGTACTTTTTTATATAGCAGTTCTATTTGAGCCCCAGAAGAATCAATAAATTTGCGATTTATATAAATACCTTGAAAAACTATATTTTCTGCAATGATTGTTCCATCTTGCAGCTGGATTAATCCCCTTGCAGGAAACAAGGGCATATTGATAATTCTATTTTTATCAGACTCGGTTACATAATCATTATTATCTAAAATAGTTAATTGAATTATTTTAAATAGTCCAGCTAGAATCAAAAAAGAAATAACTACTAGTACTATGCGCGATCTAGACTTTAAAGATTGAATTTCTTTTTCATCTTTCTTTAAGTCTTGGATTATCTTCATCGTTTCTATCTATGATAAGGGTGATTTTGGGTTATGGACCACACTCTAAACATTTGTTCTATAACAACTACTGGAACAATGGAATGTGGAAAGGTTAGATTAGATAAAGACCAGCAGAAATCGCTCTGTTTAATTACATTCCTGCTCAAACCATCAGGACCGCCGATGATAAAAGCAATATCTCTGGAAGTTGCCACCCAATTATCAAAATTGACCCTTAATTTCTCAGAGCTTAGATTTGATCCTTCCTTGTCTAGAGAAATAATTAGGTCTCCTTTTTTAACTTTAGACAGAAGTAATATACTTTCTTCTTCAACGACACTAGGAACATTATAGTTTTTTGACCTGAGAACTGGCTTACACCCAGTCCAAGTAATATTTATTGATTTATTAAATTTTGATTCGTAAGAATTAAAAGCTTTTTGAGTCCATTCAGGTCTGCTTGACTCTATTGAAATAAGATTTATTTTCATTAAAGATCTGGATCCCAGAGACTTTCTAAATCATAAAATTCTCTAGCATCTGAGGACATCAAATGAACGATTACATCTCCTGCATCTACAAGCAGCCAATCACCTCCACCTTGACCCTCTATTTTCAATCCAGAAACTTTATCTCCCTTAAGGCCTTCTATGACCTTTTCACTCATTGAATTAATATGTCGATCAGATGTACCAGAGGCTATGACCATAAAGTCGGTGAGAGAGCTGATCTTTTTTACGTTTATGGCAATAGGATCAACTGCTTTGATATCTTCTAAAGTTGAGATAATTTTATTTTTTAGTTTTATAGTCATTAGTATTATTGGTAAAGATTTTTTTCCTTTATTAAATTATAAACATCGTGATTTAGGAACTTGGATACGTCCTTTTTAGTTGAAATCATATCTCTTATTTCTGTAGACGTAATCATTATAGGGTCAATGGAAAGAAGAAGGATCTTGCACGTTTGATCTTCTAATTCCTCTACACTATTAACCTGTCTTTCTTTGAGTAATTTTCCGGCTACAGAATCTCCTTCTATTGGGCAATCTGGTCTCATAAGAATAATAAGATTGACCTCTGCCAAGAATTCTTCATATTTATACCAAGTATCTATATTAGAAAAAGAATCGGAGCCCATTATCCAAATCAAATTATCATCAGGATTTTCTTTTTTTAGCTCTTTAAAAGTTGATAGACCATAAGAAGGACTTTCTTTTATTATCTCCCTTTTATCGATATGCACTAATTCAATGTGTTGAAGAGCCAACTCGGTCATAAGAAGTTTATTCTCTAAATTAATACCCTTTGCCTTATGGGGCGGATTACCATTAGGAATAACTATCAACTCGTCTAACTGAATTAATTTCAAAAAGTTTTCTATAATAAGAGTGTGGCCATTATGAATAGGATCGAATGTTCCACCGAAGACACCAATCAGCTTTTTATGAACTTTCTTCAAATTCCTCTTAATTGTGAATTCCCAATCACGATAAATTTCTGAGACGTTAACCCTTCAAGACCAACTGGACCTCTAGCATGAATTTTGTCAGTTGATATTCCAACTTCTGCCCCGAGACCATATTCAAAACCATCTGCCCAACAAGTTGGAAGATTATGCATGACGGAGCTAGAATCTACATTCTTAAAGAATACAGCTACGGCATCTTGATCCTCTGCAATAATAGAATCTGTATGATTAGATCCGTACATTTGAATGTGATCAACCGCTTCAATTAAATTTTCAACAATTTTTATAGATAAAATTGGGCCGAGATACTCAGTAGACCAATCTTCTTCTGTAGCTTCTGTAGCATCTATTACTTCTAATGTTTTTTTACAGCCTCTTAGCTCTACACCTTTATTTAAAAATT
>CAJWIK010000002.1 GCA_913042105.1 uncultured Gammaproteobacteria bacterium
CCGATGTGGCTGATCATCCTCTCAGACCAGCTAAAGATCGTAGCCTTGGTAGGCCTTTACCCTACCAACAAGCTAATCTTACGCAGGCTCATCCAATAGTGAGAGCAATAAATTGCCCCCTTTCCCCCTCAGGGCGTATGCGGTATTAATCAGAGTTTCCTCTGGCTATCCCCCGCTACTGGGTAGATTCCTACGCGTTACTCACCCGTTCGCCGCTCGTCAGCACCGGATTCAGCAAGCTGAATCTTTATGTCTGTTACCGCTCGACTTGCATGTTTAAAAGTTACCGCCAGCGTTCAATCTGAGCCATGATCAAACTCTTCAATTGAATTTTGAATTAAGTGTCAAATGACACTAAAGTCAGCTTTTAAATTATATAAATATAAAATAATTGCCAACTTTTTAAAGTCAGCTTTTAAATTATATAAATATAAAATAATTGCCAACTTTGGTAAGTTGCGCTTAATTATAAGCGCCCACACGAATTACTTATTAAAACTTTTAAAAAACTTCCCTTCGCGAACGAGGGGACGCGCAGTATACATCAAATCATCTAGTTTCAAAGAAGTATTTGTTCTTTAAAGAATAAATATCTTTGCCACCTTTTTTTTGCCTACTTGTATTAAGTTTGATGAACCTTTCTGAACTGTGGTTTTCGTATCAGAAACCTTTTCATTATTTAACTTTACTGCTCCTTGCTGGATCATTCGTAAAGCTTCAGAAGTACTTGAAAGAAGCTTAGACTCCTTGATAATTCTTGTTAAAAGCTCAGAATCATTTTCAATATTTATATTTATCTCTTCTATGTCTTGCGAAATATTTCCCTTTTGAAATCTATTAATAAAGTTTCCTTTTGAAACTTCTCCTAAACCTTGATGAAACCTTTCAACAATCTCTTCAGCTAACAAAAATTTAATATCTCTAGGGTTTGTACCCTCATTTATATCATTCTTGAAAGCCAATATTTCTTTAGATGATCTAAAGCTTAATAAAGAGAAATACCTCCACATCAGATCATCTGAAATCGACATAAGTTTTCCAAACATATCATCAGGCTTATCCTCCAGAGCTATATAATTACCCAGAGATTTTGACATTTTCTTTACCCCATCCAAGCCCTCTAGCAAAGGTACGGTTAGTATTGATTGTTGTTTTTGACCGTAATGTTTCTGAACTTCCCTACCCAAAAGTAAGTTAAATTTTTGATCGGTACCACCCATTTCAATATCGGCATTTAGTTTTACTGAATCATAGCCTTGTAAAATCGGGTATAAGAATTCATGGATGGATATAGGTTGTTGGGCTTTATACCGCTTTGAAAAATCGTCTCTTTCAAGCATTCTTGCTACGGTATAGGAAGATAACAATTTTATAAATTCTGAAGGATGTACCTCATTCATCCACTCAGAATTATATCTAATTTCAGTTTTATCTGGATCTAGAATCTTAAAAACTTGTTGTTTGTAAGTTTCAGCATTCTGATTTAGTTGTTCTTCAGTTAGTACAGGCCTAGTTTCGTTTACACCCGAAGGATCACCTACTAGTCCGGTAAAATCGCCTATTAGAAAGATTACCTCGTGACCCAGATCTTGAAATATCTTCATTTTATTGAGAAGAACAGTATGACCCAAATGTAAGTCTGGAGAAGTCGGATCAAACCCAGCCTTTATTCTCAAAGTCTTTTTAGAGTCTATTTGCTCTAAGAAGGCTTCTTCTGGGATGATTTCTTCTGTTCCTCTTGTTAAAAGTTCTAAGCTCTCTTTACTCATTGTTGTCTATTATATGATCTTTTTGAGGTATCATTCGACTTTATGCTGGTTACAGAAATATTAACCATATTAAAAAACATCCCTATGAAGCATGTCTTAGCTATGATTTTAGGCTTTATCCTGCTTGCTTCAATCAGTATTTTAGGCAGTAAAGACTTCACTGAAGAGGATAAAATCTCTGAGCTTAGAAAGCCATTGAAGCTAAGTTCACTTTCTGAAGACTATCAAATTGAAATCCCATTTATAGAAAAAGAAGTTGTTATAAAAAGAAACGACTCTCTGTTTACTATTCTTGATAATCTGGGAGTAGTTAAAGAAAATATAATTAAATTAATTAATAGTAAAAAAAGTGACCTGCTGTCAAAAATAGAGGTTGGAGACAAGATTAAGGCCTACATTAATGAATATGGTGAATTAGAAAAACTTATCTACGTGGATAATATTAAGTCTGGTATCAAGGCTGAAAGGGTTAATAATTCTTATGTGATTTCCAGATATAAATCCAAAATTGAGAAGGTGAAGGTCTTTAAGCATGTCGTTATAAAAGACTCTATGTATATGTCGGGTCTTAGAGAAAATGTTCCTGACAGTGTATTAATGGATTTAGCCTACATTAACGGATGGGATATAGATTTCACGCATGATATTCGTCCTGGTGATAGCTTTAGTATTGTCTATGAAGAGGTAATCATTGACGGTGAAAAGGTAATTGATGGAGATATTCTTATTTCTGAATTTAATAATAGAAATAAAAAGTTCATTGCAGTGAGGTATGATTTAGATAAACAAAATTCAGAGTATTTTAATCTTGAAGGGGAAAATGTTAAGAAGGCCTTTTTAAGATCTCCAGTAAAGCTGAGCTATATCAGTTCAAAATATAATCTCAAGAGAAGGCACCCCGTTCTGCATACAATCAGAGCTCACAGAGGGGTAGATTATGCCGCCAATAAGGGTTCTCCCATAAGAGCTACGGGAGATGGAACTGTTCTGTTCGCAGAATATAATGCTGGTTGTGGTAATGAAATCAAGATAAAACATTCTGAAGATTACGTGACAAGATATTGTCATTTAGATAGGTTTAGTGCCAGAACAAAAGTAGGAAGAAAAATAAAACAAGGCCAAACTATTGGCTATGTAGGCAGTACTGGTCTTGCAACTGGACCTCACTTGCATTATGAATTTCATGTAAATGGTAAACATACAGATCCGCTAAAGGTTAAGTTTCCTAATGCATCTCCAATCAGGTCTTCTGAGCTAACGGCTTATAAAGAAAAATCATCAGATCTAATTAATGAATTACAAAAGTATCAATATCTGATCGACCAAAGAGAATTCTATGGAGGATAATATCTTCATAGGTCTAATGACAGGGACAAGCGCAGACTCACTAGATTGCGCTGCTATTAATTGCAAAGGAGAAGAAATAGAAATTCTGGGGCTGCGAAACTTTGATATCCCTAAACATTTAAAAAAAGAAATTTTAGAACTCTCCATTAGATCAGAAATAAATGAATCATCATTATCACTTCTTGATAGAGAGCTTGGAGAGTTTTTTTGCGATAGCATTAACGCCTTCTTAACTCTTATATCCATAGATGCAAGTAGAGTAGAAGCCATCGGGTCGCATGGCCAAACTATAAAACATGAACCTAAGTCTCGAAATCCTTTCTCGCTTCAAATTGGTGATCCACAACTTGTAAGTGATAATCTTGGTATTACAACTATAGGTCATTTTAGAAATG
The DNA here is from genome assembly GCA_913042105.1 of uncultured Gammaproteobacteria bacterium. GTDB lineage: Bacteria > Pseudomonadota > Gammaproteobacteria > Magnimaribacterales > Magnimaribacteraceae > Magnimaribacter. Next base: position 3,512 of record CAJWIK010000002.1, read on the forward strand.
ATGATATAGCAGCAGGAGGGCAAGGCGCTCCCTTGTCACCAGTGTTTCATAATGAGGTTTTTAATAATCATAAAGAAAACAGAATAATCATAAATATTGGAGGTATAACTAATATATCTTTATTGGGTGATGATAAATTAATAGGGTTTGATACTGGTCCAGGAAACTGCCTTATGGACTCATGGAATAGAAAAAATGGAAAAGGAGACTATGATCAGGATGGAAAATGGGCCAAATCTGGCAATGTAATACAAAGCCTTCTTGATAATATGATGAACGATAATTATTTTTTATTAGATTATCCCAAAAGCACAGGTCCTGATTATTTCAGTTTAACTTGGTTAGAGATGCATCTAAAAAATATCAATAAAGAACTAGAACCTAAAGATGTACAGGCTACTCTGGCTGAGATGACTGCCCAAAGTCTTTTAAATTCTTTAAGTAAATTAAATGTAATTGAAGATGAGATATATTTTTGCGGAGGTGGTGTTCACAATAAATATCTCCTTGAGAGAATCTCTAGAGGACTCAATAAAAAGTGTAAGACAACTCAAGAAATAGGCGTTGATCCAGATTATTTAGAAGCAATATGCTTTGCTTGGCTCGCCAAGAAAAGATTAGATGAAGTAAAATTTGATTTAGAGGATATTACGGGCAGTAAAGGTGCAGTTTATCTTGGAAGAATATTTTCTCCGTCTATATAGAGAAAGACTCTCCACATCCACAAGTAGTGGTAGCATTTGGATTAGATATAATAAACTTGGATCCAGTTAAGTCCTCAACATAGTCTACTGTAGACCCTTGAAGGTACTGGAGGCTCAATGAGTCAATTACTAGGTTAGCTCCTTCCTTTTCAATACATGTATCATCTTCATCGACGATATTATCAAAAGAAAATCCATACTGAAAACCTGAGCAGCCACCACCTGTTACATAAACTCTCAGATTCAAAGTATCATTATTTGATTCAATGTCTTTTAAAGACAGTATTTTATGTACAGCTCCATTAGTGAGTTGCATTAATGAAGGGGTATAAGTTTCAACCATTAGTAAGGCCTTTCATTTGATTATGTCCACACATTAAATTGTAACATTCGATTGCCTGTCCAGCAGCACCCTTAACTAAATTATCTATTGAAGAAATAATTACAAGCTGATTAGAGATAGCAGAAGGATAAACTCCTATCTGACATTTATTTGTAAAAGCTACTTTGGCAGTCTCAGGGACTTGATCAATATCCATTAAGATAATATTCGGTGAGTCCTTATAAAAATTTTTATAGATTTCTAAAATATTTTGCTCAGGTAGTTTTGTAAAATTTACATACATGGTTGCATAAATCCCTCGCATAGCAGGTATCAAATGAGGCAAAAAATTTAATGCTAAAGGTTCACCATAAATTTCTTCTAATATCTGGCTAATTTCAGGAAGGTGTCTATGCCCAGAAGTCGCGTAAGCATAAAAATTTTCTTCGATGTATTCTTTTAATCCGCTTTCTACCGTACTTCTTCCAGCTCCGCTAATTCCTGACTTAGCATCTATAGTGATTGATTCGATATTGTTATCTAGCTTCATCAGTGGCATGAGGCCTAATATAGAAGCCGAAGGATAGCAACCTGGAACAGCAACAAGATTACTTGTTTTGATCAGTTCAGAGTTGAGTTCGGTCAGTCCATATATAGAGCTTGATAGATTATCTAAATCTTTATGCTCACTTTTGTACCAGTCTCTCCAGATCTTACTATCCTTCAGTCTAAAGTCAGCGGAAAGGTCTATAACCTTTATATTTTTTTCAAGAAAAGAGTTAGCTCTATTCATTGAAACTCCGTGCGGTGTAGCAAAAAACACAACATCGCAATCAAAGAAAATATCATCTTCAGGATCTACAAAAAAGAGTTCCGTGTTCTCCACAATCTCTGACGTTCTCTTCCCTCTAAGCTCCCTAGAACTTACCGCCAAAATACTAGTATCCTCACGGACGCTTAGATACCTGATGAGTTCTTCACCAGCGAATCCTGAACCACCTATTATTCCAACGTTTTTCATTATGTTTTAATTTTGACTATTTGAGGGCGAAGGATTATATATTTTTGCGAAAACACTATCTAGCCCTAGTTCTTTAAATAGACATTTAGCAGTAAACGCTCCCACGAGGATATGTTACCTAACAGCAAACCCCTTGAAGCAAAGGATTCTGATTCCTTAAGCAGGCCTTGTTTGTATCTCAAGTGTGCAATTCTCAAGTAGAGAGCACCTTCACTTTTTGTAAGCCTAAATGCTCTTTCTAATTCAGAATTGGCTTTTGTATAATTTTCTTTTTTTAAAAAATCGTCAGCCCCAAGAATAATTCTTTGAATAGAAGGATTTAAAGCATTAATTTTCATGATTTCTGCCTCCAAAAATTCTTCATTAGCTATTAATAATTCAACTGTTCGTGAAAAATCATTTACGGGAACTGCATAAAGAGAAGCATCTCTTGTGTTTTGGTTAGCCACACATGAGTATAGAAATATCGAAATGACAATAACGATATTTAACTTTAATAAATTCAACCTTGACCTCCCTCAAAAGCTTGCTTGAGTTTGTCCAATAAACCTTCATCGGAATTCTCAATTCTATTTGAACATGTTCTTCTGACAGATGGGATTAAATTTGGTTCAGTGCCCTCTATAAATGGCACAAGCAAAGAATCCTTACATTTTTTACCACTCAAAAGACCATCATTCATATCAGTCCAAAGATAATTTATACGCGGTAAGGAAGTTTTAACCTTAGAAATTGGTTTTGTCTCATCAATAAAATTTTTCCATACCTGAAATGCACCTGTTCTGCCTGTTAAAGGGGTTGTTCGGTTATCATCAAAACCTAACCAAACTAAGACAAGTATCTCTCCGGCAAAGCCTACGAACCAACTATCACGCTGATCATCCGAAGTACCTGTTTTCCCTCCAGCATTCCAAGACCGAATGTCTTCAGACGAGTAACCCCTCGCAGTTCCTCTTTCAAAGGTTTGTTGCATTGCAAACTTTAATAAAGCCACAGGCTCAGGCCTGATTCTTTGTTCAATGCTATAAGGGTAAGAAAACTCGATTTCTCCTTTTGTATCCTTGATCTCTCTTATAGACCTTAAAGGAGTATAGAAACCATCTGCAGCTATTGTCTGATAAGCCTGAATGGCTTGATAGGGTGATAACTCAAAAGAACCTATAAATAATGATGGATAGTTTTGAAATTGTTTATCAATTCCTAACTTAGAGAACATATCTTCTACAGCTTCAAAACCAACATCTAAACCCAGTCTTGCAGAAGCTATGTTATAAGATTGCCACAATGCAACATGGAGAGGGATTTTTCCGTGAAACTTCTTATCAAAATTATCAGGCTCCCAGATTTCTCCCCCACTTCGGATACTGAGCTTAGAATCATCTAGCATAGTGGTGAGGTTATATTTTTTATACTGATCTAAAGCGGTAAGATAAATAAATGGTTTGACCAGCGAACCTATAGGTCTGATGGCATTTATTGATCTATTAAATCCATATGCTGAAGGCGCAGTACTTCCAACTACCGCCTTAACCTCACCATTAGATACATCAACCGCGATAGCAGCACCTTCAATATCTGATAATTTCTTGCCATATTTCTTTATAAGCTGAGCCTTTGTTTTAATAATACTTTTTTCAAGTGCGTCTTGAAGAATTGGATCAACATTAGTTTCTATGGACAACCCCTTTGTCCTTAAGTCCTTTTCATTAAAGTTTTCTTGCAATTCGATCCTCACAAGGTCATGGAAGGCGGGGTATTTAGTTTCCGTCCTGTAATTTGGTCGTGCCACTCCCAATTCTTTTGTTTTTAGTTGTGCAAGCTCAGAGTCAGAAATCTTAAAGTTTCTATTCAGAACAGTTAGAACCAAATTTCTTCTTTGTGTTGCATTGCCAGGGTTACGTCTTGGGTTGTATAAAGAAGGTCCTTTCAACATCCCAACGAGGAGTGCTATTTGATCTATTTCAAGATTTTTTATTGAAGTACCAAAAAAATGTTGTGCTCCCATGCCAAATCCATGTATTGCCCGCTTTCCTGATTGAGCTAAAAAGACGTCATTTATGTAAGCTAATAAGATTTCTTCTTTTGAATAATGAAATTCAATCAGCAGAGAAGCAACTGCCTCCATTACTTTTCTTCTAATCGTTTGAGCCGAAGTAAAGAAAAGACTTTTGGCCAGTTGCTGAGTGATAGTACTGCCGCCTTGCTCAACCTCACCCGCCTGTATATTTTTCAAGAAGGCTCTTGAAATGGACCTTAGAGATACTCCATAGTGATTGAAGAAATTCTGGTCCTCTACTGCAAGTATTGTTTCTATAAGCGTTTGAGGCACTTCCGGCCAATCTAATAAGACTCTATCTTCCATATGAGCTGGATACATACCACCTATAACTATAGGTTCGAGCTTAATAAGATCTTCAGATATACCTAACTGATTTTTAATACTCTTAACTTTTGATTCCTCAAAAGTAATGTCAAATATCCCTGATCGCTGATTCTTGTATCCTCTTAAAAATATTATTAGCTTATCTCTAGAAAAACTAAATTGTCCTGATTTTTCAGGCCGTTTAACTTTCTGATAAGAAAGCATTTCAAGTTCTTTAATTAAGTTATCTTTATTTACCTCTATGCTTTCTGCTAACTCCAAAGGCCTAGAGTAAAGTTTCGCAGGAACAGTCCATAGAACTCCATCTAATTTTGAGGTTACTCGGTAATCAATAACAGCTATCAGTGCAGCTGAAAAAATTAGCGTAGCTAAAGCAATCAGCCCAAAAACAATACCTATAGAAAGCTTAAATTTCATTTATTGCTTGATAAGTTGGTACATTTCGAACAGTCTACGTTTTTTTAAAAATAATTGGGTAATAAAATGAATTACGATATATGTTCTTTGGGCAGCGCCTTAGTCGATGTAACTTTTCAAATTGATGATGAATTTTCAAAAAAAATTGAGGGTCAAGGCATTCCAAAAGGTGCAATGACCTTAATAGATAAAGATGACCAAAATGGTTTAATTGAAGCACTTACTGCATTAGGCAAGTCGGCAGAAAAAGCATGCGGTGGATCTAGTACAAATTCAGTAGTTGCAGCCTCTCTCTTTGGTTCTACATGTTATATGACTTGTATAGTTGGAGACGACGAGAACGGTAGATTTTATCTTGAAGATTTATCATTAAATGATGTAAATCATTCGTCTTCACTTATAGAATCTGAAATTCCTTCAGGACAATGTCTTGTAATGATATCGGAAGATGCAGAAAGAACAATGTGCACTAATCTTGGTATCAATTCAGAATTTTCAATTGATAATGTTGACGAAGAGGTAATAAAAAACTCAAAATTTCTTTTTTTAGAAGGTTATCTAATCGCCTCTCCAGGAGGATTTGAATCATATAAAAAAGCTATAAATCTTGCAAAAGTTCATGACACTAAGGTAGCTATTTCTTTATCTGATCCTTTCATAGTAAGTTCCTTTAAAGAACAAATAAAAGAACTCATAAATATAAAGTGTGATCTTATTTTCTGTAATGAAGATGAAGCCAAGGAATTTGCGGAGTCTAACGAAGAAGAAGAAATATTTGGCTATTTCAAAAAATACACAGACAATCTACTCGTAACTAAAGGACCAAAAGGCTGCACAGGCTATGACCAAAATGGTCAAATTAATGTTTCAGGCATAGAAGTAAATGCGATAGATACGAATGGAGCTGGAGATATGTTTGCAGGAGCCGTTCTCAACGGTATCAATGAATCTAAAACTCTTGAAGAATCTGCGCACTTTGGCTGCTTTGCGGCCTCTAAAACTGTACAAAATTCTGGCCCTAGGCTTGCTAAAGAGGAGTATCTAGAAATTAAAGAAACTTTTTCTAGCAATTAAAAAAGTATTCTGCTAAATTGCTGCGCCTTCAAGGTCAAACAATATAAAAATTACTCAAAATGCCTGCAAAAAAACCACTAAAGAAATCTGTAAAAGCCAAAGCTCCTGCAAAAAAATTAGTATCTAAGAAAGATGGTGCTAAAAAAACTCCTGCAAAAAAATTAGTTGCCAAGAAACCAGTAGCTGCAAAGAAACCAGCACCAAAGAAAGAGGCAGCTAAAAAGACTTCGACAAAAAAGATAACACCTAAGAAAACCAAGGCAACTGTAAAGTATGAAGAATCACAATTCCTTGCCTCCATTAAACCTTATGCTTTAAAAAAGAACGAAAAATATATGAATGCTAAGCAAAAACAGCATTTTCAAGATATTCTAGGTAGTTGGAAACATCAACTTCAGATAGAACAAGATAGGACTGCTGACAAAATACAAAAAAATGTCAGTCATTTTCCTGATGAATCAGATAGAGCTACTCATGAAGAAGAATTTACTTTAGAACTAAGAACAAGAGAAAGAGAAAGGAAGCTTCTTTCAAAAATAAATGAATCAGTAGAGGATCTCAAGGCAAGTGATTATGGTTATTGTGCATCGTGTGGGATAGAGATTGGCATTAGAAGACTTGAAGCCAGGCCTACAGCAACACGCTGTATTGACTGTAAAACAATTGAAGAGATTCATGAGAGACAGCAATATGGTTAAATTACTTTGGTTGCAATAGACCAATATAATATTTCTCCTGAGATCATTAAGGTCTCGAAGCATCATATAGAAGTTGATCAAATTGATAACGATGCAAGATCAATTATCCAAAGACTAAATAAGGCTGGTTTTAAAGGCTATATAGTCGGTGGGTTTGTAAGAGATTCTATCCTTGGACTCAAGCCCAAAGACTGCGATGTAGTAACCGATGCTACCCCTGAACAAGTCAATAGTCTTTTACCAAGAACTCGAATCATAGGCAGAAGATTTAAAATAGTTCATTCAAGAAGTGGAAGAAAAATAACTGAAATTTCAACTTTCAGATCATCTAGCCAAAGAAACACACAAAAGTCTAACAAAGGACTTGTGTTAAGAGATAACAACTATGGAAACATTGAAGATGATGCTTTCAGACGAGATTTTACTATAAATTCGTTATATCTAGATATCGAAAAAATGGAGATTATAGATTTTGTTGGTGGTTTCAAAGATCTTCAAAATAAAAAATTAAAGTCAATCGGGGACAGCTTTGAGAGGTTTAAAGAAGACCCCGTTAGAATATTAAGGGCAATAAGATTTAAAGCTAAATTAAGCTTAGATTTAGATAAGAAGCTTGAAGCTGATATGAAAAAACTTTCTTATCTTTTAAAAGAAATTTCTTCAGGAAGGAAATACGAAGAAACTCTTAAAATGCTTTTGACTGGGAATGCCGAATTAATAATGACTGAGATGAATAGTCATAATTTACTTGAACATCTGCTTCCTCTAACAAAGGATTTCCTCAATTCAAAGAAAGATAAGCGATTCATTTACAATGCTTTAAAAAATACTGATGACAGGTACAAAAAAAATAAATCACTTACTCCTGCATTCCTCTTTTCAGTATTATTATGGCCAGCCCTTGTTAATAAAATGGGTGGTATAACTTCAAAGAAGACCAAATTACATAATATTTCAAGAGCAGCTAGTCTGATCTTAAAAAGACAAAATGAAAATTGTTTTATTCCCGGCAGGATTCAACAATCGATCAAAGAAACATGGGAGCTTCAGATTATGTTACTCAGAGTGCCCGAAAAATCGAAAGTCACACTCAAGCATAAAAGATTCAGAGCAGGATATGACTTACTGCTATTAAGAGAAGATTCCGGTGAAAACCTGGGAGGCGTAGGAAAGTGGTGGACCGAAAAAATATCATATTAAGATCTAAGATTATTTAATTAAAAATAACTTTTTTTTGTTTTAATGAAGCTATATTTGTAAAATTATCCTTTATGCAAAAAAAAACTATCGATCTAAAACAATTCAATAAATTACCTAAGTTTATAGCGGTTGAAGGACCCATAGGTGCGGGCAAAACTACATTAACTAGACTGTTAGCCGATTCCTTTAGTTATGATACTTTCCTTGAACAACCATCAGAAAATCCTTTTCTTCCAGACTTTTATGTCAATCCATCACAGGCAGCGTTAGGAACACAACTGTTTTTTCTGTTCCAGCGTGTGAAACAAATTCAAGAACTTAAACAAGATGATATCTTCTCATCAAACAAAGTTTCAGATTTCTTATTAGACAAAGATAAATTGTTTGCAAAGGCAACACTTTCAGCAGAAGAGTTAAAACTTTATGAGCAGATTTATGATTATCTTTCTATAGATCTACCAACACCTGACTTAGTCATTTATCTGCAAGCTGAAACAAAAACACTATATGAAAGAGTTATGCATAGAGGCATTGAGATGGAGAAAACCATTAGCTTTGATTATTTAGAGCTCTTAAATGAAACTTATAAAGAATTCTTCTTTGACTACAATAGATCTCCAGTATTAATAGTGAACTCTGATTATTTAGATTTTCAAACACATGAAAATGATTACAATTTACTCTTGGAAAAACTGCTAGATTATTTTAATAAACCTGAAGGTTCTAAAATGTATTTTAACCCTTCGCCCACCTTAATTTAGAAATCATGAATACACAAAAAATCTACAATCCATCTAAAGAGATACTAGAAAAATCAAATATAACTGAATCTGAATTTCAAAATCTTTACGAAGAATCTATAAATAATCCGGAAGAGTTTTGGGCTGCTCAAGCTGATAGCTATCTAGATTGGGAAACTAAATGGGACCAGGTACATGAAAGTAATCTAAGTAAAGGTGAAGTGTCTTGGTTTAAAGGCGGGAAATTAAATGCTTCAGTTAATTGCATAGACAGGCACTTAAAAGACAGGGGCGAAAAAATTGCTTTAATTTGGGAAGGGGATAATCCTGACGAATCCAAACATATTTCTTATGAACAGCTTCATAGCGAAGTATGCAAATTCTCTAACATTCTTAAAAAAAGAGAGATCAAGAAAGGTGACCGTGTATGTATTTATATGCCGATGATTCCTGAGGCTGCCTATGCAATGCTAGCTTGTGCGAGAATTGGCGCAATACACTCAGTAGTCTTTGGAGGATTTTCTCCGGAATCCTTAAAAGATCGTATCTTAGATTCAGATTGCCAAGCAGTTATCACGGCCGATGAAGGCTTAAGAGGAGGGAAAAAAATTCCACTTAAGAAAAATGTAGACGAGGCCTTGTTGGCCTGTCCAGATGTCCATACAGTCTTAGTGGTTACAAGAACTGGTGCTGATATTAATTGGAATGATAAATGTGATGTTAGATATGAAGAAATTATGAAAGAAGTTTCTGATATCTGCGAGCCAGAGATAATGGATGCTGAAGACCCTTTATTTATACTTTATACCTCAGGCTCTACAGGAAAACCAAAAGGGGTATTACACACTACCGCGGGATATCTCCTCCAAACATCGATGTCACATGAAATGGTTTTCGACTACAAAGATGGAGAAATATATTGGTGTACTGCTGATGTCGGATGGGTAACCGGTCACTCCTATATCGTATACGGCCCTCTTGCAAATGGCGCTACTTCATTGATGTTTGAAGGTATTCCTACTTATCCCTCTCCCTCAAGATTTTGGGAAGTGATTGATAAACATAACGTGAATATCTTTTATACCGCTCCTACAGCCTTGCGGGCGCTAATGGCTCAAGGGGATGAATATGTTCTGTCTTCTTCAAGAAAGACTTTAAGAATTCTTGGTACAGTTGGTGAACCCATTAACCCTGAAGCTTGGGAGTGGTATTTTCAAGTAGTAGGGAATTCTACCTGCCCTATTGTTGATACTTGGTGGCAAACAGAAACCGGAGGAATGATGATAACGCCTGTGTCTGGGTTCACCCCAATGAAACCAGGCAGCGCAACCAAACCTTTTCTTGGAGTAGAGCCTGCGTTATTGGATGAAAATGGGAATGAAATAGAGGGAGAAGGATCAGGCAATCTAGTAATAAAATCTAGTTGGCCATCACAAATTCGAACAGTATATGGAGATCATCAAAGATGTATAGATACCTACTACGCAATGTATCCAGGCTATTACACAACTGGTGATGGTGCTAGAAGAGACTCAGATGGATACTATTGGATCACTGGAAGAGTTGATGATGTTTTGAATGTTTCGGGACACAGACTAGGAACAGCAGAGGTTGAAAGTGCATTGGTCCTCCATAAAAAGGTCGCAGAAGCTGCAGTGGTAGGATATGAACATGAGATAAAAGGACAGGGCATTTATTGTTATGTTACCTGTATGACAGGTATAGAACCAGATGACGATCTCAAGCTCGAATTAATTCAATTGGTTGCTAAAGAAATTGGTGCGATAGCTAAACCTGATATCATTCAGTGGGCTCCGGGTCTTCCTAAAACAAGATCAGGAAAAATCATGAGACGAATATTAAGAAAAATAGCCACTAATGAAATTGATAATCTAGGCGACACCACAACCTTAGCAGACCCCACTGTTGTGGATGAATTAATTGAAAACAGGGAGAACAACTAATGTCATTAATGGATCTATTAAACAAAAAAAATATATTACCGCTTGAATCTGAAGCACTTCAGGGTAGAGACGAAGCAGTGGAAGTGCCATCTGAGCATTTCGTAAAAGGAACACCTTTATTAGGTCCTTTTGCTCCTAATTTAAAACAAGCTGTTTTTGGTATGGGATGTTTTTGGGGAGTAGAAAGAAGATTTTGGGAGCTCGAGGGTGTTTTTTCGACTTCCGCTGGTTATGCAGCAGGTATTACAAAAAATCCAACTTATAGAGAAGTCTGTACGGGCATGACAGGACATAATGAAGTTGTGCTTGTTGTTTATGATCCTGAAGTAATTAGTTACGAATCTCTATTAATCACTTTTTGGGAAGACCATGATCCCACTCAAGGAATGCGACAAGGAAATGACCAAGGCACTCAATATAGATCAGGAATTTATTATCAAAATGCCGATGAGAGAGAACTTATTGAAACAACCAGGAACGAATATCAAGCTCAACTCAATTCAAACGGATTAGGAAAGATCACTACTGAAATTAAAGAAATAGATCACTTCTTTTATGCTGAGCACTATCATCAACAATACCTAGCAAAAAATCCTGATGGTTATTGTTCTCTAGCAGGTACGGGTGTGAAAATTAAATAACGCCACCCCAGACGTAGTCTTCACCCTCTTTTGTTATAACTTCATCCTCTTCTAGCTTGATTAAGTGAGCTAAAAGCGAAGCCTTCGCAATAGGAAAAAGTGACGGATCTACATCATCGTAAACTTTCTCAACTAGAGAATCAGGCGTACCTCTAGAGACTTCTTTTAAGGCTGCAAAAACTTTTTCTTCTCTTGCGAGTCTATGATTAATTATCCACTCAGCAACTTGATGAGGACTCTCAAGTACTTCTCCATGACCCGGAGCAATTTTTTCTATGTCATATTCTTTCAGCTTTTCAAGCGACTGAATATACTGTTTCATATTGCCATCAGGCGGACCAATAACAACCGTCGATCCATTCATGATGTGATCTCCTGTAAAGATGAACTTTTCTTCTTTTAGAATAAAACATAAATGATTAGAGGCATGACCTGGAGTGTGCACAACTTCGAGACAATAATCCTGTTCTTTAAGCAGTTCGCCATCTTCAAGAATTCTTTGGGGCTTAAATGTTGTATCTTGATTCTTAGAAGATTTAGTTAACATGCCGTAAGCAGGTATATCTAATTTTTCTTTCAAGAGCCTTACTCCAGGTGAGTGATCTGGGTGAGTATGAGTAACTATAATCTGCTTAATATTTTTTGATGCTCCAAGAATAGCCTCTATATGCTGATCCATAGCTGGTCCAGGATCAATAACAGTTACATCTTCAGTCCCCACGAGATAAGTATTAGTGCCTGGCCCTGTAAAAACACTTCCATTTCCAGCAGTAATCCTTCTGATTAAAGGACTAATTTGAACAACTTTTTCAGCTTCCATTTTCAATGATCCTCGTAGCCTTCGTCTCCAGGAAGGAGTCCAACCATCTTGCCTTCTTGCATGAAGAATTTAGGTTCAATTGTAGGAATAGTAGATGGGTCTATAGACGATTTATCACTAAGAAGATCCTCCACATTTGAATACCCACAAATACTTTGTAAATTTTTAATGGTAGGCATAATAAGTAAAAGCGTACCCTCCTCTTGTCTCTTCAAGGCTTCTTCAGGCTTAATCCAAAGACTATTAACGCTCTCAGAGCCATCATGCAAACCTTCTTGTCCGCTAGGTGATATCGCAACAAAGAATCGCGTTGTGTATCGCCTTTTTTCAATTTTTGGTGTAATCCAGTGGGCCAAATATGCCAACCTATTTGTGGCTAAAGTTAGATTTTCTTTTTCACACATGCTCTCTAAAACTGACTCACCAGCATTGAGTTTATTTCTATATTCTACAAACCGTTTTCTTTCATCTGCATCAGATGGGTTGAATACTGAACCATCTTCTCTTCGAGCAATTAAGATTCCAGCTTCTTCAAAACACTCTCTTATACAAGCCACCCAATATGCCAAGCCACCTTTATCTTCGCCTAATATGTTTGAAAGTTCTTTATCGGATGCTCCAGTTGTAATTTCTTCCATTCGACCAAGACCGTCTTCTGGATCTACTTTGCCACCAGGAAATACAAAAGCTCCACCAAAATTTGCCTTTGATGCTCTTTCAACCAAAAATACTTCTATGCCTTCTTTTTCAGAGTCCCTGACCAATAAAACTGTGGCGGCGGCCTGAGGGATAGTAGGTTCCGCTTCCGGATCTGCCATTTGTGTATTAGCCCCTTGTAATGGATTTTTCATAAATCATCCTTATTTTTTTTGATTATAATAGACTAGCGCGTTCAAAAACTTAATTAACTATAAATTTATTTCAAAGGAATGTCTAAATGCTAGATTCTCATCCGGATTGGTTCAAAGAAGCTTTATCTGTAAACAAAGAACAAAGAAGAATAGAAGTTGAAGGAAATTTCATTTCCTATCAGCATTGGGGAGACGAAACAAAACCCGGTATGGTTCTAGTTCATGGTAGCGGCAGTCATTCTCACTGGTGGGATTTTATTGCACCCCTCTTATTAGACAATTTCCAAATAAGTGCTATTGATCTTTCGGGAATGGGTGACAGTGATCATCGAGATGATTATTCTCCAGAGCTCTACGGCAAAGAAATATTATCTGTTGCCGAAGATAGCGGCTTCTTTTCTGTCGGCGAACCCATCATATGTGGTCATAGTATGGGGGGATTTATGAGTGCTTATGCTGGCCTTGTCTCTGACAAGAAACTAGGAGGTGTCATTATGGTTGATTCTCCGATTAGACCTCCTACTTATGATTACTCAACTCATGTAAGAAGTGGGCCTATTAGAAGAATTAAGACTTATCCTGATAGAGAAAGTATTTTAGAAAGATTTAGATTAACTCCAGAGCAAGAATGTGCAAATGAGTACCTCGTTAGATATATTGCTGAATGGTCTATCAAAGAAGCAGATAATGGATATCAATGGAAGTTTGATGATACGATTTTTGACAAATTAGGGTTTTCTCACATGCAAAAGAATCAAGCCTTTGAACTAGAGTGTGAATTAGGAATAATTTACGGAACCGAAAGCAATATGATGACTGAAGAAATTCTTGGTTTTATAAAAGACAATGTTCCCGACGGAACACCTATGATAGCGATCGAAAAAGCAGCCCATCATATTTTACTGGATCAGCCGTTAGAGCTAGCCGCGGCCATAAAAAATATAGCCAAAAAATGGGTTTAGATACTAGGTGAAAACGCTACTACTTATAATATTTCTCTATTTCTCTTTCTCGATACATAAGGCAATCTATAAAGAAGAAATTGCTTATGGTTGCACATCGATAAGCATGATGATGTTTGTAGACGTAAGCCTGGCCTTACTTATCTACTACACTTTATTTTAATCTGATTATTCTCTTGGCGGCAGACCTTTTACAAGACTTAATGATCTAAGCTTTTATAGACTGCAGCCTACCATCAATAATATCCTCTGCATCAGAGACCAATCTTGAGACCATTTCCTTACAAGTCGGAACATCTTTCACTCTTGCAACTGAAATTCCAGCGGACCAAATCCCGTGCTCTAAATCACCCTCTTCAAAGACTACTCTTCCTCTTTGACCGGCAACAAGATCTTTAACATCTTCAAAAGTTGCCGAACCTGTTGATTCGATTTCAACAACTTCATCTGAAACAGAGTTCTTAAAAACTCTAGCAGTATTGTGCATGGTCCTAAACATGAGATTAGTAGAAAGTTCATCAGCTTCTGTCATTTTCTCTTTTACATTCTGGTGAATCCCTGCCTCTTTGGTGGCCATAAATCGGGTGCCCATTACTATTGCCTCTCCGCCTAAAGCTAAGGCCGCGACCATGCTCTTGGCATCACTAAAACCGCCACATCCAGCCACTGGAACATCAAGAGCTTCTGCGGCTTGAGGCAACAATACAAGAGAAGGAATATCATCTTCGCCAGGATGCCCTGCACACTCAAATCCATCTATCGTTATTGCACTCACACCCACAGATTGAGCCTTTAAAGCATGCCTTACTGAAGTACATTTATGTATGACTTTTACATCATATTCCTTAAATAATTCCATAAAGGGTTCAGGACTCCTTCCGGCTGTTTCTACAATTTTTACACCTGACCCAACAATTGCTTGAGCATATTCCTCATAAGGTGGTGGGTTAATGGTTGGTAAAACTGTTAGATTTACACCGAATGGTTTATCAGTCATTTCCCTAGTTTTCTCTATCTCTTTAACAAGGTCTTCGGGAGTTGGTTGAGTAAGAGCTGTCAAAATTCCAAGCGCGCCTGCATTGGATACTGCTGAAACTAGTCCTGCATATCCTACCCACTGCATCCCTCCTTGAATGACCGGATGCTCTATTCCAAATAAGTCTGTAATTCTAGTTTTTAACATTACTCACCTCTCTATGATTTAATTCAATTTATTTCAGTTTTCAAGAAAGATAGTAAGATACTTGAGTTAAATTAAGAAGAAATACTTTATGACCGAAAAATTAAGTCTTTTTATCGATAATCAGTTTGTAGAAAGTGCAACTGAAAAATGGATAAAAGTTTTAGACCCCTCTACTCAAGAAACCCTTTGTGAAGCGCCGTGCGCTACTAATGAGGAAATTGATAATGCAATAATATCTGCTAAGAAGGCCTTTCTATCCTGGCGCGAGACCCCTCCTCCTGAGAGATCTAGAGTAATGATGCGTTATCAGGATTTATTAAAAACCAACCAGAAAGCTATTGCCACAATACTCAGTAAAGAGAATGGCAAAACTTTAGAAGATGCCATGGGAGACGTTTGGAGAGGTATTGAGGTTGTAGAACAAGCCGCAAATATAACGCCTCTCTTGATGGGAGAAACAGTTGAGAATGTGGCCAGAGAAATTGATTCCTATAGTTACATCCAGTCTTTAGGGGTATGTCTGGGCATTACGCCGTTTAATTTCCCAGCAATGATACCTTTATGGATGTTTCCTATGGCAATAGCTTGTGGGAATACTTTTATCCTAAAACCCTCCGAACAAGATCCTATGACCGCTAATAAACTTGCAGAGTTATTGGTTGAAGCCGGTGCTCCTCCAGGATTATTGCAGGTTATACATGGAGATAAAGATCAAGTTGATAGGCTTATAAAGCATCCTGATATTAGAGCAATTTCTTTCGTAGGTTCTGTGCCGGTTGGACAATATATTTATAAGACAGGTACCGAGCACCTTAAGCGCGTTCAGTCCTTTGCAGGTGCAAAAAATCATATGGTAGTCATGCCAGATGCTAATAAAATTAAAACCATTGATAGTCTAGTAGGATCATCAGTAGGAGCTGCCGGACAAAGATGTATGGCTATAAGTGTTGCTGTTTTTGTGGGTTCATCTAAGGATTGGATTGATAATCTCAAAATAGAGATGGAGAAAGTAAATCCAGGCCCTTGGGATTCAGAAGATGCCGGCTTTGGTCCTGTCATTAGTCCTCAGGCTAAGGAGAGAGTCATTAGTCTTATAGAAAAAGGGAAAACTGAAGCGGAATGTCTTATTGATGGAAGTCGTTGTAATGTTGAAGGATATCCAGATGGCAATTGGGTTGGAACGACTCTCTTTTCTAAAGTCAAAACAGATTCTGAAATATATACAACAGAAATATTTGGACCTGTTCTTTTGTGTATTGAAGTAGATACACTTGAAGAGGCAATAGCATTAATTAACGCAAATCCTTTCGGTAATGGAACTTCTATATTTACTGCCTCAGGAAGATCTGCTCGTAAATTCCGACACGAAATTGAGGTAGGCCAAGTCGGAATCAATGTACCTATTCCGGTACCGCTGCCTTTCTTTTCATTCACCGGATGGAAGCAATCCTTTTATGGTGATCTGCATGCTTACGGAAAACAAGCAGTTAGATTCTATACAGAAACTAAGACAGTTACAGAGAGGTGGTTTGAAGATGATGAGAAAAGTACAAAAAACTTAACCATTAATCTGGAGTAATTTATGGATTTTGACTTAACTTCCGATCAAAAGAATTACAGAGATCTTGCCAAAAATTTCTCTGATAATGAGTTAAAACCCTTTGCAGCTGGATGGGATAAAAATGAGCACTTTCCTATTGAAACTATAAAAAAAGCAGGAGATCTAGGGTTCCTATCGCTCTACGTAGATTCTAGTTTAGGTGGAATGGGCTTAGGCAGGCTTGATGCTTCAATTGTGTTTGAACAATTGGCCCAAGGCTGCACCAGCACTACAGCTTTTATGACAATTCATAATATGGCTATCTGGATGGTCAGTAAATTTGCTACAGAAGAATTGAAATCTGAATGGTTTCCTCAGTTAAGTTCTGGTCAAAAGCTTGCTTCTTATTGTCTTACAGAGCCAGGCTCGGGTTCGGATGCCGCTTCTTTAAGAACCACAGCCATCAAGGATGGTGATAGTTATATTCTTAATGGATCTAAGGCATTTATATCCGGTTCTGGTGTTACTAATTGTCTTATATTGATGGCAAGGACTGGAGACTCAGGATCAAAAGGAATTTCTTGTTTCTTAGTACCCGCCGACTTGCCTGGAATAGAATATGGTAAGAATGAAGCCAAAATGGGATGGAAAAATCAACCTACAAGATTAGTTTCTTTAACCGATGTGGCAATTCCTAAAAATAATTTAATTGGTGAAGAGGGAAATGGTTTCAAAATAGCTATGGAAGGATTAGATGGAGGAAGAATCAATATAGCAACCTGCTCTATCGGAACTGCACAGTCTGCTTTAGAAGAAGCCCAAAAATATATGAATGAAAGAGAACAATTTGGAAAGAAATTATCGGATTTTCAAGCCATGCAATTCAAAATCGCTGATATGGTAACTGAATTAGTTGCGGCTAGAACGTTAACTCGATTAGCTGCATATAAAATTGATCAAGGTGATAATGAGGCAACTACCTATTCTGCTATGGCGAAACGTTTTGCAACTGATGTTGGTTTTAATGTTTGCAATGAAGCACTTCAGATTTTTGGTGGGTACGGGTATATTCAAGATTATCCTTTAGAAAGGAACGTAAGAGATGTCAGAGTTCACCAAATACTAGAGGGTACAAATGAAATTATGAAAATGATAATAGGACGCAGGATGGTGATGGAAGACGCGGCCTCAATAATTCAATAAATATAATGACAGATAAATTAATACTAGAAAAAATAGAACATACGGCAAAAATTATAATCAATAATCCTTCTGCCAACACCTGGGATCTTGAAAGTCTTTCCGAGTTGGAGAAAATGATTGCTGCACTGAACAAAGATGATGATATCTTTTCTCTAGTGATTACCGGACAAGGTGAAAAATTTTTTTCGGCAGGCGCTGATCTTAAAGTTTTCCATGAAGGTGGGAAAGAAGCAGCAAAAGAAATGAGTAATGCTTTTTCAAATGCTTTTGGTGCGCTTAGTAAATTTAGAGGTGTATCTATAGCTGCAATAAATGGATTTGCAATGGGAGGAGGACTTGAGTGTGCGTTAGCCTGCGATATAAGAGTTGCAGAAGAAAAAGCAGTGCTGGCTCTACCGGAACCTAAAGTCGGTTTATTACCATGCGGAGGAGGCACACAGGTTCTGCCTAGGTTAGTTGGAGAAGGTTGGGCAAAAAGGATTATTTTAACTGGGGAGCAAATTAGACCTGATCAAGCTCTAAAAATTGGTTTAATCGAAGAAAAAGTGGATGATGGAAAAGCCTTAGAGACGGCCCTGTCAATGGCTGCTTCCGTTGCAAATCAAAGTCCTAGTAGTATTGCTCAATGCAAAGAGTTGATTCATAAAGCTCGTCTCTCGCAAGAGCCTTATAAAGAAGAACTGGAACCTTTCGTAAATTTATTTGATACAAAAGATCAAAAGGAAGGGGTTGAAGCCTTCTTGGATAAAAGAAAACCTAATTGGCAAAATGCCTAATGACGAATTATTAGTCGAGATATTAGAGTGTCAGAGTGATACTAAAGTTGTTCATATAACACTCAATTCTCCCGAAACATTAAATTCATTAACTATAAACATGGTTAATGAAATCTCTAATCTATTGGATGATTGGGAAGTCGATCCACAAATTAAAATGGTCTTTATAAGTGGTTCAGGTAAAAAAGCATTTTGTGCTGGCGGTGATATAAGGGCACTTTATGAATCAATGTGTTCGCCAGAAGGTCCTGTTTTTGCCGAAACATTTTTTGAATCAGAATATAGATTGGACTATAAACTCCACAAGTTTTCAAAACCTATAATATCCGTTTTAGACGGCATTGTAATGGGAGGTGGAGCTGGTTTGATGTTTAGCAGTTCTTATAAGATTGCCACTGAAAGAACAAAGTTTGCTA
Source organism: uncultured Gammaproteobacteria bacterium (assembly GCA_913042105.1). GTDB lineage: Bacteria > Pseudomonadota > Gammaproteobacteria > Magnimaribacterales > Magnimaribacteraceae > Magnimaribacter. The sequence continues at coordinate 22,427 of CAJWIK010000002.1, forward strand.
TGCCAGAAATTGGTGTTGGTTTATTTCCTGACGTCGGTTTTACATCCTTAATAAAGGATCTGCCCCAAGGTCTTGGTCTTTTTATTATGTTAACAGCAACTCAACTTAATGCTGCTGATATGGGTTTTTGCAATTTAACAGATGGTCTCTTGAGTTCAGAAAATATAGATCAATTCTTTTTAGATATTCTTAATATAACTTGGCAAGATGAAGCCGATGAGAACTTAAATCTTTTAGGCTCCTTGATTAATAGTAATTTCTATAAAGAAAACACTAAAAGCTTTGCTTCCAGTAAGGTTAAAGAGGAATTAGAGATGATTCAATCTATGACTAATGAGAACGACCTTGTTAAGGTTGTTGAAAATATAATGAATAATTCAATCGAAGATGAGTGGTATAAAAGAGGCAAAGAATCTTTAAAGAGAGGAAGTCCAACTTCTGCACATTTAATTTGGCTTCAGTGCTTAAATTCTCTTAATTTTAGCTTGAAAGAAGTATTTCAGTTCGAGCTGAACTTGGCTATACAAGTTACTAGAATGGGAGATTTTAAAGAAGGCATAAGGGCCTTGTTGATTGATAAAGATAATAAGCCAAAATGGAAATATGATGCCATAACAGATGTTCCACCTGAGTGGATAAAAATGCATACAGACCCAGCTTGGCAAAAAAATCCGTTGGAGGATCTTTAGGATGAAAAGAGTTGGATTTATAGGTTTAGGAAATATGGGCTTACCTATGGCCAGTAATCTCTTAAAAGCTGGAATTGAAATAAACGCATTTGATTTATCTACTGATGCTCTGCGAAAGGCAGAAGACTTAGGAATGATAACGAAAACTTCAGCCATAGAAGTCTTAGAGGATATCGATGCACTGATTACTATGCTGCCTAACAACATAGCAGTTGAAAATATATTCTTAAAAGAGAATTTACTCGGAGAAATTAACAAAAACGTAATTATTATAGAGTCTTCTACTATTAGTCCTCAGGTTTCAAAAAATGTATCAAAAAAAGCAGCTGATATGGATATTGCTATGCTGGATGCTCCAGTATCTGGGGGCGTCAAAGGTGCTGAATTGGGCACCCTGACCTTCATTGTAGGAGGAAATGATGATCACCTTAAGAAAGCAACTCCTCTTTTTGAAATTATGGGCGATAAGACCTTTTATGCAGGTCGTTCAGGATCAGGTCAAATCGCTAAACTTTGCAATAATATGCTTCTAGCAATTCATATGTGCGGAACAGCTGAAACGATTGCTATGGGAGTTAATAGCGGGCTAGACCCTACAATTCTGTCCGAGATAATGAAAAATAGCTCAGGTGGAAACTGGTCTCTAGAAAAATACAATCCTTTCCCTGGAGTTATGAAAGAAGTCCCAGCAAGTAATGACTATTCAGGAGGATTTCTGAACTCCTTGATGCTGAAAGATCTAAATCTTGCTGAAGAATTAGCAACTCAATCTGAGTCTAATACTCCTTTAGGAAAACTAGCTAAAGAGATATACGAAGAACTAAATAATCAAGGGTTTGAAAATCTTGATTTCTCTAGTGTTCAAAAAAACTATCTAGATTAAGAGCTATTTTCTTTAGCTTAAACTCTAGCTAAATTGACTTTTCGGGTAAATACCCTAATATTAGGGTAAACACCCTAGATGAAGAATTTATCCGCTAGAACTAATGCCCTGTTTTCAGGCACCACGAGAGACAAATTACTCAAAGGCAGTCTTGAGCTTTTTAACCGAAAAGATTTTGTCGGTGTAACCACCTCAGTTCTAGCCTCTACTGCAAAAGTTCACGAGGGTACGCTTTGGTATCACTTTAAATCAAAAAAGAGTTTAGTTGAGTCTCATATTGAACTTTTTAAAACTAATATTGGCCTTGAACTAGAAAAAGTAAACAAAACTGATTTAGAGATCTTAATCAAGCAACTATTCTCTCAATACTATTTCAATTGGGATTTCAGATACTTATTCAGAGACAATCTTGGTAATCACTTCTCTACTGATAAATCTATGAGCAATAAGTTAAATCAGTTAACTCAGCTTAGATTCAATAAGATCAAGGAAGAAGCTCTTATGGGACGAGATGTAGGAATCTTTGACTTCAAAGACAATGAACTCGAGGAATTGAGCGAAATTATTTTTCTTGTAGCTGATAATTGGTTTGCTCTCTCTTCAAGAAAATATCCTGGCAAAGATGAAGATTTCTTAACTCAAAGAGGTATGGGGCTTTTGATAAAGGTTTCAGAACCTTATCAAAGTAAAGAATCGAAAAAAATATTTAAAAATTTACATGGAGGAATTTTATTATGAGTCAGTCAATTTATTTCTATTTTAGAAGAACGATAGCCCTATTGGTCCTTACAATAACATTAATCCTCTCTGGAGGAATTTCAGCAAATAAAGGGCTGGAAATTGCCAAACTCAGTGATAAAAACAATGATGGATATGGTGATAGCTCTTCTTCCATGACGATGCAATTGATTAATAGAAAAGGTGATGTCGTTGAAAGAAAGTTGGCATTTAAAAGACTAGAGGTCCCTGAAGACGGTGATAAGTCGATAGCTGTTTTCGAGAGCCCAAGAGATGTAAAGGGTGTTGCGATATTATCCTATGCTCATAAGGTAAAATCAGATGATCAATGGCTATATTTACCTGCTTTAAAGAGGGTGAAAAGAATAGCATCTAAAAATAAATCAGGTCCTTTCTTAGGGAGTGAATTTTCTTTTGAAGATTTTTCGTTTCAAGAAGTAGAAAAATATGAATATTCATTCACCGGGGAAGAGGCATGCAAAGACTCAATGTGCTTCGTTATTGAAAGACGTCCTCTTGATCTCTACTCTGGTTATACAAAGCAATTAGTTTGGATAGATAAGGAAAACTACCTTGTTCAAAAAATATATCACTATGATCGAAAGTCTTTCCACCTAAAAACACAAACATTCGAAGACTACAGACTATATCAAGATTTTTTTTGGCAGCCCAAAAAGATAAAAATGATCAATCATCAGAATGGAAAGAGTTCTATATTGTTGTTTGAAGATGTGAGGCTTAATACAGGTTTCACAGATAAAGACTTCTCACAAAATAGTTTAAGAAGATCTAGGTAAATGACCGCCTGGAGAATTCTCACTATTACGACATTCTTTTGCATGTCTTTACCTGGAGAAGTGATTGGAGAATATTCTCTAGATAATAGATACTTCTTTAACAGCGGGATACAAGATCAAGATAAGAATCATTCTTCATTCACTTTATCGCCTGAGCTTTTTATTGAAGAAGACAACAGAATATTTCACATCAAGCCTAAATTCAGGAAAGACAGTAAAGATGCAGAGAGAGATCTTTTTGATATTCAGGAATTATATCTTTTGGAGATATTAGAAGATAAAGAAATTAAGTATGGAATAAGTAAAGAATATTGGGGTGTTACTGAGACAAGTCATCGAGTAGATATAATCAATCAAACCGATACGTCGGAGAGTTTCGATGGTGAAGATAAACTTGGTCAGCCAATGATAAAGATTTCTTTTGAAAGAGACTGGGGCCTCCTTGATATTTATACGCTCATTGGTTTTAGAGAAAGGACTTTCACAGGTGAAAAGGGAAGACTCAGATTTGGCACTGTCATTGATACACAAAACCCAGTATTTACTTCATCGGCTAAAAACAAGAGATTAGACCTTGCAGTCAGATGGAGCAACTACTTTAATAATTTTGAGATAGCTGTATCTCATTTCTCAGGAACTGCACGAGAACCAAGATATTTACCGTCATCAAGGAAATTCAACCAGCTCTCTCCCCTTTATGAAGTAATTGATCAATCGGGATTAGAAGTACAATATTTTTTAGGTAGTCTAGCTCTCAAGGGTGAAATTATTTCTCGTTCCGGGCAGGAAGATAGATTTACTGCGGCAACTTATGGCTTTGAATATACTCAAGTCGGAATTTTAGGTTCGAGATTAGATCTAGGATGGGTGGTTGAAACCAATCATGATGATAGGTTGATTAGTTCACCATCTGTAATAGGAACGAGACTAACATTTAATGATATATCTGATACTCAGATTTTATCTGGCCTTATTTTTGATGAGAGATCTGAAGAAGTGGGATTCCTTCTAGAGGCAACAAGACGACTGGGGAATTGCTGCTCTATTTCATTAGAAGGAATGTACTTTGATGACACTAATGAAGACAACAACGAAACAAAGCTTTTCCAGGCATTTAAAGAAGACGATTTTTTAAGACTTGAATTCACATACTATTTTGGAGAATAAAAAATGAGCAAAACAATTATTGCTTCATGGATAATTAAACATCGGATTATTTCTATAATCCTGAGTTTATTATTATTTCTTGGACTAACTCAGGGTGTAACTAAACTCACTTTCAACCCTGATATGGAAACTTTTTTTCCAGAGAGTCATCCTGCCACTAGTCTTAATAAGGATATTAATGAGACCTTTTTGCCAACGGACAATATGGTAATCGCTATCAATGGTAGAGGTGAATCAATTTTTATAAAAGAAACGCTCAATCTTATTGAAGAATTAACAAAAAGAGCATGGGCAACTCCATTTTCAATTAGGGTCGATAGTCTTACTAATTACTCTTATGTGAAATCAGTAGAAGATGATTTGATAGTCGGACCTTTTGTCGAAAATGCACTTTCTCTAAGTGAAGAGATTATTAAAGAAAAAGAAAAATTAGTAGAGGAGGAAGAAGCAATTTATGGATTCCTTATCTCCGAAGACAAACAGACAACAATTATAAGTATTGTCATTGATCCCCCTCAGCCGAATAAAGAAGCGAATCTAATAACTACCGTTGAATTTATTCTTGAATTCCTTGATGAAGCAAAATTAGATTACCCTCAACTCGATATTAGGCTAACGGGCAATCCCTACCAAGAATACATAAGTCCAAAAATGGTTCAAGCAGAAGTGCCTATAGTTTTGCCTCTAATGCTTTTACTAATCTTCTTATCTGTCTTCTTCCTTTTAAGGAGTCTAGCTGCAGTAATAGCAACTGTTGCGGTTGTTTTTCTCACAATAGGCTCTACATTTGGATCGATTGGTTTGATGGGAAATGCACTTAATCAAATGGTGATAGTTTTTCCAATACTCATCATTACTCTCGCTCTAGCGGATTGTGTCCATTTATTCAGTATCTATTTTCAACAGAGAACTCAAGGTAAGACAACAGAAGAATCTATGATGAGAAGCCTTGAATTAAATCTTCAACCTCTCTTTTTAACCACCATAACAACCTGTATAGGTTTTTTATCTTTTAATATCTTAGAAGTTGCACCACTAAGAGATTTAGGTAATGGAATTTCGGTAGGAGTGTTTTTGGCATTTGTGTTTACGATATTTTTTGTTGCGCCCATAATCTCACTTTTAAAAGTTAAAATACCGCAATCAACCGAGACCCAAACAAGATTCGCAAAAAAAATAGCTGTATTCAGTCTCTCTAAAGGGAAGACTTTTATTTGGTTAGTGCCAGTAGTGAGTCTATTTCTTATTTCATTAATACCATTAAATGAATTAGACGATAACCCGACACAAATGTATTCTGATAGATACAACTCTTTCAGCCCAGATACCTTATGGCTTGATGAAAAACTAGGCGTCACATTCCCAGTAAGCTTCAGAGCAGATTCTAAAAACGGCAGTGTATCAAATCCTAAATTTCTGAGATCTATAGATCAGTTCTCTCTTTGGTTAGAGGAGCAGGATGAAGTAAATCATGTAACTTCTCTGGCAAGAACAATGAAAACACTCAATGAAAGTATGCACGGCGATGACGTAAATTGGAAAGTTATACCTGATGATCAAGAACTATCTTCTCAATATCTTTTCTTTTATGAAATGTCTCTTCCGATGGGTCTAGATATGAATAGTTCGATTAGTCAGGATAGAGGGTCTACAAAGATCGCCGCAACTCTAAAGGACATGTCAGGGAATGAATATCTGGCATTCAATGAAAAAGTTAATGCTTACTTAGATGAAAATGGACTAAATTCTATTATTTCAGAACCAGCAGGATTTAGAGTAGTCTTTTCACATATGAATAGGGTTATTGTTAATTCTTTAATCATAGGTGTCGCAATTGGCCTCTCTATCATTACGCTTATTCTTGGTTTTTTCTTTCGCTCGACTCTTTTTGGTCTTCTTTCTTCTTTTCCAAATATCTTACCAATTGGAAGTGCTTTTGGAGTCTGGGCAATCCTGAATGGACAAGTAAGCTTTATGGTTGCTGTAGGCATGGGGTCTACCTTAGGAATAATTGTAGACTTTACTGTGCATTTACTAAGTAAATATGACTTAGCAAGAAAAGAAATGGGCAAAAGTCCGGAAGAGGCTATCTATTTTTCTTTTGAAGCGGTCGGCTTCGCTTTAATAATCATGACGGCTGTTTTATCGATGGGCTTCGCAGTATTGCATTTAGTTAATTTCATTCCGCTTCATGATTTTGCTCAATTTTCTATTATTGCTTTTATAGTTGCTCTACTTATAGACTTCTTTCTCTTTCCAAATCTTCTGGTGAAATTTGATAAAAGAAAGTTTAACTAAGATCTAGTTAAATAATATCCAGTCAATAAACATGGAATAAGGGATAAGGCGGCTACTATGAAAGCAAAACTATAGTCTCCGGAACCTAAAACAAGGGGTGCGATATTATTGCCAATTAGCATAGAGATATTGCCAAATCCCATAAATATTCCAAAGTTTGTTGCACTTGTGTTGGTAGTGCAAAGGGCCATTAAAATTGAAAATATTAAGACTGACCATCCTGCATCTACGGCGTCAACACCAATAATAGCAATAGTACTCAGAGAGTCGGGAGTATCGGCATTAAAACTACTAACAGCCAAAAATATAAATGCCTGGCAGGTTATAAAAAAAAGTAAGAGAAAACGTTTTCCAAAATAAAAAGCTAAAACTCCTGCCGATAAACCCAGCAAGCCTCCAAGCCACATGCCAATAGGCCTTAAATAACCTATCTCCTCTCCAGACCAACCTAAAACTTCTATGTAAAACTCGTTATAGATAACATCAAAAATACCATAGCCTATATTAGAGAAAATCATAAAGGTCATCGCCGCCAAGGCACTCATATTAAAGAGGCTTTGACTTACACCAGTAATCAGCTCTTTTAATGTCAGTCTATTTTTATAAGACTCAGATTGAAATCCGGCCTTATAAGAAAGTTCTTTAGAAAATAAAGGGAACAAGAAAATAAAAGACATTAATAATATGAGCAGAAAGAAGGCTTCGTTTACTCCATAGCCATAAAAAACAAAAGTAGCTAAAGCCATGCCAGTACCTCTACCTAAAGTTTTACTACCCCACATAAAACCATTAGCATTTGCCAGCTGATCCTCCTTCAGGCTATCTGCTGCAAGAGCATCTATAGAAATATCTGAAATAGCTACAAATGTATTATGAAGAGTTAATAAGGCAATGAGAGTGAGGTTTACCGACTTCACTTCAATAAATATTAATGGAAGTAAAGCTAACATCATTGCTACTTGGCTTATTAAGATCCAGAACCTTCTACGCCCAAAACGACTTAGAGTAAAAGAATCAATGATAGGACCCATAAAAACTTTCAAGGTCCAAGGAATCATTGTGATCGACAATAATAAAGAGATATCAGAAACAGAAGCACCAATCGAAACTAGATAGGTTGTTAATGCAAATAAAGTTCCTCCCGAGAGGCCTTGAGATAAATAAACTGCGCTCAGACTACCGATATGCCAAATACTTCCTTCACTCAGAATACGAGATTTAATTAATTCCATTTATTTCTTGTTTAGTTAATTAAGAGCAAAAGATTGTTTGATTAAATCATATGATCTGACTCTTGCAGATAAAGGTTCGCAAATTGTAATTACTTTTAATTCCTCTGGCGCAACTTTATCTAAGATAGGTTGGAGCTTTTGCCTGACTGTTTGTGGTGCCCCAATAAAAGTCCTATTGTCATTAGTTGCTATCAAATCACCATTTACAGATTCTTTAGCCTCTTGTAGTGTAGGGAAAGATCCAAAAATTCCTTTTTGTGAATTTTGTCTCCAGGCCGCAGCACTCAAAGATAATTCCTCTGCTTCATTATCCGTATCAGCACATATCGAAAAGACTCCCACACTAATCTTAGGCTCTTTAGAAAAGATAGAAGGTTGAAAGTTATCTCTATACACCTCGGCTAAATCTATACATGAAGGATCAATGAAATACGCCAAAGACATTGGTAGTCCAAAGTGAGCTGCATACTCCGCCCCCTGTCTAGATGAAACTAATAGCCAGACCTCAGGAAGCTCTCCTAGTCCTGGAGTTACATTTACGGACTCAAAGGATTCAGTTGAAGAAACAGTTCCTTCCAAAAATGATTTTAAGTCATTCATCTTAGTTGCGAAGAATTCAGGCCCAGTCGTTTTTGAGCCATATGCCAGAGCGCCTGCTTGAAAAGCATCACTACCTGGAGCTCTTCCGAGGCCAAGATCAATTCTATTAGGAAAAAGTGATTCTAATAATCGGAAATTTTCTGCAACTTTATAGGGACTGTAATGCATTAACATAACGCCACCAGAACCTATCCTGATCGATTCAGTTTCTGAAGCTAGACTCGGAATTAATACTTCAGGAGAACAGCCGGCAAAAGATGTTGAGCCATGGTGTTCGGCCAACCAAAAACGGGTTAAACCTAGTGAATCGCAGTACTTTGCAAGCTCTCTTGTTTCCTTAATGGCCTTATTAGCACTTGAGTTAGAAAAGATAGGAGACTGATCAACAACACTTATCTTCATAGTCTCATGGGCCAATAGGTTTACCATCTACAACTTGATCTAAATATTCAGACATTCCATAGCCCACTATTCCGTTATAAGTATATTCAGTCATTCCTTCCGTAATTCTTGTAACGAGACTATCTCCATCAGGGGTATTTCTTCTATTTCTTAATGGGATCAAAGACAAAACCTTTCCTTTAACTTCGTATTCTTCATGATCTGTTCTTGCCCAGGCAGTAAATGTTTTCTGGAAATTATCATCATCGTATTGGGTATCGATTTTACAATCTTTTATAGATTCATATTTACCATCTTTAAGGACTATGCCACCTCTTCTTTCTGAATCCTCACTCTGATGGACGATGCTAAACATAAAACCAATCTCGTCATTTATATTTATTGTTAGCCATCTGTACCATTCAATAGCCTGCCAGTACCTAGGGCCCCAACTTTTATCTCTAAGACCAAGACCATCAATGGTCCACTCTTCGCCATTAACTTTTATCGTTCCTTTTCCAGATGTATGTTGTTCGTAATGCGCTTTTGAAAAACTTTTCTCTGGATCTGTTTCTAGAGAAGTACCATCTTTTCTAACCGCCTGTCCTCCAAACATTGGGGATATACCGCTGATATTAATATCCGCTTCACATTCAACTCTAGGATTTTCCTTAAATGCCTTACTAGGATTTAACATATCTTTTGGATTATCAAGAAGCAATATCTTTCCTTTGTACTTTATTCTCAGGCTTTTGAAAGGCTCTAAAACTTCAAATTTCATTCCTCCTGCATCAAAAAATTCATTTGTAGAAATTTCTGGTCTACCAAACATGAAACCTATCCTTCCATCTGGAAGATATATACAACAAGTCATTTCCGCATAGCCTTCATTCGGTCGGTTTCCTAACCTGAACCATCCGCCCATCTTCTTTTCATGATCAAAAACATTGAAGTACATGCTTTCGTTATAATTAGAAGCCTCATCTGGCTCATGATTGAATTCATCTTGAGGTTCAAGCCTTATTTCAATATCACTCATTTGATTTCCTTAGTTGTTCTTGTATTGCCCAGTTTACATGCTCTTTTACAATCGCTGAAGAAGAGTCTTGACGAAAACTTAAAACCTCAAGAATTTTTTTTGAATAAGTTGCATTACCTAATGCAATAGCTATGTTCCGTAGCCATGATTCGTAACCTGCTCTTCGAATTGGAGACCCTTCTGTTTTACTTAAAAAGTCCTCTTCACTCCAGATAAATAACTCACAAAGCTCAATATCGTCAAGTTGGTGTCTAGGTAAAAAATCTTCTTCATCCGTATAGTGAGTGAATTTATTCCATGGACAGAATATCTGACAATCATCACATCCAAAAATTCTATTTCCCATTTTTGATCTTAGCTCTTCAGGAATTGAGCCTTTATATTCAATGGTGAGATAAGAAATACATTTTCTGGCATCAAGTTGATTGGGTCCTACAAAGGCATTAGTTGGGCAAATATCGATGCAGGATGTGCAAGAGCCGCAATGGTTTTCAGTATTCGGCTTATCAATTGCTAACTCTATATCGGTGTAAATCTCTCCAAGAAAAAAATATGACCCTGAATTCTTATTCAAAAGTAATGTATTTTTTCCAATCCATCCCAACCCTGCCTTCTGAGCGATAGCTTTTTCTAAAACTGGAGCACTATCAACAAATACTCTATTGGAATGAGAGGAATGTTCTTTAATCTTTTCTGCTAGTTTCTTTAATCTAGATCTCATTAATTTGTGATAATCCCTGCCCCTGGCATATCCAGAAACAAATGCTTGATTGTCACGGTCTAAGAGTTCTCTGCCGTTATAACCTTCTGGTAAATAATTCATAGTCACAGAAATGATTCTTCTAGTGCCCTCTACCAACTCATTAGGAAATTCCCTTTTAGAATTATTTCTTTCTAAATAGGTCATTTCTCCTTGATATCCATTTTCCAACCATTTATCTAAATATCGCTGATCATCAGAAAGATTAACGTCTGTTATACCCACAGAACTAAAGCCAAAATCTTTGGCCCACCGCTTAATTTGATATGACAAATCTAGATTTATATCTTCTGTGAGTAAATTATTCATTATTAAATTAGTAGAGTGCCTATCGTAGAGATATAATTTTCTAACACAAATCCTTAGCTAGAAATGAAACTATATACTGCCAGCGAAACAAGAAAAATAGATAACCTTGCAATAAAAGAAAAAGATATCTCTGGGTACTCTTTAATGCAAATAGCTGCTGAGTTTTCTTTAGATGTAATTCTCAGAGAATTCTCTCCATTAGATGAATTAATTATCTTCTGCTCTAAAGGAAAGAATTCTGGAGATGGATTCCTTTTAGGAAGTTATGCAAAAGAATTTGGCCTTCAAGTCACTATAGTGATGAGCAATTCTGCTAGTGAATTAAAGGGAGTATCTAAAAAAGCTTTTCTAGAGATGAAAGAGTCAAAAGTTAAGGTTATAACAACTAAATCTGTTGGGAAACTTAAAGTATCTAATAACGCGGTTATTGTAGATGCATTAATAGGAACCGGGCTAAAAGGGATCCTAAGAAAGAATATAAAAGACTCTATTTTGGCGATTAATCAACTTGGAATTAAATCACCAGTGGTATCCCTTGATATACCTTCAGGTGTGAATCCGGATACAGGAAGCGTGAATGATGTGTGTGTCTTTGCAGATATCACTGCAACTTTTGTTGCCAACAAGAGAGGTTGTTTTACTTCAGTTGGGAAAAAAGTTTCTGGAGATATAATTTATTCAGAGCTAGATATACCGAGCAAAATTTTTTCTAATGTGGCTTCCACATCTTCACTCATTAGTCATGAAGATAAAATAGATAAAGTTGTTTACAGAGAACAGGATAGTCATAAAGGACATTTCGGGCACGTGGTTGTTATAGGTGGAGATACTGGTTTTGGAGGAGCAGGAATACTAGCGTCTAAAGCTGCAGTATATTCTGGAGCAGGATTAACTAGTTTGGCCACCAGGCCAGATCATGTGAGCGCAAGTTTAGTCTCTTGCCCTGAGGTAATGGTCATTGGTGTTAATTCAGGACAAGACTTAGAACAGTATCTTCTCAAGCCAAATGTTATTGCAATTGGCCCTGGTTTAGGTCAATCCGCTTGGTCAGAACAAATGGTCCAGAGAGTATTTTGGGAAGCTGAAAAAAGAGATGTTGCAGTTATTATGGATGCCGATGCCCTTAATCTTCTAAGCAAACTGAAACTATCTAGCAAGTTACCAAGAAAATTGATTCTAACCCCTCATCCTGGAGAGGCGGCTAGATTACTCAATACAGATGTTGCAACTATTGAATCAGATAGATTTACTGCTGCAGCTAAAATCCAACAAAAATTTAATGCCACTGTAGTTCTAAAGGGATCGGGAAGTATTGTCTGTTATAAAACTAATAATATTCAAAAGTGGGGTCTTTGTGATGCGGGTAACCCGGGAATGGCTACTGGTGGTATGGGTGATGTGCTTACTGGAGTCATAGCCGGTTTATTGGCACAAGGTTTAAGCTTGAAAGATGCTACTGAAGCTGGAGTTGATTTACATGCTAAAGCTGCAGATTTAGCCTCTTTAGAGGTAGGAGAAGCAGGACTTACTCCTAGCGATGTCATTGAAGAGCTTAGGATAATTCTAAAATATGAGTAGAGTTATAGTCACCTCTAACGAAGATGAAACAATGTCAGTAGGGGAAGAACTGGCCAGAGAGATTAGAGAAATTAAAGCTGATAGGTCTATTGTCATTTTTTTAGAGGGTGAACTTGGTGCAGGAAAGACAACCTTCACAAAAGGAATTCTTAAAGGGTTCAATTACGAAGAATTAGTTAAAAGCCCAACTTATAATCTTGTAGAAATACATGAAACTAAAAGCCACAAAGTATTCCACTTTGACTTGTATAGAATCTCTGAGCCCATTGAACTCGAAGAAATTGGTATAGACGAATACTTAAAAGAGTTAAAATCAGTATCGATCTTTGAATGGCCTAAGAATGGTGAAAGCTCTCTTCCTTCACCTGACTTCCATGTTCAAATATCTTACAAAGACACTGAACAGAAGAACAAAAGAGAATTACTAATTTCATGAAAATAAAATCTTTTAGAACCCTGCTACTGATAATTTCAATATCAGTCATTCAATCTATAACCTCAAATGAATCAGATATTTATTGCTTTGTGGGGGATGCCGGTGAGGTGAATCCAACTCAAGCAATGGTCGTTGAGGCTTTGGCTAATTCTGATTGTTCAATGGTTTGGCATCTGGGTGATATCACGCAACTGGGCGTTCAATCTATTAATGATCCAGAACTACAAGATAGTTTTCTAACCCCCTTCAAGCCATTTCTTGAGACAGAGATTCCTTTTTATCTCACTGTTGGCAACCATGACTACAAAGGCGACCCTGCTGTCTATTTAGAAGTTGCAAAAGATTACCCTTCTATTTATCACCCTAGTAATTTCTATACCAAGCAGTTTGGTAAATTATGCTTTTTTGCTCTAGATACAACTATTTTTGATAAGTTGTATTATTTTTATAAAAGAGGCAGTCAGATTAGATGGCTTGCGGAAGAAGTTGAGAGAATGAAAGATCAATGTGAGTTTTCTATCGCTGTAGCTCATCATCCATTATTTAGTTCAGGTGATAGAGATAGAGCAAACCCTCAACTAGCTATTTTCTTGGAAAACTATGTTTTTGGAACTTTTGATATTTACATAACAGGACATAACCATGTGTTGGCTGATGAAGGTGATCATAAGAAAACGCTTCAACTCATAAGTGCAACAGGAGCCCTGCCAGGAGGCTCTCCGCTAGAAACTGATAAGGGTAAGTTCAATATTGAGACTCCGGGTTATCTTAGAATGACTATTGATGGCAATACAGCAAGATATGAATTTATCAGCGCTGAGGATAATGAAATCTTATGGTCCAATATTAAGGTTGGATCGGGCTTAAGATAGCTAGATGTCTATTCTGTTTGAAACTTCTATAGCCAATGCCAAAGAAGATGTTAAACCTGGAGAAGCATAACCAAGGACATTTACATACTGAGCATTACTTACTCCACCAGAATCTACTACAAAGTCCTTTATACCCTTGAGCTTCGGTCTAATACCAGAGTAACCAGGAGTAAGATCTTCCTCTTTTATTCCAGGCCAATAAGTCTGTACAGCTTCAACAAAATTTAATTTTTGATCTTTTGAGAGACTGTAATCAATCTCATCAACGACAAAAGCGGAAGGTCCAAATCTTATTCCCTTGCCCAAATCAATTGTTGCATGAAGACCTAAACTATTTTCAGTTGGTGTGGGGTAAATGAGGCTACCCAATTTTTCCTTACCCTGGTATGTGTAATACTCACCTTTTACATATTCTTCTTCATAATTGTTTGCATCATTAATAAGATTTGCAATATGGACTGCATTGAGACCAGCCGAGTTAACTAACACTTTAGAAATAACCAGGAATTTATGATTAGTATTTTTATCTTCAACCAGAATCTCAAAGCCATTCTTAGATTGAGTTACATCTAAAGTTTCATTACCGAGCAATATGTTCCCACCTTGGCTCTGAAAGTCTCTACTCAATGAGTGTATGAAGGAATGGCTGTCAAAAATTCCAGTAGATGGAGAAAAAATAGATTCGTTGTATCTTAGGAAGGGATATTTCGATTTCAATGAATCATCATACGTTAAATCATCAACGCCACATGCCATGCCATTTTCATAAACAGTATTTAGTTTTTCTGATTCTTTATCCGATGTAGAGACTATATATTTTCCACAACGATTAAACTCGATCTTTCTCTCCTTGAGATAATCATAAAGTAGCTCTTTACCTTTAAGGCAAAGCTTTGATTTTAAAGAACCTTGATCGTAATACATTCCAGCATGTATTACCTCAGAGTTTCTGCTAGAAGTTTCTTGAGCAATTTGATTATTTCTTTCAATTAAAAAAATATTATCAAATTTAGATGAAAGTTCTCTTGCAATGGCAATGCCAGAAACTCCTCCTCCGATAACCAAGCAATCTACTTCAAATTTTTCTAATTTGCTCAATAGTTTTTAAAGAAATGTATTATATTTGCTGTTATGGTTGGGTTCTTTCCCAGTATAGATATCTTGAATAAAAAAGTTTAGAAAAAATCGAATTTTAATGAAATTAAATTACGGAATCATAGGAACTGGGATGATGGGTTGCGAACATATCCGCAATCTCAAGAAAATACCAAACGTAGATGTAGTTGCCATTGCAGACCCCAATAAGAGGTCTAGAGAGTGGGCAAAACAGACATGTGGAGAGACTTTTGATCCTGTTTTATACACAAGCCATGAAGAGCTTCTGTCTAAAGATAATATTGATGTAGTTGTAGTGGCCAGCCCAAACCATACGCACATAGATGTCATGAGAAAAATCTTTGAAACAGATAAACATGTTCTACTTGAGAAGCCAATGTGCACAAACTTATCTGATGGATTGGAAGTACTTGAGATGAGCAAGAAACACCAAGGTATTGTTTGGATTGGTCTGGAGTACAGGTTCATGGCACCTATTCAGTCTTTGATTAATCACGTGGAAGAGATTGGCGATATAAAAATGTTATCTATAAGGGAACATAGGTTTCCATTTCTACAAAAGGTTGAGAACTGGAATAGATTTAATAAAAATACAGGCGGAACCCTAGTAGAAAAATGCTGTCATTTCTTTGATCTCATGAATCTTATGATGCCCAGTAAACCAATAAAAGTTTATGCATCAGGAGATCAATCTGTAAATCATCTAGATGAGCAGTATGATGGCAAAATTCCAGACATAATTGATAATTCATTTGTGCTTATAGATTATGAAGATGGTCAAAGAGCTATGCTTGATTTGTGCATGTTTGCAGAAGGAGGAAAGTACGAGCAAGAGATTATTTTGACCGGGGATAGGGGTAAATTGGAGACTCATATTCCTGGTAATGAGCTTTTATTAACAAATAGAAAATTAAATTCTCATAGCACGATAGAAATTAAAGAAGATCCAAGAGTCAAAGAAGTAGGCTTTCATCATGGTGCAAGTTATGTAGAGCATTTAGAATTGATAGAATGCATAAAAACTGGCAATCAACCTTTAGTAAATTGCTTGGATGGGCTGAATTCAATTATTCTGGGTATGGCTGCTCAAGAATCAATCAAAACAGGTGAAGCGGTTAATCTAAAAGAGTTCTTAAAAAATTAAAATGAAATATAAATCTATAAAAGATATGCCACAAGTTGGCTTTGGACTTTGGAAAGTCCCAAAAGATGTTTGTTCGAATACTGTCTATAGGGCCATAGAGGCTGGGTACAGACATTTAGATTCAGCTTCAGACTATGCCAATGAAGAAGAAGTTGGTGCAGGTATAAAAGCAGCTATCGATCAGGGGCTATGTAAAAGAGAAGATCTATGGGTAACATCAAAACTATGGAATACCTATCATCATCCTGATCATGTTAAGCCTGCTTTAGAGAAAACACTTCAGGATTTGCAATTAGATTATTTAGATCTCTATATGATTCACTTTCCTATTTCGTTGGAGTTTGTACCTTTCGACCAAAGATATCCACCAGAGTGGTTCAATGACCCAGATAGTAAAGAACCCGTAATGATTCCCTCTAGGGTTCCGCTCTCAGATACTTGGCATGCTATGGAGATATTAAAGAAAGAGGGTTTGGCTAAACATATTGGCATTTGCAATTACTCCTCAAGTTTATTGCATGATCTGATGAACTACTGTGAAACTAAACCTGAAATACTTCAAGTGGAGTCTCATCCTTATCTAACTCAAGAAAAGCTTATTCGTTTAGCAAAAAACTATGGACTTGAGGTAACGGCTTTTTCTCCTCTAGGCTCTTTATCATACGAGGAGCTAGGAGGCGCTGAAGAGAGTGAGTCTCTGTTAAAGAATGAGAGCATTCAATCAATTGCAAAAGATCTCAATGTATCACCTGCACAATTAATTCTAAGCTGGGCTTTAAACAGAGGAACTTCAATTGTAGTTAAGAGTTCTAATGAAGCACGCATGAAAGAAAATTTGGATGCTTCAATAATTAAACTAGACCCATTCATATTAGATCAGATATCAGCCTTGAATATTAATAAGAGATATAACGATCCAGGTGTATTTTGCGAAGATGCCTTTAATACTTTCTTCCCAATCTATGAATAATCAAGTTTTCTTACAAGAAATAGAAAATGATTTAGGGTTATCAACTCCAGCATCGACAAAAAATTGGGTTAATGAAAACAAAGGTTCTGTTGAATCTCAACTTGAAGAATATGGTGCCGTTCTTTTTAGCGGACTTCCAATAGAAAATGCTGAAGACTTTGATCTTTTCATATCATCTTTTAATTACGATACATTTACTTATGAAGAGTCCCTTTCAAATGCAGTAAGGATAAATAAAACTAATAAGGTATTCACAGCTAATGAGGCACCAAAAGAAATAGAAATTTTTCTTCATCATGAAATGGCCCAGACGCCCATCTACCCCAAAAATATTTTCTTTTTTTGTAAATCTGCTTCTCTGAATGGAGGGCAAACCCCTTTATGCCGTTCTGATCATCTTTATACTGCAATTCTCAAGGAAGATGCAGGATTACTAGCTAAGTTTCAGGAAAATGGGGTCATTTATAATTCTGTAATGTCCAATGGAGATGAGTTGGTCTCTGGACAAGGAAGAAGTTGGCAAAAAACTTTAGGAGTTATATCTAAAGATGACGCTGAAATCAGACTAAATGATCTTGGTTATTCTTGGAACTGGATTGAGGGTGACAATTTATCTGTAACAACTAAAACATTTGAGGCTATCAAGGAATTAAAGGATGGTAGTAAATCATTTTTTAACCAAGTCCTTGCAGCTTCTTTGGGTTGGAAAAAGAATTCAGAAGATGATCTCTTACCTGTCAAATTTGGCAATGGTGAAGAAATACCTGAAGCGAGTATTCAAATGATTTCTGAATTGGCCAAATCACTAACCCTGCTTAGATATTGGAAGGATAATGATATTTTATTGATAGACAACTATCGAGTTATGCATGGTAGAAAGCCGTTTTCAGGAGAGAAAGACCGAGAAGTCTTAGTGTCATTAACTAATTAGAGATATTTTTTGAAGAATGCCCATACTTCTTCAGAAGCATTG
>CAJWIK010000003.1 GCA_913042105.1 uncultured Gammaproteobacteria bacterium
AACCTGAAGAATCTTTTAACGTATCTTATGGAATCGTTTGGAATGCAACTGATGCTTTGTCTATAACTCTTGATGCTTATTCAATTGAATTAGAAGATAGAATTACACAAGGTAGTGATGTAGAACTTTCTTCAACTGACATCGCTAGTCTTCTAGCACAAGGTGTTCCTGGAGCGGGTGACTTAACTAACTTTAGGTTCTATGTAAATGACTTTGATACAACTACTGAAGGTATTGACTTAGTTGCTACATACTCGGCTGAAATGTTCAATGGAAATACAGACTTAACTTTTGTCTGGAGTACTGTTGAAACTGAAGTTGATAAGACTGCTGGTCTAGTAGGTGCGGCAAGAGTCGGTCAATTAGAGAGTTTACTTCCTGAATCAAGATGGAACTTAACAGCTGTTCACAATACTGGTGACTGGTCATTAATGGCTAGATATAACTGGGTTGATGAGTGGATCTGGTGGGATATATATTCTGATCCTGTTTTCTCTACAACAGTTGATGATATGTTTACTCTTGATTTAGAAGTTAGAAGAGATCTTGGAGCTTACACACTTACATTAGGAGCACAAAATGTTACTGATGAAGTCCCTGATAGTCCTGCAGCTACTCTATGTTGTGGTATGAAGTACCCTGAAGGTGCGCCTTTAGGATTTAATGGTGCTTTCTACTACTTTAAAGTAGGTATGGATTTCTAAATTAGATCTAAAAAAGAAAGGGCACTTAGGTGCCCTTTTTTTTACTTCGAATAAACTATCTTCCCGCCAACTACAGTCATTTTTATCTGTGCTGACATTATTTCCTCATCGGGAATCGTCATCAAATCTTTTGAAAAAATTGTCAGATCTGCAAGCTTTCCAACTTCTATCGTGCCTTTAATGTCTTCTTCAAAAACAGAGTATGCCGCCCATTTAGTAAACATATATAATGCCTCTTCTCTTGTAACAGATTGATCAAGGTTCCAATAGTTTTGGGAATAACCATCTAGATCCTTTCTGCTAACTGCGGCTTTAAACTCTATTCTTGGATCCCCAATTTCTACTGGAGCATCAGAACCTCCAGCCACCAAAACACCCAAATCAATTAAACTCCTCCATGTATAGGCATTTTCTAATCTATCTTCACCCAGTCTTTTGTGAGCAAAATGTAAGTCGCCAATGGCATGAGAAGGTTGCATTGACGCTATGATATTCATATCTGCAAATCTTTGTTGATCAGAAGGCCGTATATTCTGAGAGTGCTCTACCCTCCATCTAGGATCAATAATCATCCTATTGGCAGAAGAAACAGTATCGAATGCCTCTTTATACCAATCTAAGGTTACTTTATTTGCCAAGTCTCCTATGGCATGAGTTTGTATTTGAATTCCATTAACCAATGCCTTAATAAGCTTTGGCATTGTTTCTTCTTTCTGAAAAATTAAAAAACCTCTTGTTTCGTAATCATCATACTTTTCAAAAAATGCAGCTCCTCTTGATCCTATGGCCCCATCAGCATAAAGCTTCACGCCTCTTGCAGTAAGCATATGTTCTTCATCAAGATAAGGACCATTGTCTATAAATTGAATGGCTTCTTCACCATCACTAACATAGAACTGGATTCTCACTGGCATGCCCTCTTCTTCTTTTATTTCCTTTAGAAGTTCATAGTCAGAAAGAGGAGATCCTGCATCATGTAGTTGAGTCCAGCCCATTTCTGCAGTTCTATTTAACCCCTCTCTCAAGGCTTGTTTCTCTTCTGACCTGCTCTTTTTGGGTATTATTGTCTCAACTAGCAATGAAGCTTTATCTATTAATACTCCATTTGGCTCTCCATTCTCATCTTTATCTATCTTTCCTCCGATAGGGTTAGGTGTATCTCGATCTATTCCGGCCATTTCAAGAGCTAAACTATTTACAATAATGGCATGTCCATCTGCCCTTTCTAATGCAATAGGATTTTCTTCAGAGATTGCATTTAGTTCCTCTAGAGTGGGGAATCTAGCTTCCGGCCATTTCTTTTCTATCCAACCTCTTCCCACGACCCAACTTCCTTTAGTTAATTTATTTGAGTGAATTTCAACCTGAGTTAACATGCTCTTTAAGCTTTCTGCCCCTTGCAGATTAAGATTCATTTCTCGATAACCAATACCTTTTAGATGAGCGTGAGCATCGATAAATCCTGGATAAACATGGACACCTTGCAAATCAACAGTCTTGTTAGTGCCGCAGGTGAAGACCGAGGCTTCAGAGTTACTACCTACAAAAATAAATTTCTTATCTTTGATTGCTAGGGCTTCTGCTTTTGGTGCATCTGTAAAGCCTGTATATATATTTGTATTGAATACTACTAAATCAGCTTCTATGCAGGCCTCTTCTTTGGAACAAGCAGAAAATAAAATGACTAGTACTATAGGCAATGAGAGATTTTTGTATTTATACATTAATTTTCCTTATTTTTCTGGCCAAAAAATTGAATTATCATTTTTTAAAGCATTTAATTCAGAATCTTGATAACCCATTTCGATTAATACCTCTCTAGTATGCTCCCCTACTTTAGGTGCTCTAGTAAATTCTATTTTATTTTCTTCTTCTATGACAAAAGGGCTATTAACGGTCAACAAATTATCAAATGATTCATGCTCCAATGGAACAAGAGTTTTAGTTTCTAGGAATTGTTTATCTTCTCTATGGTCAGTAGTTTTCCCTAAAACTCCAAAAGTTACACCGGAGTTTCTGAGCAGTTCATTAATTTCTTTTAAAGTCCTGCTTTTAAATTCTACGGTTAGTTCTGATCTTATTACATCTGCATTTTCAAAAGCATCATCAAAGTTAAAAAGATTTCTCTCTGTCCAATCCGGACGATTAAGTACCTCTATCAGTTTAGGCCATTCTATTCTTGAATTTATCATTCCCAGTGCAAATTCTCTATTATCTTTAGTTGTATAAAAATCATAAAAAGGATGTCGTGGGAGAGGTTCGGTCCGCTCAGGAAACTCTACATCCATAAGGGCCGCTTGAATAAATACACCATTTGCCCATGCACCATTGGCCATTAAAGAAGTTGAGACTTCACTACCTTCACCTGTTCTTTCTCTTCTGAATAAGGCTGTCATTATTGCCCCATATAGAGCCATACCAGTGGGATGATCTCCCATACCTGGAGTTGACCACGCTACGGCTGAATTGTTTGAAGGCCTAACAAAGTCCATCAACCCACTTCGGGCCCACCATGCTATTGAGTCATAAGCCGTTCTATTGGCATCTGGTCCAACCTCACCATAACCAGTAAGTGAGGCGTAAATAAGTTTACTATTATGAGGTCGGATCTCCTCAGCTGTAATATGCAATTTCTTTCTAACCGGAAAAGGCATATTTGTAACAAAAACATCTGCCTCTTTAATGAGATCTACCAGAATCTTATGAGCTTGTTTATCTTTTAAATTAAGTGAAATGCTCTTTTTATTTCTTGATGTTAACTCCCAGCAATAATTTTCAGGACCTTCCGGCATTCTTCCGTTGGTAATAAGATTTCTTAAACTATCTCCACTTTGCGGTTCAATCTTTATTACTTCAGCTCCATAATCAGACATGATCGTTGCAGCAGATGGACCAGCTATAAAACTTGCCGCATCTATAACTTTTATTCCACTCAGTAAATAATCATTATTTTGATTTTTCAAAACCTATCTCCTTTTAATTCTTAAATATGATAACTAATTTATTAAATAATTTTTAATTAATCTCATTAACGGTTATCTTATTAAGGTAATTGGGGAAAGGAGAACCAAATGCATCAAAGATTTAAAGTTATAGCTCTAACTGTGGCAGCAGTTTTTATATGCTACATAGATAGGGTAGTAATTTCATTGGCAATTATACCAATGAGTGAAGAAGCAGGATGGTCTGAAACTCAAAAGGGAATCATATTAGGAAGTTTTTATATTGGTTACATGGTGACTCAAATTTATGGTGGGTTACTTTCAGATAGGATCGGGGCAAAGATTGTCTTAGGAGTTGGATTAGTGGTTTGGTCTATATTTACTTTGATAACACCATGGGCTTTCTTTGGTGGAATGGTATCTCTAATTATTGCAAGAATAGGGATGGGTTTAGGCGAAGGCATAACCTTCCCAGCATGGCATAGCCTATATGCTAGATGGGTACCATTTAGCGAAAGAGCAAGATCAGTGGCAATAACAAATAGCGCCATACCCATAGGTACGATATTTGGACTAGTGGTAACACCTATCATCATTTTAAATCTGGGTTGGCAATGGGCATTTTATCTTTATGGCGGGCTTGGTTTTATTTGGTATATTTTTTGGCAAAGAATGATCGAATCGTCTCCAAAAGATGATCAAAATATTTCTCCAGAAGAACTGAAATTTATTACAGAAAATGCTCCAGCAAATGACGTAGCTGAAGCGCTTCCCTTTTCAGCCTGGCGATCAAATCGAGCGCTATGGGCTATAACTGTTGCTCATTTTTGTAGTAATTACAGTTTATTTGTTTTTTTGTCATGGCTACCTATATTTATAAAAGATGGTCTAGGTGTTCCAATGGCTGCGGTAGGTTTGCTAGCAATGCTACCTCATATTGCGTCTTTCATATTTATTAACATCGGTGGTTACTTTGCAGACTATTTAACTAATAAAGGCATTCGCCTCCTTACTGTCAGGAAGCTTTGTAACTCTATAGCCTTTGGAGGAAGTGGGATATGCCTATGCATTGTTCCAGAACTTGAGAGTGTTGCAGGAATTATTGCAATTATGTGTCTGGGAAATGTCTTTGGTGGTTTTAGTGCGGGAGGTTTTATAGTTAATCATGCCGATATCGGTCCTAAGCATACCGGAAGATTGATGGGCATTACCAATATGGTAGCTGCACTGCCTGGTTTGATAGGAGGAGTCCTAACAGGAATAATTCTTGATGCCACTAATTCATGGGATATGGTATTTTATGTCGTAGCTGGTATAACTTTCTTTGGAGGAATCTTTTATTTCCTCTTTGCCAGTACTGATAAACAATTTGATTAAATAAATATGAATACAACTATAAAAAAAGAGTTAAAAGATAATGGCGTCTTGATTCTAACCCTCAACAGACCTGAAGTACTTAATGCCATGAATAAAGACATGATTATGGGTCTCTACGAGATCTTCCAAGAAATAGAGAAAGAAAAAAATTCTAGGGTAATAATTATTACAGGAGAAGGTAGGGGATTCTGTTCTGGAGCAGATCTAGCAAATGGTGGTTGGCCGAGTGAAGAAGGTATGTCTGAAGGCGAGATAGGTGCAAATAATATGGAAATTGGTTTTAATCCTTTAATAAGATTAATTACTTCTATAGACAAACCAGTTATAACAGCAATAAATGGCATGGCAGCAGGAGGTGGTGTAGGTTTAGCACTCTCCGGAGATTTAGTAGTCGCTTCTGAGTCTGCAAAATTTAAATTGGTCTTTGGACCAAATCTTGGGATCATTCCTGATGTTGGCGCTTCTTGGTTTGTACCAAACCTAGTAGGAAGAGCAAGAGCTAACGGAATGGGATTACTTGGAGATGATATACCGTCCAAACAGGCTAAAGAATGGGGATTAATCTGGGATTATTATCCTGATGACCAATTCATGGAAGAAACACTAAAAATAGCTAATAGACTGGCTGATGGAGCTATTAAAGGCTTAAAAGCAGTCTCTAAGGCACACAATAAAGCACTTTCTAGCTCTCTAAGTGAACAACTAGATCATGAAAGGGACACTCAAAGAGTCTTGTTAGATAATCGAGAATTTAAAGAGGGTGTCAGTGCATTTCTTGGCAAAAGGACACCTAATTTTAGAGATTTAGATTAATAAAGTTCTAGACCTGCTACATCTATATCGGCATAGAAATCTTTTCCATAAGCGACTATACCAATACTCTTAATTGTTGTTGGATCGAATTCTTCGGGAACAAACCGACTAAACCTTCCTTCACTTTTGTTAAATGAAGAAAAAGGTATTTCTAGCCATTGCCAATCTTTTGAAGCAATAAAAGGTGAGCCGTAATACAACCACGGCAGTCTAGTCTTTGAAGTTCGTAGAAAAAGATAATATTCCTCACCGTTCCCTCGGGTTCTAATCTTCAAACCCTCATAAGGTAAGTCTGCTATCTCCAACTCAGCTCGAAATTGAATAAAGCCTCCATTATTTTCAGTGCTGACTTGTCCTTCCATATGATAAAAAGAAAGACCATTTTCTTCCTTCTCTAAAAAATTAACTTCGGAAATACCACCCATAACTTGATCAGAGAAAGGAGTCCACTCAACTCTTTTGTCATTTAAATTATCAATAACTTCTGGCATTGCTTTTAAAGAAATAAGTAAACTAAATAAAACTATAAATATCTTCATATATAAGTTAATCATATAGTAAATCTTATGAAGGTGTATATTCCAAAAGTTAAAAAAAAGAGTTAGAGTAAGGCTAATAATTGGGGAAATTAATGAAGAATAAAATCTACTTTTTAGTATTTGCACTAGCGATAATTATTTCTGGTTGTAGTAATTCCGAGGAAGAGACTATTGCTGAAAAATCTATTAATTCAGGATCTTCGTCTATAGGTCTAATAGATGATGACAGAATATTATCTGCAGAATCTGAACCTGGAAATTGGTTAGCCTATGGAAGGACTTACGAAGAACAAAGATTCTCCCCTCTAGAGCAAATCAATAAAGAAACAATAGGTGATTTAGGACTAGTTTGGTCTAAAGATATGGGTACTAACAGAGCACTCGAAGCTACTCCAATAGTCGTTGATGGAATAATGTTTTTTACAAGTACCTGGAGCAGAGTTTATGCGGTTGATGCTTTGACAGGAGAAACAATCTGGAAATTTGATCCAAAAGTTCCCGGAGAATGGGCAAGAAAAGCCTGTTGTGACATTGTGAATAGAGGTGTTGCGGTATACAACGGTAAAGTTTATTCCGCTAGTCTTGATGGAAGGCTTTTTGCTTTGAATGCTGAAAATGGAGAACTGGTTTGGGAAGTAGATACAATAATTGACAGGACAAGAGCCTATACAATAACAGGGGCTCCAAGAGTCGCAAAAGGAAAGGTATATATTGGAAATGGTGGAGCTGAATATGGCGTAAGAGGATATGTTACAGCATATGACTCAGAGAGCGGGAATCAAGTCTGGAGATTTTATACTGTACCTGGCAATCCTGATTTAGGATTTGAAGATCCAGCAATGGAAATGGCTGCAAAAACCTGGAAAGGCACTAATTGGTGGGAGTTTGGTGGAGGCGGAACAGTATGGAATTCAATAGTTTTTGATCCTGATTTTAATAATTTATATCTAGGGGTTGGAAATGGGTCTCCATGGACAAGGGAAATAAGATCTCCTGGTGGAGGTGATAATTTATTTCTTTCCTCAATAGTTGCTGTAGATGCAGATACAGGTGTTTATAAATGGCATTACCAAACCACACCTGAAGATAACTGGGATTACACAGCTGTACAAGATATGTCTCTAGCTGACATGGAAATAGACGGAGAAATGAAAAAGGTTTTACTCCAAGCTCCAAAAAATGGCTTCTTTTATGTCATCGATAGAATGAATGGTAAAGTTCTTCGAGCTCATCCTTTTGCAGCAGTTACTTGGGCGACTCATGTAGATCTTGAGACTGGAAGACCGGTTGAAAATCCAGAAGTTGACTATACAGAAAATGGTGCTTGGGTGTTACCAGGTCCTTTAGGTGCCCATAATTGGCAGGCCATGTCGATCGACATTGATGCTGGGTTAGCTTACATACCTACACAAGAAAATGCTTTTTTCTATGCAATACAGGAAGACTACAAAAAAACGGGTGTCTATAAAAGGGATCCGGGAAGATGGAATATGGGCATAGAAATGAGCTCGTTAGCTCAAAATATTCTAAATAATCTAGAGTCACAGCCTAAACCCGGAGGCTTTCTAAAAGCCTTTGATCCCCTTACAGGTGAAACAAAATGGTCAGTGCCTATTCCACATTACTGGAATGGTGGAGTCCTTGGTACAGCTGGTGGATTAGTATTCCAAGGAGATGCATTAGGAATGTTTTCTGCCTACGATAAAGAAACAGGTGAAAGGCTTTGGGAATTCAACACATACACCTCAATGCTTGCTCCTCCCATCACTTTTGAAATTGATGGTGAACAATATGTATCAATCCTGACTGGCTCTGGTGGTGGTGATATGTTCGGTGGGGAACCTTTACCGCCTATAGAGGTACAAGCCTCTCTAACTTATAATAATTTTGGAAGAATGCTTACTTTCAAGCTTGGGGGTGAAAAAACTCTCCCTATTCCAAATGTAAGGGATAAAACAATTCCTGAACAGAAACTAGTGCAAGTTAGCATTGATCAAATGCAAAATGGAGAAGGCAACTACAATGATTATTGTGCAGTTTGTCACGGATTTATTGTTAAATCTGCTGGCGGTATACCTGACTTAAGGAAAATGTCTGCTGGTACACATGATGCATTTAATCAAATTGTTTTAGAAGGCCTGCTTGCAAGTAATGGTATGGCGTCATTTTCAGATGTTCTTTCTGAACAGGAAGTAGAAAATATTCATCATTATGTCAAAGCAAGAGCTCATGAAGATAGAGAAGTGGCTCTTGGTAATTTGGAAGCTCCTCAATTTACTTGGTTTGGACAAGAAGAGGATTAGCTTACTGGTCTAAAATCATTGTTTTAGCAGGCAAATCTAACGGGGGCACTTCAATAAATTCAAATGAAGGGCTCCCTAATTCCGGATCCCCTTCCTGAATGTCGTAAACATCGGAATCCTTTCCTTCATTGTCTTTATTTAAGACACCATAAGATTTTTTTCCATTAAGTTGCTGACCCTCTTTAATTTTATGGAGAGCATCTTGTGCCTTCTTGTGGTTGTCATCGTTCCAGACCAACCTATAGGCTCTAGGATCACCAAATGATTTATTAAACTCATCAACTTCACTAACCCAAAGAAAAAGACTTCCTTCATTGCTCTGTGCTTTGTTAGGTTCTTGTATTACAACCCAATTAATATTAAATAGTTCAGGTAATTCTTCTGAAGTTGGCCACCCTAATATTCCCTCATACCCCTTCCAACTAAATATATAAAAGAAAGTTAAAACAACAATACCTGTTAATTTAATCTTTTTAGAAAAACCAGTATAAAAACAAAATATCAACAACAAGGCTGAAATGATTACGTAAGCCAAAGTCAATAAGATCCTTTCTTCTAGCATTATTATTTAGATCCGAGTGCTTTTGTAAGAAGTCTTTTAGGGATTTGATTGGTATCAGAAACCTCTTTATCTCCATTTACAAAGAATCTTAGAGCGGTAATCTCATCCCCTACTCCATTAAGAAAATGTTGGCCATAATAAATAAGCTCTACTGAAGGATTTAATTTTTCTACCTTCACAGTCACGGGCAATGGTTCTTTAAAGTTAGACTTATAGTGAAGGAGGTTAATTACATATTCTCCGGTCTGTAACCCTCTTACAGTTATTGTCTCTTGATTAATTGGACTAGAAACAACATCACCTTTCAGATTAATATTATCTGCTAGGTTTCCTCTATCATCCCGATCTAAATGCATTAAGCCTGAGTCTCTATTGTGATACCAAACTAATTTTCCCTGAGGATCCTCTACCACAGCATCTACATCATCAGGATGCTCGTCAGGCCATTGGACAGAGATTAACACCTCGGCTTTTGTATTAATATTGCCAGATTCTTCTGAGCTATTTATCATCATAAAAGCTATTGCAAACATGAAAGCAAAACCGAGCAGTGCATTAAAGAGGAGATCTGTAAAAACATCCTGTTCTTCAGATTTCAAAAGGATTTTATTCTTCATGGGTACTTTGAATTAAGGTGATTTAATGTCTGACTTAAGCTTGAATCTAATAAAAAATATTGAAATTTAAGGAGCATACTCGTTATAAGCCCAGTAAGTGTTGTGTACAAAGCAACTGCCATTCCACCACTCATGGTCGAAAGTAACTTTTGAAGTATCTGAGGATCAAAATCTCTAATTTCTCCAATTGGGAGCAGCATTAGGATAAAGCCGATCACGGTTCCAGTTAAACCAAGCTTTAGAAGAATATCTACAATCAAGTAGCCTATAGAGTGTCTATTAGAAAGTTCATCTTCAAGCAAAGATAGTTTATTTAAAGAACCATATTCGCTTTTAAGCTCTATTTCTTTTATAAATCTACCGATTAGGGTGTTCTCATTAGGGCTGTCTATACTTGAAATCTCTTTGTCTAAAGATAAGGCATTAAAAAACCAGTGCATACTAGAAATAAAATAGATCAATAAAATCACTAAAGATATTTTGCTTTTGTCTGATTCGATAATTAATCCGAATAAACCTAAGTAATACAATAAATAAGCTGAGAAAACTATCAGGGAAAGAAGCAAAGATGCTTTCAAAAGTAAGTAATTCGGTTTTTTATAAATTAACATAAATCTTAATCGTGACTTGCTCCATCAACTTGGTTAATTTTTATAGTAGATGGCAACAATATATCATCAACACACATAATATTTATACTTATCTGTGAGGGATCTCTTCTACGCAGATGATGAGTATATACGCCACAAAAGGTGCAAAAATAATGCTTTGCTATGTTCTTGTTCCATTGGTAATTATTAAGAGTGGATTCTCCTGACAAAAGATAAAAATCTTCTTTCTTGATAGGCTTCATGATGATTGATTTCTTGAGGCACAACGAACAATTACACGTATAAAGTTCATCTAAGATTTGATCAGTAAAAAACTTAAACTTTATTAGCTTACAGTGACAAGAACCCAGGAATTGATTCATCTATATATGTCCTGACTGGCCTCCATCAACCTCAATAGAAGTGCCACTCACGTAGGAAGCCGCTTCTGAACACAAAAATGTAATGAGTGAGGCTACCTCTTCAGAAGTGCCATATCTACCTACGGGAACAGATGCACCATTTCCTTTAATGACATCTTCCATATTTCCTCCAGTGGCTTCAGCAATCTCGGTTGCTGCCCTTTCCCACATAGCAGTATGTATTAAACCTGGCAGAACGGAATTAATTAAAACACCGTCTGGTCCATATTTTCTTGCAAGAGATTTAGAAATAGAAATCATTGCCGCTTTAGTTGCCCCATAATCTATTAATGCTGCATTGGGATATTTGCCGGCTGAACTTGAAATCATAACCACCCTTCCCCATTTTTTTTCTCGCATTCCTGGAAGAAAAGATCTAGTGCATCTAACGGCAGATAAAAGGTTCAGCTCGTGAAGTTCCTGCCAGTCTTCATCAGTCATATAAAGAAAATTTCTTGAAGGTGAAGCCCCAACATTATTTACTAAAATATCTACATTCCCTTCAGAAAGAACGTTATCTATGAAATCTTGGGTAGAGTCTTTTTTTCCCATATCTGCTACAAAGCCTTTTATAGAGCCATTCTTTATATCTGAAGATGCCAGCTTGTCTATTGATTCCGAACTTCTTGCGCAAAAAGAAACATCAGCTCCATGTTCAGCAAGCATTTTTACTGTAGCCTCTCCAATGCCCAGACTGGCACCAGTGACTACAGCCCTTTTTCCAGTTAAATCTAAATTTATCATTTTATTTCTCTCCAAGAATTAAGTTCATTTTAGTATTACCCCTTAGGTATCTATTATCATCATTCTGCTCATTTAATTCAAAACCACAAGAAAGATATAAATTAAGAGCAGGTTTCAGAATGTCATTTGTGATCAAAAAAATCTCACTTGCTTCCCTCTCTTTCGCAAATTTTATACACCTTTTTAATAACTGCTTACCAATTCCATGATTCTGATAATTTTTTTCAACTGCCATTTTTGCTAATTCAAATATTCCAATTTCAGTAGGTACCATTGCAGCAGTTCCAACTACTTTGCCTCCTTTGATAGCAAAAAATATTTCTCCGTTCTTTTCCAAAACATAGCTATGAGGATTTTGTAAGATACTTAGATCCTCTTCTTCCATTTCGAAATATTCCTCTATCCATTGTCTATTAAGAAGTTCAAAATCTAATTTATATTGCTCTTGATAAGCAACTATTTTTAGATCATTCATTTAAAGAATCCAATAATCTTTTAAAAAATATAGCACCATCTGAAACATTTTTTTGCCAGTCTGTTGATGCCTTTTCATCAGCTTTGTCACTAATGTATTTGAAGCAAAGGAAATCTATGTCCTCAATAAGACATAATTTTGCGATGGCATAGGACTCCATATCATATAAGTCGGTATCTATGTCTTGGATAGAATTAACAAAACTGTCTCCAGTGCCGCAACTAAGACCATCTCTATTAAAACTGATATTACCAATTTGATCTAAAGGGGTTTCTCCTATTTCAAAGCCTAAAGGACTTACATCCATATCTCTTTGCTTAAATAATGTAACTTCATGAAGACCGCTCAAATCTGGACTTGATGATCCTGCGGTGCCAAAATTAATTATGTGCTTAGGCCTTTTTTCTCTTATAGCTTTTCCTAGTGTGATTAAAGCATTCACTTTGCCTATTCCTGTGTAGACAACCCTCCATCCTGTTAAAAGGTCTCTACCGATTTCATCTTCGAGTGCTACCGCTATTAAAGTTTCCTCTTTATTTACTTTAATCGTCATAACTTAGTAAGCTAATAATTGGTACATCAAATAAATCAGCTCCACCCAGCGACTTTAGTTCAATAATTACAGCGCCACCTACAACCTGAGCATTTTGAGATTCCAGTAAATCTTTAGAACATTTCATTGAACCGCCAGTTGCCAATAAATCATCTATTATCAGTACCTTTTTTTTATGTAGGTCAATCCTTTGCATGCTCAAAGTATTCGATCCATACTCAAGGCTATAGCTTTTTTCAACCAATTCTCCTGGAAGCTTGCCGGATTTCCTTATCATCAACGATCCAATACCCAAGGACTCTGCAACTAAAGTGCTAAATAGAAAACCCCTAGCATCAATGCCTGCAATAAAATCTGGTCTTAAAGGCTGAATGCTCTCACATAGTTTTTCTTTTACTATCTTTAAGGCTTGGGCATCAGCTAACAGAGGACTGATATCCCTAAAAAGAATACCTTTAGAAGGAAAATCAGGAAATGTTTGAATCCAATTTTCAAGAATATCCATACGTTAGTTCAAATAGCTTTTCTAAGAAAAGGAAGAAATACAATATTGATAATTAAGTATGTAAATAAAACATAGAGAAGAAGCATCTGAGGGCTAATGAAGTATAAATAGACTACACAACCAAAAATCATAGTTAACCTTAGATATTCAAGTATGAGTATTCTTTCTGCATCTAACCATTTAGCTGTGCAGTACATAGAAAAACTGACAACAGATAGTAAAATCACTCCTTGATAATATTCTAGAGAATTACTGGGGAAAATAACTACCGCAGCGTAAGTCATACAAAGGAATTGTACTAAAGCATAGAATTTTATGAATTTACCAGTTTCAGGATTGTGCTTACTAAATTCTTCTATATTAAATTTTTCTTTAGATGAGCCATTCATATTTCCATCAGGAGACCAGCCTGTTCTAGCGGTTAAAACATTAATTAAATTAGAAAAAGTTAAAGAATAAGCAATATCTTTAGAAATCTTTGCATAAATATGGAAATTTGCCTTCAAAGGATCAAAAGTTTTAATCGAACCTCTAATTCCATATACACATTCTTCATCTTCATGCTCTTCTTGGAATGTTGAGAATAATCTGTCCCATATAACAAAAACACCACCATAATTTCTATCTATATAAAGATCGTTTTGTGCGTGATGAACTCTGTGATTTGAGGGTGTAACAAAGATCCATTCATACCAACCAAGTTTTGGTATATGTCTTGTGTGAACCCAGAATTGGTAGATTAAGTTTATAGAAGCTACAGACACCATTACATAAGATGGAACGCCTATTAAGAATAAAGGAATATAAAAGACCCAGGATATAAGAAATCCAGTGCCCGTTTGTCTCAAGGCAGTTGAAAGGTTGTACTCTTCGCTTTGGTGATGTGCCACGTGAGAAGCCCAAAAAATTTGTCTCTCATGACTGATTCTATGGAACCAATAATAAAAAAAGTCATATGCTATGAAAGCAAAGATCCAAGTAATTATTAGCTCACTATTCATCCTCCATAGAGAAAAATAGGTCTCTATATGGTAATAAATAAAACCACTAAAACCAATTTTTAGAACAGAACTAGTGCCTCTCAAAGAGCCCATAAACAAACTACTTATTGTGTCATTTAATCGATAGGTATTTTTTTTTGTTAACCACCCATAGAGAAACTCTACTATCAGAGCTAGTAGAAAAAAAGGAACAGCTAATGCAACATAATCCATAAGATATTCTACATTTTATACCAGTCTAGATAAGAGCCCATGATTTCTGAGAATTCTTTTTTCTTAGAAAGTGTCTTCAGATGAGAAAAACACAATGGATAGTCTGTTTGGAAACTATGACTAATGGGAACGAGATCAACTTTCTTGAGAGCTTCTACATAATGACCTTCTCTTAAAAATTGTGATAACTCACAAACAAAGGAAATATCAGCTATCGTCAATTCATTACCAACTATAAAATTCGATACCGACAGAGCCTCTTCCACGCCATTGAGATAAAACTCATAAGCTTCTTTCATTCTCTTGTAAGTCGAGTTAAGTACATCATCCATCTCTAATAGATAAACTTGGAATTCTCTCGAAAAAACCAAATTGACGTCTAAAAAGCTATCTATTCTTGATTGAAGACTTATGTTCTTTCCCCCATATAGTGAAGAATCTTTACTTTGTCTAGCAACAGCTCTCAAAATACTATTGGATTCGAAAACACCCATTCTTTCATCACCTACGAATGCTGCAGGCACTGTTCCAAATGGATGTTCTTTGATAAAACTGTCAGTTTTGTAAAGATGACCTTCAAAACCTCTCTTCCCTTTCCTTTTAAAAGAATCGAGCTCTAATTTTTCTTCATCGGATATAAGCCGTGCATCAAAGTCCCATAACCATTTTGATAATTCTTTTGGTTTATCACCTATTACTTCAATTTTTACACCAGCAAGTTTTGCAGTTATAAGTGATTTCCAAACTCTAGGATTTGGAAGATAAGAAAATATCCTTATTTTTGACAAATCTTATTGAGTCTCAATAGCCTTCTTAAAAGCAGGACGACTTTCAATTTTTTCTACATATGATTTTATGTTGCTCATTTCATCAGAAACGCAACCCAATCTATTACTCATAAAACAAGAATGCCCCAACATAATATCTGCACCCGAGAAATCACCAATTAGATAATCCTTACCCTCAAGATCTTCATTAACTGGTTTTAAAGCATTAGCAAGAAGCCTCTGAGCTTGTCCTAAGACCGTTTCATCTCTTCTTTCAGGAGGGAGAATAATAGTATGAACAACTATTGTGTTCATTGGTGGCATAACCATACCTTCGCAATAATGAAACCATTGAAGATATTTAGCAAAATGTTCAGAATCAACAGAAGGCTTTAATCCACCATTTTTATGTTTTTCAAGAATATAGTCTGTTATGGCTCCAGATTCCCAGATTTGTGTGTCGCCATCTTCAAGGACAGGTACTCTGCCTAGTGGATGTCTAGCTCTATGCTCATCTGACTTTAGATCCGTAGGGCTAAATGCCATGTTGTTGAGTTCATAAGGCAATTCAAGCTCTTCAAGCAACCAAAGAATCCTTCCGGCTCTTGAGTTTGGTGCAAAATGCAGTTTTAACATATTTCTCTCCTTTGATTATTTGTATTCATTATAAGCATAAAAATACACTTACGGTTTTAGAAAATACTTATTGAAGATATTACCTTTAAGGCTTGATTGGCCTTATTACTTTCTACAAAAATATGATCATGGAAATAACCTGAAAATACATTTGTAGAAATATTAGATTTAGTCAACTCATTAGAAATGGTAGAAATGAGTCCATAGCTTTCAAGACTTGAATGAACTCCCAAAGAAATACATTTAAAAACTGAATCATATTTTATAGCATTTTTATCTGCACAATGTTGTGTGATTACTAATGTCAGTCCTTCATCTTCCATGAAGGTTGCTATTGGATTTAAAGTTTTGAATAATTCTGTAGGCTCAGCATCTGAGGTCATAAAAATGAAAGATTCTTTAACTATATACGGATCAAGATTTTTTAAAATCTTCTCTAGATTAGTTTCACCAGACATGACTAATGACAGGCGATATTATATTTTTTCAATCTATAGTAGTTATAAGGTAAAGGTGTAATAAACCCTGCTATTAACATTAAAGGTATAACCCACATTACTAAAACTCCTCCAGCAAAAATAACGTCAACAGTATTCATAGCAACTTCCATGGAGATCATAGAAATCAGTGACATACCTGTAGCTGTGCTGAATGCCTCTTTTAAATTCATTTGACGAGAGAGGATGATAGTTTCTAGGATGATAGAGGTTATCAAGCCATTGATAATGGCTAAAGTCATAATTCCTAGTAATGGAAATGGTATTTCATTTATTTGAAAAAATAATATAGTTCCAAAATCTCCAATTGAGCACCCTAGCAGACACCATAGTGTATTGATCGATGACTGCCTCCATGTGTGACGACAAGTCCAAGAAATTCCTGACGATTCTTGTTTGTTTATTTCTTGATTACTCATTAATATCTTTTTTTGTAGTAGCAAAAGCCTCTAAAGCAATTTCTCTTGAGATTTTTAAATCAACAATAGGCTGAGGATAGTCCTTACCTAGCTCTATCCCAGCAGACTCAAGTACTTCTTTTGGAGCCTCCCACGGACTAAAAAGATATTTATTTGGTAAATCTTTAAGCTCAGGGACATACTTCTTTGTGTATTCGCCATCTGGATCAAATTTCAATCCCTGAGTGATAGGATTAAATATTCTAAAATATGGAGCCGCATCAGCTCCTGACCCAGCTACCCATTGCCAACTAGCACTATTACTTGCCAAATCAGCATCTACCAAGCAATCCCAGAACCATCTTTCGCCTTCCTGCCAATGAATGAGTAAGTTTTTTACCAAGAAAGAACCTACTACCATCCTCAGTCTATTATGCATATATCCCGTTTTCCAAAGCTCTCTCATACCAGCATCAACAATTGGATATCCGGTATTTCCTGACTGCCAGAGTTTAAGGAGTGTCTCATCCTGTTTCCATGGAAAAATATCAAATTTCTTTTGAAAATTAACTTTTGGTAAATCTGGAAAATGATAAAGAAGATAAGACGAAAATTCACGCCAGCCCAATTCGCTATGAAAGTGAGCTAGACTTTTTTCAATACCCTCTTCTGTCTCCTTTGTTTTCGCTCTGTACCAGACTTCATTAGAAGAAATTTCTCCAAAATGTAAATGGGGGGAGAGTCTCGATACAAATTTTTTAGATGGGAAATTTCGGCCTTCTTTATAATTCATTAAGCCCGACTCTAAAAACTCTTCTAGACATTGATCAGCCCCTTCTTCGCCAGGGCTCCACTCAGGTTCAAAATCTCTATACCAGTCTATTTCAGGTATTAAGTCTAGATTTTCTATACTTTCTGAATTCAATTTATTCGTATACAGATTATTGAGCTTCAAAGAACTAGTTGGAAATCTAGGTTCGTCCGCATTCAAGCATCCCTTCTTGTAAAAGGGAGTGAATACCCTGTAAGGCGTTCCATCATCTTTTGAGATTTTCCAAGGCTCCCAAAGTAAAGCACCTGAGAAACTCTCTACGTTAATATTTTGACTCTCAAGATCTTTCTTTATAGCTTTATCTCTATCTATCCTCCAAGGCTCGTAACATCTATTCCAGGAAATATAGGAGATATCTTGCTCTTTCATAATATTATTAAAAATATCAGAGGGGTTTCCTTTATAAATTAATAAATTTCCTCCCAAGCTTTCATTCAGTTTCTCTAGAGATTTATGCAACCACCATCTACTAGCCGCTCCCATAGCAAATTCGCCAGAGTTAACATCATCTAAGATATAAACAGGGATGATTGATTCATACTGACTAGCAGCCTCTAATGACGGATTATCTTTAATTCTAAGATCTTGTCTGAACCAGTGTATAGCAATTCCTTTTGACATATTAAGCAGTGAATCCTCCATCAATCATATGAACGGAACCAGTTATGAATTTACTCTCGTCACCGGATAGAAATAATAGTAAATTTGCTATTTCTATTGGTTCTGCATATCTCTTTAATGGAATTG
Source organism: uncultured Gammaproteobacteria bacterium (assembly GCA_913042105.1). Lineage (GTDB taxonomy): Bacteria > Pseudomonadota > Gammaproteobacteria > Magnimaribacterales > Magnimaribacteraceae > Magnimaribacter. The sequence continues at coordinate 18,238 of CAJWIK010000003.1, forward strand.
TTTGTTCAATCTGAGTTTTAGGATTATCTTCTTCATTTAATTCATTCATGCCATCTTCCAAAACTCTCATCATATTGGTTTCTACAGGAGAAGGGTTTACAGAATTAACTCGAATATTCATATCTGCACATTCTTTTGCAGCAGACTTGATCAAGCCTACTACGGCATGTTTGCTCATAACATAGGGCGATAAAAGTGAAGCACCCGTAACACCAGCAACGCTTGAAGTTACAACGAAGCTTCCTCCTCCTCTTTCACTCATATGCGGAATGGCTGCTTTAAGACCTAAAAATGGACCTTTGGCATTAACCGCCATTACCTTATCAAAAGTTTCTTCATCATATTCAGTTATTGGTTGTACATCTCCAGCCACTCCTGCATTTGCAATGAATACATCTAAACCTCCATGTCGCTCAATAGCCAATTCCACAGCCCTTTTATTATCTGCAAGGATGCTTACGTCTCCTTGAAAGTAACTTAATTTATTAGAATTAATTTTATTTGATACTTCTATCAAGGCGTCTTCATTAAGGTCCACCATGACAACATTTGCACCTTCGTTGATAAACAACTCAACAGCGGCCCTGCCAATACCACCAGTGGCTCCAGTAATAATTACAACTTTATCTTCTAATCTTTTCATATGTCTCTCAATGGGAGTCTTTCTCTTATCACACAAGCAGATAAAGACCTCTGATTATAAATAGGGCTCCTACAGACAGGATTATGATTTGTGTCCATCGGAAAAAAATTTCATCATCTATTATATCTAAAACTCTCTTTCCTAGAGTAGTTCCTATTACAGAAAGTACAACTGCTGTTGCTAACAATAAAGGATCAGGCCAGTTTTCGAAATTGAAAGAGATAATCAAACCTCCAAAGAAGACTATTTTAGAAATATGGCCAATCGTTTGTGCAACTGCTTTAGTTGCTACTACTTGATGGCGAGTCATTTCTACTCTTTGAAAGAAAACATCAAGCAATGGACCACCTACTCCAGCAATAAGATTGGTAAAAACGACTACAAAGCCAGCTAAGACTGCTATGGGAGGTTTGGTAATATCTAAAGAGATTTCTTTTGGTACTAACCAGGCAATGAAAGGTAAAACGCCAAGTGCAAAAATGACAGTTATCTGATTTGGTTGAAATGCTATAAAGAATAAAATAATTAAAGAAAGAATACTTCCAAGTAAAAGGCTAGAGATAATCTTCCAATTTATATCATTTCTATTTAACCAAGCCCTATATCCATTTGAAGTTGTCTGTATGAGACCATGGAGAACCATGGCCGGTGCAACTGGCAGTAAACTTACCAATATCCCCATGAGAATTAATCCACCCAGCATTCCAAAAATAGAAGAGAGGAAAGCCGTTGCAAAGGTTGCTAGAACAATAATAAGAAAGAAAAGTTCTAACTCTACTTCGAGCATAACTTAAGAAATTTGCTATAGGCTATCGAATGCTTGGCTTGCAGCATTCTCTATAAAATCTATATCTTCGAGACTATGTGCTAAGGATATAAAATGATTATGATAACCAAGCATGTAGACTCCTCGCTTAACGCACTCATCTATCCATTGAAAGTGAGTTTCAAAACTTACACCTTCGAGTCGATAATAAGGCATAGAAGGGATGCCTGACGCTATTAAATTGAAACCTTTTTTTTGTGCAACTTGTACCAAGCGATTATTAAGATCTTCTCCATATTGTTTTAGCTTAGAAGGTGCATCCACCTTTTCTAGTTCATTGAGTGTAGCAATAGCAGCGGCCATTGGCGGAGCGCTAAAGAATTGAGTACCAGTGAAGTAAACTCTCTCTGCAGCTTCTTTTAACTCATTGGTTCCAACCAAAGCAGCCAAAGGATGACCATTTGCAATAGCCTTACCAAAACAAATCATATCTGGAGAGAAGCCAAAAGTGACATTTGAGCCTTTCAAATTTATTCTAAATCCAGCTCGCACATCATCGACAATAGTTAAGACACCATATTTTTTACATAAACTTGTAACTTTTTTCCAGTAACCATCCTCTGGTAAAGAATTATCTCGGGAAACAGGATGATCGTAAGGTGAAGATATAAAACACGCTATTTTGTCGCCTTGATCCTGAAGTAAATTTTCCAATTGATCTATATCATTCCATTTTACTTTGAGGATGTGCTGATTGTCAGAAGGAATGATTCCTGGTCGACTCTCATCTTGCATCCAAGGAGCTACTCCATGATAGCCGTCATCTATTTTTATTATTTTTTCTTTTTTGGTAAATTCTCTGGCTATCATTACTGCCAAGCTAGTTGCGTCACCTCCATTTTTTCCAAAAAGAGCCCAGTCAGCAATATCAATCATATCGACCAATTTTGAAGCGAGATCAACCATGACTGGAGAGGCAATACTAACAGTATTCCCTTTGTCAGAAGATAACTGAAATGCTTCTTCAACTTCAGGATTATTGTATCCAAGTATCGAAGGGCCATAACCACACATTAGATCTACATAACGATTGTCATCTAGATCCCAAAAATAAGCTCCTTCAGATTTCGAGAAAAATTTTGGGCCTGAATCTCTGACGGCGTATTTATAGTGCCCAAAGATTCCTCCTGGTATTACCTCCCTAGCTTTAGAAAGGTATTCATCTGAATTCTTAACTTCGTAGGTAGTATTTTTCATTCGGGTTTAATTGAAGAAACAAACTGCTCTTACTTCTATACTCTTTCTTGGTGATGCTCCTTCAGGAGTTTCTGGGTAATCAAACGCACTATGTAAGGTTGGAATAAAAGGTTGTTCATCAGAATCATATGTTTTAAACATAAGTACTTCATCTTTATTCATTTCTGGATAAAAGTACCATTTATGTGAATCATTATGAGATGACTGACAAATTTCAACCGTTAATGCTTCCTCCTGACCGGGAAGATAATTAAATAAATCTGTAGGTATTAATTCTTTTTCAGACACTGTTCTTTTATCACATACTGCAAAAGGAGTATCAACTCCGTCTTTATCAAACCTTCTCCAAAGGTTATAAACAATAACTCTTTTTGGTTTGAGGCCAGTCTCTTTTAAAAAAGGGTCCAGAGTGGAACCGAAGTTAGTAGTGAAATCATTATGGACAAGTCTATGCCCACCTTTTCTTTCTCCAGAATCGGCTTGGGCTTCATTTCTAGATATGTGAGAAATAATGTGAACTGTATCTGCCTCTACTTTTTCTTTGACGTAAGTACTCATTTCATCGTAATAAATACGGGCCACTTCTTCGTCATCAAAAAAATCTTTTACTTGGGATTCATGCTTAATGAGTTCAAAACCGCCCATTGTGATATCAAAATTTGATTCGCGAGCATCATGGACAACCTTTTTATAGGATTTATGATCCGGCATACTTTCATCAGGTTCACTAAGTCCAAATGCCGGTTTCGCCTCATTTTCTTTTAGAGGTTTTCTATAATTAAAATCTGCTTCTATATTCATGCTTGTAATATAAGTTATTTAAGCGAATATATTACAACATTTTTGGTTAGAAGATTATTAATATAAGAATCATAGAAATAGCTCTATATTCTATTTACTAAGCACTGTCCCTGTATTCCTTGTATTGCATTGCAGCATTTTTTTCACTCTTCTGATATTGCATAAAGGCCCTAAAAACCCCTAAATCTAGATCTGGATCTAAACCTTCCCCCATTCTAATTAGATTGAGACACCAAAAAGCTTGTTGGCCCCATCCGTTAATACCTTTAATGACTGAAAAAGGTGAATTTAGCCCTAACCAACCAGGGCCGACTTGCATTGTTTTCTCTAAAGTTGGAGTTTCTAATAAATCTTTATCAAGTAGTTTATTTGCAATATCAGAATCAATACAAAAAGGTCTCGCTATTCCAATGACATCGCATGCATTCTCATTTATAGCATCATTCATACCTTTAGAAGTCCTGAATCCTCCAGTAACCATTAAGGGACCATTGAAAACATTTCTAATGTCTTTTGCGTAATCTAAGAAATAAGCTTCTCTAGCGATTGTGCTCTCACGTCTTTTTTCAGCCCTTTCAGGGTTAAGACCCATATCTATACCAACCAAATGAGGTTGTTCATAAGTACCTCCAGAAATTTCAAGAAGATCTAATCCTTCTTCATTTAACCAAGTAGCAACTTGGATGGCATCTTCATGTGAGAATCCACCTTTTTGAAAATCTGCAGAATTTAATTTTAGTGATACTGGAAAATTTACACCTACGGCTTCTCTTACAGCTCTAACTGTTTCCAGTAAAAATTTTGCTCTCTTTTCTAAAGTTCCACCCCATTCATCCTCTCGTAAATTTATATCAGGTGAAAGAAATTCTGATATTAGATATCCATGAGCTCCATGAATTTGAACACCAGTAAATCCAGTGTCTTTAGCTACCCTGGCGCAATGTGCAAATTTCTGAACAATATCTAAAATCTCTTCATGAGCTAAAGCACGAGGTTTGCCAAATTGAGCTCCAGGCATTTGGAGTTGAACTTCGGAAGGGGCTACAGGAGTCTCTGCAACCGCAGCAGGAGTTTGTCTTCCAGCGTGAGATATTTGCATCCATAAATGCGTATTATTCTTAGTACCGGCTTCAGCATAGGCGATTAGCCTAGATAATTGTTCATTCGTTTGAGGTCCTTCAATTACTACATTACCCGGCCTTTCGAGATAACGATGATCAACTTGAACATTGCCAGTTAGTAAGATTCCTGCGCCACCCGCAGACCATCGATCATATAAATTAACATGTTTAGTAGTGGCTCTATTTTGCTCATCAGCCAATCCTTCGGTCATCGCACCCTTACAAATACGATTTTTTATTTGCGCTCCACAAGGAAGATCAAGTTTGTCTGTTATCTCTGACATGATTTTAGTATTTTTCTCCATCTTCTCTAGAAGAAAAGAATTTAGCCATCTCCTCTTCTGAGTTTCGTCTTATCTCTTTTCTTGAAAGTATATTTTCAAAGTGTGATTTCAAGGAATCATCCCAAGCAGGATGAGACAAAATATAAAAAATATTTTCTTTTATGGCATCAAAAACAATCTCTGCAATTTCTTCAGGTTTCTTACCTTGGCGGAGCATTGCTGACATAATTTCTGCTCCCATTTCTGGTTTAACCTCTTGAGCCTCTCCTAAATGGCTTGGTCGGTTTCTTTCAGATTTATCAATATTGGTATCGACAAAACCGGGGCATAAAACTGATGCATTAATTTTTGCTCCTCTAGCAATTAAATCTCTACTTAAACCCTCTGTCAGAGCCATCACCGCATGTTTACTCACCCCGTAAGTACCGGCGCCTGGAAGTAATCCTGCCATAGAGACTGTGGTCACTACATGCCCTTCTTCGCCATGCTCTAACATATGAGGAAGAAAAGTTTGTATGCCTTTAAGAACCCCATGATAATTCACTCCCATAACCCAATCCCAATCACGATTCTCAATTTCCCAAATTGCCTTACTTCCTGAATTAGCACCGATTCCAGCGTTGTTGCATAAGACATGAATATTTCCATACTCTTCGGTCGCCTTTGCAAATAATTCTTTAATTGAATCTTCTACCAATACATCTGTCTTGATTCCTACAACTCTATGTTGATATTGCCTAAGACTCTCTACTGTTTTTTCTAATGCCTCTTCTTCAATATCAGCCAGAACTACTTGCATCTTTTCTTGAGCAAACTTTTCAGCTAAGGCCTTTCCAATTCCACTTGCTGCACCTGTTATGACAGCTGTTTTTCCTTCAAACTCTTTCATTTTTATATTCCTTTAATTTATATTTGCTAGTTTTTTCTGAATAACTATTAAAGCTTTCTTATTGGCACTTATTATAGTTTCCATTGGCGGAGCTTCTTCACTTATATCACCCAACTCATAAAGAGCAGCATGTATATCGTCATGACAATCTATTTTTTTCATGTCACCAAGCCATCTGCGTATATTTGGATAGTCATCAAAATTAAATACATTAGTAAACATGCTTTGTAATTGCCCTATTTCGACATAAGCCGATATATCAGCAATTGTGTAATCGTCTCCAGCCAAAAAAAGTGAATTAGACAACCAACCATCTTCTATAGCTTGAAATGCTTTTTTTATAATTGCATTTGAACTTGCTAAAAAATCTTCTGAGAAATTGAGGTCTTTTCTAACTTTCGGAGCAACTAATCCAATAGAAGCCTCTCTAACATTTCTATGATGGAGGTGAAGATAAGAGTCTATCTTCGCTCTGGCCTCAGCATTACTTGGGTATAAATCATTCCAATTATATTTGTTACAGAGGTAACACATGATGGCATGTGATTCCGAGATAACTAATCCCGTTTCTGTGTCCTCAAAACTTGGAATAGTGCCAGTAGGAAATTTCTTAAGATAATCAGGATGACGACTTCCTCCTTCAGAAGAAGAGCCAGGGTTTATTAGCTTCAATTCAAAAGGGACTTTCTTAATTAGCATCAACCACAGAACAGCTCGAACAGGCTGTGAAAAAGGTACTCCATAAATTATTATATTTTTCATTTAGATCCTCTCAGTATCTCTAAAGATGAGAAGCTGTGATTTTAATATCTGACGCTTCCCAAGCTCTATTCCATTGTGTGTAAATTTCCTTTGATTCTGTTTTTCTACCTTGCAGTTCAAGAGATTTGTATAAACCGTAAAGAGACCATCCATTATTCTGATTCCATTGAAGATCTCTTCTATAAGTTTTTTCGGCTTCTTGAAATTCACCTAATTTCAGTAATGCTGCACCTAAATAATGACGCATGGGTTGTGCCCAATCTGGAGGTTCTGTGTAATTATTCTGATCTTCAAGATTGACACCCTTTTGAAAAGAATGAACCGCTTTGAGGTGCTCTCCTTTGGCTGAAAAAAATTCTCCTTGAAGACCGTAAGCAGCAACTTTTAATACTGATGAAGCTGGAGTTGCTCCCACTCTGTATTGGTCGGCATTAGGGGAATTGGCCAAATTATTGAGTTTATCGAGTTCTATTTTAGCTAAATCAAAATTTCCTTTAGCTATATGAGCACTTCCAATGACATAGGACCAAATACCATCTAGATATGGGGTTCCTTGATGTTCAGGTTCTAAAGAGAGAATTTCATCCCACTTTCCAAATATCTTCAATACTAACCAAGGTGCAGATACTCTTTTCTGACCCCCCATCACCATTACAGCCTCCCCTTTAATTCTATTAGCCATATTCCAAGCTGCCTTGTTTGCAATTTCAAAATTGCCTTGCACAGTGGCTGCATACCTAATGAAATCAAGTGCATGACCAGCATGTATTTTATGAGATAAAGGATAAGTTCCTATATTAGGGAGAGGCATATCACCCCATAATTTGGATAATTCAAGATCCACTTTTTGAGATCTTATATTATTATCAATAGCTTTTTGGTATTGACCTAACCGAACATAAATATGTGCTGGCATGTGGACAACATGTCCAACTATAGGCACGGTTGCTTCCAACGCATTGGCTGAAACTAAAGCTCTTTCAGGCTCCATAGAAGCCTCTATTAAGTGAATATGAAGGTGGTAAACTCCTGGATGCGATTGACCACTTTTTATTATGTGCTCTAAAGCCTCAGCTACCTCTATTGTTTCTCCTTTGGGAGTCCCATCACTATCCCAATAATCCCATCGCCTTATAGACATATAACTTCCAGCATAAAGGGCTGCTATATCCGGATCATCAGGAAATTCATTATTTAATATTCTCATTTCAGCTAAATAAGCTTGGTCTCTTTTCTTTGGATCAGGTATGGATTCTTTGTCATAAAAAACATACAAAGCATTAATAATTCTTTTTTCTAAAGGATCTGCATTTTGTATCTTCTCTAAAGCTTTATTGATTGCATTGAGTCCTTCACCTTTAGGATCATCTGGCATTCTTGCATATCTAGAATTAGGATTTGGACCCATGGCATGAGCCATTCCCCAATAGGGCATAGGATGATCAGGATCTAACCTAGAAGACTCTTGGTAAGAAGCGATCGATTCTGGAAAGTAGAAACCCCAGGCAAAACGAAGTCCTTGGTCAAAGAAGTTTTGAGATAATGGATTATTGGTTGATATTTCTCTACTGTAAGTCCCACTACCGTCAATTAAAATGGCCTTTGGTTCTTCTTTTGATCCTTTTAAATCACCGTCAGAGCAACCAAATAAAATAAAAACAATAAATAGAGCTCTTAAACCGTTAGAAAGAAAAAACATTTTTTCTTTAAACTCTAGAATCAGGAAATAACCTTAAGAAGTTTTCCGAATAAAATAAATTCTTAACAGTCTCATCCCTATCAGTTAAAAATCTTTCAAATTTTCCAATTGGATCAGTTGTACCTTCTACATGTGGATAATCACTAGAAAAAAGGTACAGCTCTGGATCAGATAAATCCATAAGCATTCCTACATCCTCATGATGAAAAGGAGTGAAAGCCATCTGCTCAATTAATTGCTCAGAAGGTTTTCTCTTAATATCGCTTAAATTCTTGTCAACTCTACTCCAAGTCCTAACTACATAATCTAATCTTTTGAGCATCTCGGGTACCCAGCCTGCCCCCAATTCAACACTAGCTCCTTTGAGTTTAGGATGCCTTTCAAACACCCCGTCCAGGACCATCATAGAAACGAACACTTCTGGACCTTGATGCATTACGACCATATCTTTGGCACGCACATTCTCACCTCCCCCCATCCAGTCTTTACTTGGCGGTTTACCATTATCAGACCAACTTTTATCAAGCTGTAAGGGCGATCCTCCTACATGCATCAGAAATGGAATACCTTCCTCAGAAAGTTTTTCCCAAAAAGGATCAAGAGCAAGATGACCAGGCGACCTATCACCACAAGCATAATGAGGAATCCATATAGCCTCTAAGCCTGCTTTGATTGCAAAATCCAACTCTATCATTGCAAGTTCTGGTTCATGAAGAGGGATTACTCCAACGCCCATCAATCTATTATCTGTTGAACAGAAATCAGACATAGCTCTGTTGTGTGCTCTGGTAGCCCCGTACCTTAACTCAGGGGTAATTTGTATACCCTGCTTATCAACGTATTTTGCTTTACCTCTCAAGTCCCTGAAAGGAGTAACAACACTATGAGTGGCAAAAACTAATTGCTTCTTAAAACCGAGCATATCCATAGCAATACTGCGATCATCTCTATTGAAAGCACCTAACGCTTGAATTTCTTTAGATTCAACAATCAATCTATCGCCGAGAGCAATTTGAGCATCTTTATGTTCTTTACTGTGTTGGCCTCCATTTTGGACAATTGCATCAACCTCTTCGTCAGTGACCAAACTCGCCTTGTAATTAACAGGCGGTATTAAGTTTTTAAATTCTTTATCAGCATAATCAATGATAAAGTTTGGTAATTCCATAACGTGGCTGTCAGCGTCATAGAAACTTCTATTATTCGGTGCGTAAGTCATATTTCCCCCCTTGCTATATTAGCATTCAAAGAAGAAGAAACTAAAGTTTTGGAGTTATTTTATCGAGAAGATCTTTAAGTTCTGGTTTGTTTTGAATAATTTCTTCGGCTGAAAGTCCTTCAAGTTCATGAGGGAATACTAACCACTTATCAGTTTCATGAAGATAGAAGTCAGGCTTTCGATCAGTCCGATTCTGTGAAGGCTTGAAATAAGGAGTAGCTATGCGAATTTCAGGAGTATTTTTTTTACAAGCTGTCTTTAAATCCAAAATAATTTGATCGATTGATTTTCCTGTGTCGAATACATCATCAACGATTAATAAAGAATCTTCAGATTCTAGTTTCTTGATTAAATAGCTTAAACCATAAACTTGAACACTGTCGTTTCTTTCCCCCATTCCTGAATAGTATGAAGTTCTTATGGCTATATGATCAGAGTCAACTCCTAAGACATCAAATAACTCTTGAACAGCTATACCAATGGGTGCACCGCCTCGCCAAACTCCAACAATATAATTTGGGCGATAGCCGCTTTCGTAAACCTTCCAAGCTAGTTTGAAAGAATCTTCTAAAAGCTCAGTCGCTCCAATGTAATGCTTTTCCATAATTTAATACCGTTATAGAAAGAAATAATACATTAACTAATTTGGTTTAGTGTTAATCCTAAAGCCCTCCTCGAGTTTTGAGGTCAGAAGAAGGCTTTTTGTAGATTAAAACTTATAACTTACTCTTCCCATTATTTGTCTAGGAGGTATGTATTCTATGCCTGTACCCGCAACTCCGAATACATCTGTCATGCTTGAGTTCATGCCATCCTTATCACCCGCATTGAGAAGCATTAAATCTATACCCCATTGGTCGCCAGTGAAATCTAAACCAGTTGTGAAATTCATTATTGAATAAGAATCCACCTGATCCACTATAGGATTGTTGAAAACCCTTTGTTGAAAATTACCACGATAAATGAGTTCGGCTGTAGTTGTGAGAAGCCCATATGGAGTATCAATATTATACTCAACACCAAGGTTAGCAGTTAATTTAGGACTTTTTGCTAATTCATTTCCTCGTAAATTTTCTTTTAAAGAGTAACGTATTGGCTCTTCTCCAAAGAAATAGAGCTCTGCTTGTAAGTTATCTAGAGCCTCGTATGAAGAAGTTATTTCAGTATCAAGATATGCCACCCTCAAATCAAATGATAATGACTCAGAAACTAGGCCGATTAGTTCAAGTTCTATACCCATCATTTCAGATTCAGGTATATTTGCTACACCACCTCTATATATATCTGGATCAGTGGACTGAAATTGCAAATTTTCGTAGTCATAAGTAAAAGCAGATACATTCGCTCTCATGCGACCATCCATAAAGTCAGTCTTTAAACCAATTTCATAAGCATCTATCATTTCACTCTCAAAGAAAGGAAAAATTAGTTGTGGTGCTGGTGCAGCTCCAAAGCCTTCATTATCTTCTGGAAAACCGAAAGTAAGATTACTTCCTCCAGGTTTAAAACCCTTTGTATACGAAACATAGACCATAGTGTCTTCATCAACATCATGTTCGTAAGCGAGTCTTCCTGTTGTTTCATCTAGCTTATCTTGTATTAAATATTTTTGTAGACCGAAGAAGTTAGTAACATCACTAGCAAATTCGTCTTCTGTATACCTCAATCCAAAAACTATTCTATTGTCATCATCAATATTAACTGTTGCTTGCCCATATAGAGATTGAGACTCTCTTGAAGGGTAAGCCTCTGATACAAATCCTAATTCAGCATCGAACGCTGCAAAACAAATCCCTTCAAACGGATTTGTCGCACAAATTGGGGCATGTGTATAAGGCGTAAATTGTCCATCCATCAAATCAGCTTGTTTATTATTATTTACATCTTTAACTTCATAGATTGTATTGGCAATCTCGTGGTCGAAATAAAATGCACCGAGAATCCAATCTGTATTTCCAAAAATAGGTTCATTAGAAATTAAATTAATTTCAAAAGTTGAAGTCTCAACTACAGAAGTTTCTGGTCTGTATTCAGATCTATTGTATGGAAATCCAGCCATAGGACCATTAGCATGAACATCACCGAAGTTATGCCTATCGTTATCTCGGCTTACATAAATATCATCCTCTTGCATGCTTGCAAGAATCTTTAGATTTGCAAAACCTAAATCTGTATTGAGAATTCCAGCAAATATTTCTGAACTAAGCTCATAAGCTGATAGTGAATCTTGTCTTAGTTTTCTGGGATCTTGAGTTGAATCATCAAGACCTTTCATGGCCGCACCATTATTCTCTGCTTCAAAGTATTGAGCAAATAGTCTAAGAGTAGAAGTTTCATTTAGATCAAAAAGCCAATCAGACCTTAGAGTGGTGTGATTTGTATCATCCAAATCTTGACCATTCACTAAGTTTTCAGAAAATCCATCCTGATCTGTGGTGACCCAAGAAAAACGAGTGGCGACGGTATCGGATAAAGGTATGTTTATTCCGCCTCTAGCCTTAGCTAAATCATAGTCACCTAGTGTTAAGTCTACTTTTCCATTTAGAGCGTCAAATGAAGGTAGAGTATTTATAACATTAACCGTTCCTCCAGTTGAGTTTTGCCCAAAAAGAGTACCTTGAGGGCCTCTTAACACTTCAATTCTATCTAGATCTATAAAATCAGTTCTTAAGGAGAACTTCGAAGCAATAAATATACCATCCATATGTAATGCAACAGAGGGAGCCGCAATAGCATTCTGATTAGTTTCGTCTCCTACACCACGTATAGAAATAATAGTTTTATAGCCTTCATTTTTTGCCACCGTAACCCCGGGAGCTATGGCACTAAGACCAACAAAATCTACTATATTTTTTCTTTCTATCTCGTCACTACTTAAAGCAGTTACCGCTTTTGAAACGTCTTGTAAACTTTCTACCCTTTTCTCTGCTGTAACAATAACTTCATCGATCACCAACTCATTTGAGAAAGTGTTTAGACTGATTGAGATTATTGATAGCGCAAGAGAAATTGAGAGGAAAGACCTGAAAAGGGAAATTGATAATTTCATTAAAAATCCTTGTCTTGCAATCAAAAAGATATTCTACTCATGAATAGTAGAGTTGCAAGAGTTAGCAGATACAAACTTCAATTATTTCAAAAATTGTCCCTAAGATTCACTTTTTTCTCCTCAATTTTACTTTTTGGTAAAAATTTAATAGTAACCGATCAATAAATCTTTAAAGTAACAACAAAGGAGATTTCAATTCATTATGAAACTTGCATTAGAAAAATTTTTTGCTCTTAAGGCCCACAATACAAATATTCAAAAGGAAATATTAGCTGGGATAACTACATTCATTACTATGGCTTACATCATTTTTGTTAATCCTCAGATGATGGCTCAATCAGGTATGGATTATGGTGCAATATTTGTAGGCACTTGCTTGGCAGCGGCATTTGCTTGTTTGTTTATGGGTCTATATGCAAATTGGCCAGTTGGTCTTGCTCCCGGCATGGGATTGAATGCCTTTTTTACCTACACAGTGGTTGGTGAAATGGGCTACTCATGGGAGATTGCTTTAGGTGCTGTTTTTATAGCAGGCATTCTATTCTTCATTATGAGTATAACTCCCTTAAGACGATGGATGCTAGACAGCATCCCTTTAAATCTCAGAATTGCAATGGGTGCAGGAGTTGGATTATTTATAGGATTTATTGGACTTAAGAATGGCGGTATTATTGTTGCTAATGGTGCTACTTTTTTAAGCTTAGGAGATTTTACAAATCCAAGCACTTTATTAGCAGGTCTAGGCTTTTTACTTATTTCAATACTCTCCATAAGAAAAATACCCGGAGCAATCATCATTGGAATATTGACGGTAACCTTAATGAGTATTTTTTTAAATCTTATTGAGTTTGATGGTATTTTTGCACTTCCCCCTGATGTCACTCCAGTGCTGATGGAGTTAGATATTCTTGGAGCTCTAGATGTAACAATGATTAGCGTGATTGTGTCATTTCTTTTTGTAAATCTATTCGATACCGCCGGAACTCTATTTGGTGTTGCAACTAGAGCAAATCTAGTAGAAGAGTCTGGGGACATTAAAGATTTAGACAAAGCACTAAAAGTTGACAGCAGCTCTAGTGTCTTTGGATCTTTTCTGGGTTGTGCTCCTGTAACAAGTTATGTTGAAAGTTCAGCAGGAATTGAAGCAGGGGGAAGGACTGGGATGACAGCAGTTGTTGTCGGAATCTTGTTTCTCCTGGCTACTTTCCTTTCTCCTTTGGCAGCAGTTGTTCCTGCTTATGCAACTGCAGGAGCTTTGATTTACGTTGCAATCTTAATGTTAAGTGGAATGGAAAGTCTAAATTGGGATGATCAGTCAGAATTATTGCCTGCATTAATTATGGTAGTCATGATTCCGCTGACATTTTCCATAGCAAATGGTATTGCGCTAGGATTTTTAGCTTACGTATCGATAAAAGTATTTGTAGGCGAAATCAGTAAGATCTCTTCTGGAGCTTGGTTCTTGACTCTAATATTTGTAGCTAAATTTATCTTTCTATAAGACTACAGTTTTATATCGCTAGCATCATGTCTTTCTAAGATTTCCTTATCATCCGGCCCATTAGGCTTTCTGTTTACCAAAGAACCTCTCTTAAATGCTGGACGCTCTATTATTTGTTTTGCCCATCGACCTAAATGCTTATAAGAATCAACCTCAAGAAATTCCGCTGAATCGTAAGCATTATTTAGAACTAAAGTTCCGTACCAAGAGTGAACAGCAATATCCGAAATATTATATTCATCACCACATAAATATTCTCTAGCTTCGAGGTTCTTATCTAGAAGATCTAGTTGTCGCTTAACCTCCATAGCAAACCTATTTATAGGATATTCGAACTTTTCTGGAGCATAAGCATAAAAATGACCAAAGCCGCCACCTAAGTAAGGGGCACTACCCATTTGCCAAAATAACCAAGACATACACTCTGCTCTAGCCGAGGGATCTGTTGGAAGAAATTCTCCAAACTTTTCAGCCAAATAAACCAATATTGCTCCTGATTCAAATACACGAGTTGAAGGATCTGTGCTTGTATCAAGTAATGCAGGTATTTTAGAGTTAGGATTTATGTCTACAAAACCACTACTAAATTGTGCGCCCTCTCCAATATTAATTAAAAATGCGTCATATTCAGCCCCTTCATGACCTAAAGCTAAAAGTTCTTCTAATAAAATAGTTACCTTAATCCCATTAGGGGTACCTAAAGAGTAAAGTTGAAGTGGGTGTTTGCCAACAGGTAATTCCTTTTCGTGAGTGGCCCCTGCAGTAGGTTTATTTATATTCGCAAACCTTCCTCCGCTTTCAGTGTCCCAAGTCCAAACCTTAGGTGGTACGTATGTAGAATCACTCATAAAAACTCCTTAATTTAAAACTATAGTAACAATAATTCACTTTCACTTTATATAATATAAATTACACATTAAAAATAAAACACAACATTTATATCTTGTTGTTTAAATTCTTTTTAAGGTTATATTTTTTTAAATGATTGGAAGGATTAAAATTTGAATATATTTTTTAATGAGTCTAATAATATTAAGGCAGCCTTAGCCTTTTTCATTCCAGGGTCATCAGCTCCTATCTTCCAGTAACAACTGAGATACATAGAATCTTTAGGAAGCGACTTTTCATGCTTTATCAATTGTCTTGCAAAACGCATCAATTCAAATTCTCCTGCTATCCAAGCGTAAGGATTATTGCCTTTCCATTCAACTTCACTTAATGCATTAATAAGATCACTGCATCCATTTAATGGTTCTGGATTTATAATCCATTTAACCTCTACTCCTGAGGGTTTAATCAATTCTTGCTTATCTTCAAGTGAATTAATTTCTAAAAGAGCAAGTCCTTGAGATTCGGGAGATAATTTTTCAAGATTAACTGCAATAGCCGGTAAGGCTGTCATGTCACCTGTAAATAGATACCAATCTGCATCTGGAGAAGCGAGTATTGCTGGACCAGGACCCGCTATCTCTATGCTATCTCCCCTTTCTACGGAAGAAGCCCATTTACTGGCGGGACCACTATCTCCATGAAGAAGAAAATCTAAAACCAATTCAAGCCTTTCTGGATCAAAAGACCTGATGGTATAAGAACGAAGATCAAAGGGTTTTTTTGTATTTTTACCTATATCTTCAGATACTTTCGGGAAACGTAATTTTACATATCCACTTTCTTGATTTTCTGGAAAATCTGAAAGATCATCTCCGTGAAGAGTTATTCTCTTCATGTTAGAACCCAATATTTTTGTATCAGTAACTTTTAATTTTCTTATATTTATAGCCATTGTTTTAGAGTCCTTTCTAAAAGAATACTTTATTTATTGAATAATGGTTTTCTCTTTTCTAAAAAAGCCAGCATACCTTCTTGTGAATCTTTTGTACCATTATTATCTTTTACAGCCTGACGCTCTTCTATTAATAACTCCTCCAGTTCTCGGTCTGAACTATTGACCAAGACCTTCATCATACTTCTTACCGCTTGTGAGGGTTGCTGAGCCAGTTCATAGGCTAAGGATATTGCTGCAGATTTAAGTTCATCCAAGGGCCATATTTCATGGACCAATCCTATGTCCAAAGCTTTTTTACCAGA
>CAJWIK010000004.1 GCA_913042105.1 uncultured Gammaproteobacteria bacterium
CCTTTTTTGTTGCTGTCATTTCTTGAGGGTAATAATAAGATGCCTAGGGAGGAAAACATTGATTTGATCCCTAAGATGGTAGAACAGCTTATTCTTATTCATTCTACCAATCTTGCAGTTCTTTCCAATCTTCCTTTGCAAATAAATCCATTAGACGGCCTTCATGAATATCTTCCAAAAGGAAAAGAATGGACTGAATTAGGTAACTATCTATCATCTTTAAAAAATACGGCTTTTAAAGGAAAGAGAGTCTTTCTCCATGGAGATTTTTGGCTAGGCAATATACTGTGGTCTGAGGATGAAATAGTGGGTGTTGTTGATTGGGATTATGCCGCCATAGGAGATCCTCTCTCTGATCTGGCTGTATCAAGCCTTGAGATGAGGTATGAATTTGGAAAGGAGGGGATGAATCAATTTTGCGAGGCCTATTTAAAACACTCAATGATCGATAATTCTCGCTTTTCTTTATGGTTAATCTCTATTGCTTCATCAACACTTCACTTTATTAATCAATGGAATCTATCTGAAGCTAAAAAGAATTTAATTAAGACTGAGGCTTTACTTACTATACAAGAAGAGTTTCAGAGTCTTCTTGATAGTAAAGATTGATTGAAAAACTTGATCGTCTAGTTAATATGTATGCATGACTAATTCAGCTATTTTTGGAAAAAAAGGGTTCATAGCAAAGATAGATATAAATACTTTAGAGTCTTTATGGGTTGCAAATCTTTCGAAAAATTATAAACCCACTACTATCTCTAACTATAAGGATTTCATTCTTGTGCAGTCTTCATCTGCATGGGGTTCGCATAATATTGATTGCTTTGATTTAGAAGGTAAGACTCTCTGGTCAAAAGATATTGATAGCGGTATTTCGCCTTTAAATGATGGCGATTACTTTTACTACTGCGGATTTACAGATAAAAAAATATATAAAGTATATTGGAAGACTGGAGAAATTATTTTTTCTGTTAAACCTGCAGGTTGGTTTAAAACTTACAGATTAATAATTGCCGGTAATCAGCTTTTAGCAATTTCTAATAAAGATATTCTTTTGATCGATAAAGACAATGGAGAGATGAATTCAAGCAAGGAATTAAACCAATTTCTTAATCCAAAAAAAATAACCTCAACTCTTGGAGATGGAGAAATGTTTATTTCATCTATCTCAACAACATCAGGAGGGGCAGAAGGGAGCTTAGGTTATGCTGGAGTAGCTGGAGGAGATGGAGGTAGTTCTGGTGGCGAGTAAAATTTAATGAAATATATTCAATAACATAAATGGAGAAAATAAAATGAGTCAATCTCAAGAAGTTAATCACGAAAAATTAATGAACCTTTTTGGTAATGTGTTTTCACATATATCAGGTGCGGTCGGCTTAATGATGTCCTATCTAGGGGATCAGACAGGACTGTATGCAAAGATAGAAGAATTAGGATCTTGCTCAGCTAAGACCTTAGCCGAAGCTACAGACATGGACGAAAGGTATCTTCAAGAGTGGCTTTCTTCTAATGCAGCTCATGGATATATTACCTATGATGGTGATTCGAAAGAGTTTAGTTTAAGTCCTGAACAGGCTATTGTTTTCTGCCGCGAAGGAGAACCTCAATGCCTTCAAGGATTAATCCAAGGTGTTATAGGACAAATAGCCAAAGAGGATGTTGCCTTAGATGTATTCAAGACTGGAAGAGGTAGGCCTTGGGGCGAGCATCATGCTTGTTGTTTTTGCGGAACCGACAGATTCTTCAGACCGGCTTACGTCAGTCACCTTGTCGATGAATGGATACCGTCTATTAGTGGAGCGGAAGAAAAACTAAAAGCAGGGGGAAGAGTAGCAGACATAGGTTGTGGATTAGGCTCGACCACTATCCTAATGGCAGAAACTTATCCAAATTCTCATATTTATGGATATGACTTTCACGAGCCTTCTATAAAAGAAGCGCAAGAAAGGGCAACAGAGAAAGGACTTACTAACATTACTTTTAAAGTTGCAGATTCTAAAGAAATCCCAGATGGTGATTTTGACTTGGCATGTATATTCGATGCGTTACATGATATGGGCGATCCAGTCGGAGTAGCTTCAGGTATTAAAAATATATTAAATGAAGAAGGTAGATTTATGCTGGTAGAGCCTTATGCAGAAGACGATCTTAAGGATAATTTAAATCCATCATCTGCAATGATGTATGGTTTTTCAACCTTAATATGTGTTCCGACGTCAAGAGCTCAAGAGGTTGCATTGTGTTTGGGTGCTCAGGCTGGCCCTAAAAGGCTTACTGAAGTTTTAAATCAGTCAGGGTTTGAAAAGGTTCGAATATCAGATTCAACTACTAATAATCTAGTGTTTGAAGCTCTTAAATAGACCTATAAATTTTTTTATATAAATCAAAAGCATAGACTGTACTAAAAGGGTGATGGTATTCTTATTGATAAATCGGGGAGATTTTTTATGAAAAAATATTTATCGTTACTATTTTTAACATTCTTTGGATTGAGCTTATACAGCGCACCTATATGTTTAATAAATCAAGAACTTAATAAAGATACCGCAAGTCAGTTAAGTCAATTCAGGCAACAAACTACTGATACATGCTTGGCTTGTAATGATGATTCTTGCAAACTCAAGTCTTGGCCTGCGGAAAAAAAGGGTGATGAAGCTGTTTGTAAATTGTTATTTTGCACCCCTAGTTACGTTTCGAAATTTTTTGAAAAGCCTGATAATGTAAAAGCAGGTAAAACAAGAATAAAATTCACTTATTCAATCAATTCAAAAGGGAAAATTAAAGGCATTAAAGTCAGCTCTGCAAAAGGAGCCATGAATGCAAGGGAATCTTATAAGTACCTTCAAAGCTTTACTTCAAAAACGCAATTTGATCCTCTTTTAGTAAATGGCACCGCTTCAAAAATTGAGGATATTCAAGGAGAGCATATAGCCTTTACTGGTGATTATGCTGATATGGAAAAAACCATGCCAGCTGGTCGTGGAATTTATAGAGAATAGTCTACTACCTAACTAGATGCTTAATCTTTCGAAGATCATTGATCGGGTAGGGCTTGACTCATCTGACACTGATTATCAGGAACCTCTTGATGTTCTGATAAGGTCAATCAATAAAGAGGCAAATCTAACCTTCTTAGGAAACCTTGCAGTGGAATATCAAATCAAAGAACATCTATGGAACCGATCCTTGATATCTCAAGCCTATAACGATGTAAATTCTGAGAATGTATCTCAACCTATAATAGTCATTGGATTGCCGAGATCTGGAACTACCTTTTTATTTAATTTACTTAGCAAAGATCTGGATAATAGAAGTCCCTTATTTTGGGAAATGATGAAACCTCTTCCATTAGTTACTCCGGGATCATTTTCTGAGAAATCCAGGATATTTCGATCTGATTCTATTTTGTTTCTCAAAGAAAGATTTATTCCCCAATTAGATAATATTCATGCAATTAGGTCAGAGAGTCCGGAAGAATGCTTGCTTATAAAAGTCTTTGCCTTACAAAGCATCTTTTATTTTTATATGGCAAATACACCATCGTATCTTGAATATTTAATTAATGCTGATACTGGTATAAGTTATGACTGGCATTATAAGTTTCTTAAAGTTCTTGAAAAAACACGCAAACCTAAAAGATGGTTGCTTAAAGACCCATCTCATTTGGGTAACCTAAAGGAAATATTAGATCGCTATCCTGATGCTTGTTTTATCCATATTACTAGAGATCCATCAGAGACCCTGCCATCAATTTGTAGTCTGACTTCTCAAGTAAGAAGAGGATTTTCAAATCACTTAGATTCAGATGATCTTGGAAGGAGAACTTTAGACTTTTGGGCAAAGTCTAATGACAAAAATGAATCGCAGATATCAAGGATACCTGCCAAAAATTATCTCCAAGTTGAATACGATGATTTGTTAGAAGATCCAATTAACTTAATGAGAGATATATATAGTAAATTTTCATTACCTTTAAATGATTTACCTCTAAATCAGATGATAAATTTTGTTGAAACTGGGAAGCAAGAAGCCAAAATGAAACACAACTATTCATTAGAAGATTATGGACTTGATAAGAAAGAAGTACATAATAAGTTAAATTTCCGTTAAACAAATATTGATATATGAAAATACTCGTTATGGGCTTACCAGGCAGTGGCAAGACTTATTTGTCAGAAAGACTGCAACCTTTATTAGAATCTGCTTGGTATAACGCAGATAAAGTGAGAACAATGGCTGGAGATTGGGACTTCAGCGAAGAGGGTAGATTAAGACAGAGCTTAAGAATGAAGTCAGTTGCTGACTTTGAATCTGCTCATAATAGAATAGTTATTTGTGACTTTGTGTGCCCCACAATGGAAACTAGGAAAATTTTTGAAGCTGATATTACCATTTGGCTCGATACGATTGAAAAAGGAAGATTCGAAGACACAAACGCACTCTTTGAACCTCCGCAACAAGTGGATTTTCATATTAAAGAATGGAATGATCACAACCACATAGATATAGCAGAGAGGATTAATACAGATGTTTGATTGGAAGAAACCTACAGTTCAGATGCTTGGTAGATGGCAACCTTGGCACGATGGTCATCAAGAATTATTTAAAAGATCTCTCGATAAGACTGGTCAAGTGATTATTCAAGTAAGAGATGTACATGGAGCATCAGGAGGCGAAGGTCAGACTGATAATCCTTTTGATTGGGATGAGGTATGTAAGAATATTTCTGAAGGTCTTGCGAAAGATGGTTTCGAAAGAGGAGTTCATTACGAGATTATGATGGTTCCTAACATAGTAAATATTACCTACGGCAGAGGAGTTGGTTATGTTTTTGAAGAAGAGACCTTCGAAGAATCAGTTACAGAAATTAGTGCAACTAAGATTAGGAAAAAAATGAGAGAAGAGGGTGACTTAAAGTAATCTATGAAAATCTGCGTAAGTGAATTTACCTTTAAAGCTTTTGAAGAACTTTTAACAGATAGTTTCATAAATGATGAGTTTATTCTAATAGATTCCGAGTCTAATATTGTTCACGGAGAAGGCAAACCAGATATTGCTTTAGTGTCTTATGAACTAATGTTCAAGGCATTAAAATCTGAAGTTTTCTTTAGTAAGTATCTATCGTTAATTGATGGATGCTCATATGTTCAAGGATCTTGGGCTGGTATTGAAACCACTCAGGCAGAAGCATTGATTAGTCATTCAAAGAATTTTTCTCATGGAGGAGGAATTCATGCCATACCAATAGCAACCTATGTATTTGCTCAGATCTTAAGGTCAGTAAAGTCAATAGATGCTCATATAAAAATGCAAAGCCAAAAGGAATGGAAACAAATGATGTCTGTTGGAGAGTTAACTGATCTGTCTATAGGGATCACTGGATTTGGTGGCATAGGTCAAGAAGTTGCACGCTTAGCTAAGTCATTTCGAATGAATGTTTACGCTACAAAAAGAACTCCTGTTCTCTCGGATAATCTAGATAGATTATTCAAGCCCAGTGAACTAAATGAAATGCTCACAAAATGCGATTTTGTAGTTAACTGTCTTCCTTCTACGCCAGATACCCATAAAGTTTTTTCACATGCGCAATTTCAAGCTATGAAGCCTTCTGCAATGTTTATTAATGTGGGACGAGGAGAATCAGTTGATGAAGAAAGTCTTGCGCAAGCCCTTAAAGAACAAGAAATTTTGTGTGCAGCTTTAGATACTACGGATCCGGAACCTCTCAATTCAACATCTCCACTCTGGACTTTAGAAAATTGTTTCATCACGCCTCATGATTCTGCTTGGGGACCAAGAGCACCATTGCGTGCAATAGAGCTTTTTATAGACAACTACAAAAGGTTCCTTAAGGGTGAAAAATTAATTAATCAGGTATAAAAAAGGCCGCTAAAGCGGCCTTTTTTAATAAAGCAACTTAGCTTGTGAATCCTACGACTGCTTTTACTTCAAGGAATTCCTCAAACCCGAATAGACCCCATTCTTTTCCATTACCGGATTGTTTGTATCCTCCAAAAGGAGTTGTAAAGTCAGCACCAGCATTATTAATGGCGATACTTCCTGCTCTTATCCTATTAGCTACTTGCTTAGCGTGCTCAAGATCACCTGAAGATACATAGCCGTAAAGACCATATTCAGTATCATTTGCGATCTCTATTGCTTCTTCCTCATCCTTATATGGAAGAATTGAGAGCACAGGACCAAAGATTTCTTCTCTCGCTATAGTCATGTCATTATTGACGTTAGCAAATACTGTTGGTCTAACAAAGTAACCCGCATTTAATCCTTCAGGTTTCCCTGGACCTCCAGAAACTAGTTCTGCACCTTCTTCAATACCTTTATCAATAAGACCTTGAATTTTATCGAACTGTACTTCACTCACTACAGGACCTATTCCAGTATCTTCTGCAAATGGGTCTCCAACTTTAGTCGCTTCAGCAGCTTTTCTAGCAATCTCTTTCGCTTCATCATGTCTAGACTCAGGCACCAACATTCTGGTAGGTGCATTACAAGACTGCCCGCTATTATTGAAACAGTGCCTAGCACCCCCAGTAATAGCTGATTCGAAATCAGCATCATCAAGAATGATATTTGCAGATTTTCCACCTAGTTCTTGTGCAACACGTTTGACTGTATCAGCCGCACCTTTAGCAACAGCAATTCCTGCCCTTGTTGAGCCTGTAAAGGACATCATGTCTATTCCAGGGTGGCAAGACATGGCTTCACCTACTGTCGGTCCATCTCCGTTGACTAGATTAAACACGCCTGCAGGTACACCAGCTTCATGAAGAACTTCCGCAAATATAATTGCGTTTAGAGGAGCCATTTCCGTTGGCTTGAGGATCATTGTGCATCCTGCTGCTAATGCAGGGGCAACCTTGCAAGAAATTTGATTTATAGGCCAGTTCCATGGAGTAATCATTCCCACAACCCCAATAGGCTCTCTTCTCAAAACGGTTTTTCCTCTTGTTTCTTCCCACTCAAAACCTTGTAGTATTTCTATTGCTTGCGCAAAATGACCTAAACCAGTTGCAGCTTGTGCAGCTTTAGATAGTGATAAAGGGGCTCCCATTTCCATTGAAATGGTTTCTGCAATTTCGTCATATCTAGTTTGATAGACTTCTACAATTTTTCCTAATAAGGCTAATCTTTCTTCTACAGTAGTTTGACTAAAGGTATTAAATGCCTTTGAAGCAGCTTTGACAGCACTATCTACATCAGCTGCAGATCCCATGGCTATCTTTCCGATGACTTCTTCAGTCGCTGGATTCAACACATCTAACATTGAGCTTCCTTCTGCAGGATTAACCCATTCTCCGTTTATATAAAATTGTTCATAAGTTTTCATCTTTACTCTCCGTATATTTGATTCGTAAGTATATCTTAGGATCTAGCAAAGTTAAGCTAAATTTAGATAAGTTTATCTTTTACTAAACTGGCTTTTAATTGGCCCTGTATTCGATCTGCCCATAAAGAAATATACCTTCGCGTTTCCCTAGGATCAATAATCTCATGAACCGAGAAGGCTTCAGCACGTGGAAAAGGATTTTGGTTTTTAGCCATTTTTTCTTCGAGTTCTTTTCTTTTTGCTTCCGGATTAGCCGCTTGTGCAATTTCCTTCTTAAATGCTACTGCAACACCGCCTTCTAGAGGTAATGGTCCAGACTCAGCTGAAGGCCAAGCCAAGACATATCCATCAGGTCCATAATGAGCAGCAGCTGCAACTCCAAAAGATTTTCTGATCATAACAGTTGTCCAAGGAACGGTAGATTCTGTAGTGGCAAGAACCGCTTCTGTGCCGTGCAGTATTGTTCCAGCCTTTTCAGCATCAGGGCCAATCAAAAAACCCGGTTCATCAACCAGACTGACTATCGGTATATTAAAAGTGTCACATAATCTAATAAAGCGACTAGTTTTTTGAGCACCCTCAGCAGACATTGAGCCTGCATAAAAGTTAGAGTCATTGGCAAAAATTGCAACTGAGTAGCCATTGATTCTAGCAAAACCGGTAATAATTCCTCGCCCAAAGAATTTAGTCATTTCAAAGAAGGAATCTTTATCAAAGATTAAATTAACGACATCTCTCATTTCATAAGATTTCTTTCTGTCTTTAGGAATAATTGAAATTAAAGATTCTTCTTGTCTGTCAAAAGGATCAGGAGTTTCTATTCTTTCGGTTAATTCATATTTGTTTTGAGGAAAAAAAGAAAGAAAAGTTTTTATTTGTAAAAAAGCATCTTCTTCTGATGTTGCAACATTATCAGTAACACCATTCAGTTTATGTACTTCTGAACCTCCCAATTCTTCTTTGGTCATTTTTTTACCAAAAGCCCTTTCTACAACTGCCGGACCAGCTACCAGGATTTGAGCTGTTTCTTTTGTCATGACTCTAAAGTGCGAGGCAACAAATCTTGCTGCAGGCATCCCTGCTACAGGACCAAGCGCCGCTGAAGCTACTGGAATTTCTCTCAAAGTATCTGCAATAGATTTAAATCTTGATCTTGAAAATACAGGATCCCCTCCGTATCCCCCAGATTTTTTTCCTGGCCCCGCCACAGAACCACCGCCACCTTCATGTAATCTTATAAGTGGCATCTTGTATTTCAGGGCAAGTTCTTCCGTGTAAACACTTTTTCTAAGTCCTGCAGGGTTAGGAGAACCTCCTTTTACAGTAAAGTCTTCTCCTCCTACAACTACTCTTTTATTATTAATTTTTCCAAAACCAAGAATAAAATTTGCTGGAGTTAGTGATTCTAGTTGTCCTTCTTCATTAACTTCTGACCCACCAGCAATCTCACCTTGCTCTTCAAAAGAGTTTTCATCTAGAAGAAGATTTATTCTTTCCCTTAGGGTAAGTCTGCCCTTTGCATGTTGTAATTTAATAGCTTCTTTTCCGCCTTGTGATTTTGCAAGCTTTCTTCTTTTCTTTAATTCTGTTGTTTCTTTTTTCCAATTCATAATATCTGGTGCCCCGTACAGGATTTGAACCTATGGCCTCTGGATTAGGAATCCAGCGCTCTATCCGACTGAGCTAACGGGGCTTTTTTGTTATTTTAACAATTTAACCTTGATTTTAAATTTTCTTTGGCTATTATTTAAAAAGCACCGATTTGAACCAGATTGCGGGTGCTTTATAAATACTGCTAAATAGGATTCTTCTGATGTAGACCTGTTTAGCGAAAGCTGGCAGGTTTTTTTTTAGGAGAAAGTTATGAGTTACGAAGGTAAAAATATAGAGACAATCGCTCTTCATTCCGGATGGAGAGCTGATGAAACTACAGGATCGGTAGCAGTTCCCATTCACCAAACAACTAGTTATTTATTTGAGAGTACTGAAAAGGCAGCGAGTCTTTTCTCTTTATCTGAGCTAGGAAATATTTATACAAGGATCATGAATCCTACAACTGCCGTTTTGGAAGAGAGGATGGCAGCAATAGACGGTGGTGCTGCAGGTTTAGGCGTTGCCTCTGGGCAAACTGCTTCAGCCTATTCCATTCAGAACTTGGCTAGAGCGGGAGACAATATAGTTTCTTCTTCTCATCTATATGGCGGTACTTATAATCAATTCAAAAATAATCTTTCTGAGATGGGTATTGAAGTGAGATTTGTTGATCCTACGGACCCTGAAAACTTTAAGCGAGCTACTGATGATAAAACGAGAGCTTACTTTGGAGAGACATTACCAAATCCAAGATTACAAGTTTTTCCAATTAAAGAAGTATCTGATATTGGAAGACCTCTTGGCATACCTTTAATTGTAGATAATACGGCTGCTCCAATATTCTGTAGACCTTTTGATCATGGTGCTGCAGTTATAACTTATTCCACAACTAAATATATTGGCGGCCATGGAACTTCTATCGGTGGATTAATTATCGATGGTGGGAATTTTGATTGGGAAGAAGCAGGGCCTTCTAGGCAGCCAGGACTAAATACACCTGATCCATGTTACAACGGAGTGGTTTGGACTGAAGCCATCAAGCCGATGGGTCCCATAGCTTATATCATGAAAGCAAGAACAACACTCTTACGAGATTTAGGTGGAGCAATGAGTCCATTCAATGCCTGGACATTTATTCAAGGTCTAGAAACTTTACCTCTAAGAATGAGAGAACATGGAACTAATGCTTTGAAAGTTGCAGAATATTTAGAAAATCATAAAAAAGTTTCTTCAGTAACTTATCCAGGAATCTCAAGCGGGATTGAACGAGAAAGAGCAAATAAGTACCTCTCAGGTGGCTTTGGAGCATTGATTGGTTTTGAATTACCTGGTGGAGTGGACTCCGGCAAAAAATTTATTGATTCATTAGAGCTCTTATATCATGTTGCGAATATTGGTGACTCTAGATCTTTAGCCATTCATCCTGCATCTACAACACATAGTCAATTATCATCCGAAGAGCAGCTCTCCGCAGGGGTAACTCCGGGATATGTAAGGCTATCTATAGGTATTGAAAATATAGAAGATATTCTTGCTGATATAGATCAAGCAATCAATAAAGCTAGCTAGTTTTCTAGAATCTTAACCTCCCGTTAAGTAAATGTTCCTAGCATCCCCAGTTAGGAATTATTGAGAGCCAGGCTTCATTTAGTCTGGCTTTTTATAGCTTAGTAGGATTTTCAGCTCCTGGATAGACGACTTCAGGATCAAAAACCTTTTCATTTTCTGTAAAATTTAATTTAACTTCGCCTTCATCAATTGAATCAATTGCTCTATAAAAACAAGATTTATAACCGACATGACAGCTTGCACCCAAGCCTTCAATGGTGACTTTTAACCAAACTGAGTCCTGATCATCATCAATAAGTATTTCATCTACTCGATGAATCATTCCACTAGATTCACCTTTTTTCCATAAGACTTCTCTGCTGCGGCTCCAATAATGAGCTTCTCGAGTTGTAATAGTTTTATCCAAAGAGTCTTTGTTCATATAACCCACCATCAAGACTAATCCTGAATCAGTTTCTGTAACAACAACAGGTATCACTCCATCGGCATTAAATTTTGGTGCAAGAATATTTCCCTCTTCAACAAATTCAATAGATGAGCGTTCAGCAAAATTAATTTTTTCCACAGTTTTTCCTTTAAGTCTTTTCATTTTATCAGAACTGATTTATTTGGAGTTAATATCCATCTAATTCAGTTATGACGATTTTTTTTGGTAAAATAACTCATATCAATGCTACCTAATTTAAAAGTAGAGAATTTATCGTGTGTTCGTTCGGACAAGGCAATTTTTGACGACGTAAGTTTTGACGTTCTACCTGGCCACAATATAGAGATTATTGGCTCAAACGGATCTGGTAAAACAACTTTATTGAGAACCCTTCTAGGTCTCATTACCCAAGACAAGGGTGAAATTGTATGGCTCGATGATGCTGGTAAATATCATAACTACAGAACATTTGAATGTTTGTATCAAGGACATCAGCTCGGGATAAAAAATCTATTAACTGTTTTTGAAAATCTAAATATAACTAAACATGCAAAAGGTATGAGCCAAGAAGACATTTATAAGCACTTAGAGAGAGTTGGGTTAAGTAATGTTAACGAATTTGCTTCAAATATATCTGTTGGACAAAGAAAGCGAATAGCCATGGCCAAGTGGCTTCTAAAAGAGTTCAAGATTTATTTTATTGATGAACCTTTCTCTGCACTAGATGATACGGCTACTCTTTTGATAGAAAAATTAATTAAAGAATTAAATGCTAAAGGGTGTTCGTTTGTTATAACTGGTCATAGACCTTCGGGCATAGAGGCTACTCGCGTAGAGATTTAATATGCATAGTTCTATATTTGATTCATTATCAATAATCTTAAAACGGGACTTAATGATAGCGTTTAGACGTTCTTCAACTTATATAACGCCTTTAATTTTCTTTCTTATAGTCGTTACTTTTTTCCCTTTAGCTCTCGGACCACAGGAAAGCTTATTAAGCTCCTTGGCTCCTGGTGTTATTTGGATAGCTGCTCTGCTTGCATCTTTGCTTGCAGTTGAAACGATATTTAGTGAAGATTTTAGAGATGGAACATTAGATGATTTTTTTATTTCACTTGAACCCTCCTTCATATTGGTTTTTGCGAAGGTGACGATTCATTGGCTAATCACTGGGCTGCCTATTTTGGTAGCTTCATCTATCGCTGCCATAATCTTATATCTTCCTTTGGATAGTTTTATTCCAATGTTATTGAGCTTACTACTTGGTACCTCATTTATGAGCTTATTGGGGGCTTTAGGAGCGGCGCTCGCTTTAGGTAAATCTGCAATATTGAGTGCAATTATTGTTTTACCTTTCTCGGTACCAACCTTATTAATGGGAACTTCCGTAATAACATCCTCTCTAAACAATCAAGATTTCAGCGGGTTCTTAATGATCATGGGTGCCATGTTGGCATTGGGTATACCCGGTTTATGTTTATTAACTGTCGAGGCTTTGCTTTTAAATTATGAGTAAACTTTGGTTGATGATAAAAAAATGGCTTATAGAGATGGGGTCTCCACCTTTATTTTATAAATGGTCTACAAAGATTCTTCCTTGGTTGTTTATTTCAGCAATACTCATCTTAGGAATAGGATTATTTTGGGGATTGTTATTTGCCCCTACAGATTATAAACAAGGTGATGTCTACAGAATACTCTACATTCACGTTCCTTCAGCAATCTTAGGCCAATCTATTTTTATGTTTATGGCTTTTTGTGGATTCATTAATGTCATCTGGAGAGCAAAGATATCTGGAATGATGCTTAAATCTGCAGCTCCTATTGGGGTTAGTTTTACACTTTTAGCTCTTGTAACAGGCTCTATATGGGGAAAACCAACTTGGGGAACTTGGTGGGTTTGGGATGCACGGTTAACGTCTACTCTTATATTATTTTTTATCTATGCAGCGTTAATAGGTCTTCATTCAACTATAGAAGATAAGACTAAGGCCGATAGAGCAGTTTCAATTTTATCTATTGTCGGATTGGCCATCATCCCTGTTATAAAAAAGTCAGTTGATTGGTGGCAAACTCTCCACCAACCCTCTACATTTACAATAACATCGTCGCCAAGTATGTCTCCTGATATGTATCAACCTCTTCTTCTATGCCTGATAGGCTTTTATCTATTTTTTGCACTTTTATTAACCCTTAATCTAAGGAATGAAATTCTTGAGCGTGAAAGAACTAAGAACTGGGTAAAACAATTATTAGGAGGCGCTGGTTAGGTGATGGAAAAATTGAATATTTTATTTTTAATGGATGGGAATGGTCCATTTGTCTGGTCTTGTTTATTGCTATTAATTCTAATTCTCTTTTTTAATATCTTTTCTGCATATCAAAAAAGAAAGAAGATACTAAGGTCGCTCACTCAAATATGAATCCTATTCGAAAACAAAGGTTATATGCTTTAGTGGCTATTTTAATTGGCTCTTTACTGGCTACTTGGCTTGTTATCTCGGCACTATCTCAGAATATGAATTTATTTTATTCACCCACTGAAATTAAAGTTGCAGAATTAAATGAAAATACTTTAATCAGAGCCGGCGGTATGGTTAAAACGGGCTCCATAATCAAAGATACTAATTCTCTAAATGTTGTTTTTACTGTCACGGACTATCAGAATGATTTAGAGATAAATTATGAAGGAATTTTGCCTGATTTATTTGCAGAAAATGCAGGGGTAGTAGTCAGAGGGAACCTCAATACCGATGGAAGCTTTAAGGCTATAGAAGTTCTTGCTAAGCATGATGAAAACTATATGCCCCCTGAAGTGGCTAAGCTTATGCAAGAAGATTTATGATACCTGAACTCGGCCATATTATATTGAATGCATACTTGGTGTTATGCCTTGTAGGTGGGATCTTGCCCTTGGCAGCCATATTTTTTAATAACGCAGCCTTGGAAATGCCTATTAAGAGAGTTACAACTCTTTTATTTTCCCTTATAACGTTTTCTTTCCTAATTCTTATTTACTCTTTTCTTGTGGACGATTTTTCTGTCGCATATGTAGCTCAAAATTCAAATATAAATCTACCTTTTTATTTTAAATTCGCTGCAACGTGGGGCGCGCATGAGGGTTCTCTAATCTTATGGATCCTAGCAATGAATGCATGGTTAATCGGTTTTATTTTCTTAACAAAATGTAAAAACACATACTTCTTAAACACAGTGTTTTCTATTTCTTGCCAGGTAATGTTCGCCTTCACCTTGTTTACTCTTTTAACTTCTAATCCATTTGAAAGAATATTACCTATTCCTCCGTTAAATGGAGCCGATCTAAATCCCTCTCTGCAAGATATTGCTTTTACAATTCATCCACCCTTGCTTTACTTTGGATATTCAGGCCTTTTAATTCCTTTTGCTATTGCTGTAGCAGCAATGCTGTTTAATACAGATACAAAAGAATGGGCATCATATTCTCGCCCTTGGACACTTTTATCCTGTAGTTTTTTAACACTCGGCATAGCTCTTGGTAGTTGGTGGGCTTATTATGAGTTGGGATGGGGCGGATGGTGGTTTTGGGACCCTGTAGAAAATGCAGCCTTTGTGCCTTGGTTACTATCGGTGGCTTTGTTTCATTCTTTGATAACCAGTCAAAGTAAAGGAGTATTCGGAAAGTGGTCTATTTTGCTTTCGATTTTGGCTTTCTCAACAAGTTTACTCGGTACCTTTTTAGTTCGATCAGGAATACTAACTTCCGTCCATGCGTTCGCTCTGGACCCTGAAAGAGGTCTATTTATTTTAGGCATCTTGGGTTTCTTTATAGTAGGAAGTTTAATCATTTATTCGATAAAAGATTTAAATCAAGATCACGCCGGGACCTATGAATTAAATTCAAAAGAATTTGGATTCCTTTTGAATAATTTACTGCTTGTTATTCTTGCCATATCTATACTATTTGGGACTATCTTTCCTCTCATATATGAAGCCATTACCGATGGAAAGCAAATATCTGTAGGGGCTCCTTATTTTGAAATAATCTTATTTCCTTTTGCTCTGGCTCTTGGTTTTCTACAAGGCATAGCTCTATATTTATCTTGGGGGTCTTCTTCTTCTTTTAGTTTTATACAGAGGGTTTTCTTGGAGTCTATCTCTGTCTTCGTTCTTATTTTATTAATCTTGTATATATTATTTGATAACCTTTATCTCACTTCTTTCATCACTATATTTTTGGCATGTTGGATAGCTGCTGGCACCTTGCAAGTTAGCAAGAAAAGAAATATTAATTATTGGAGTTTCTTAAAAAAGAGACTGGCTGTTACTTTTGCTCATGTCGGGATGGCTATTCTTGTTTTGGGAGTAGGAGTGGTATCAAGTTATTCATTAGAAAAAGAACTTATTTTAGCTCCAGGAGATAGTTTTGAGTTTGGTGATCAAATAGTTAGCTTCGAATCTGTAGAAGATTCCTTAGGTCCTAACTACTTTTCAAAGTCTGCCAATATTTCTTTTAAAGATAATCAGGATGACACAAACGTCATTACAGAAAAAAGAACTTATGTACCTTCAGGCCAGCTAACAACTGAAGCTGGAATCATTATGGAGCCATTTCAAGATCTGTATATTTCTATGGGCGATAACCTAGAAGCAGATATTTGGTCTTTCAAGGTCCAAATTAAGCCTTTCATAAGATGGATTTGGTTAGGTGCTCTCCTAATAGCTATTGGAAGTATGTTGGCTGGAATAAAACAAATTAGAAGAGCATGAAAAAACTTTTAGATACACTACCTTTGGTTATTTTCGTAACACTAATTATTGTACTATTCTCTTTTTTATCCAATGAAGATAATCAGCTTGAAACAGTACTCATAGACGAATCTTTTCCTGAATTTTCTCTAACTTCTTTGACTGATACAACTAAGATACTCGCTAAAAGTGATATCTCAGAGTTGCCCGCATTAATTAATGTGTGGGCTACATGGTGTATTGCATGCAAGGTAGAACATCCTTTTTTAATGAAACTCAAAGAAGAGTCAATACTTCCCATTTACGGTCTAAATTACAAAGATAATCGTAATAAAGCGATTGCTCTTTTGAAGGCGGATGGTGATCCTTTTGAGTTTTCCATATTTGATTTTGAAGGTAGATTGGCTATAGATTTAGGAGTTTACGGCGCCCCCGAGACCTTTTTTATTGATAAGTCAGGTGTAATTCGGGTTAGGCATGTCGGAGTAATTGACGATAAAGTCTGGAAAGAAAAATTTGCAAAGTACCTTGATGAATAAGATTTTAATAATCAGTTTTATTTGTTCCATTTCATTTGGCATCTTAAGCGGAGCTGAGCAAAAATTTACTTTTGATAAAGAAGCTTATTCTTTTGATAACATCGTCCAAGAAGAGCTTTTCTACTCACTTCTGGTCGAACTTAGGTGTCCAAAATGCCAAAGCTCTAATCTTTCAGGATCTAATTCTCCAATTTCCAATGATCTTAAGCGCGAAGTTTATGAATTAGTGATTAAAGAAAAATCTGCTGAAGAAATCAAAGCTTATCTTGTTGAGAGATATGGCAATTTTATTATTTATAATCCACCGATCGAACCGGCCACTTATATTTTATGGTTTGGTCCTTTTCTTTTAATAATCCTCTCTCTTGGCTCTATTATTCTTTATAGAAGGAAGCAGGCATAGCTAAGCATCATCTATGAACTATTTTATTTTCTTCTTCATAGTTTTCGTGCTCGTCTACTTTACGCTGACTAAAAGAATTGAATTTTTTAAATTCAATAAAAATATCATTACAGCTTTTTCTATTTCCTTACTGACAATCGCTCTTTATCAGAACATTTCTGAAGGATCTTTAGAATCTTCACTTCAGAGAACATCTTTGGAGTCTTTCTTGAAGGGAGACATGGAAGACAGAGAAATATTTAGAAAGGATGTAGAAGTTTTGGTGGGCATGATTATTGAGAAAGACAATACTGAGGCTGGAGAGCTTTACATACTGGCACGACAATTAAAAAATATAAATGAATTTGAGTTGGCGGGAAAAGTGTATCAAGATATCTATAACACCTATAAGGATGAGCTAGATGGAGATGTTATGGCAGAATATGCACAGACTCTATTTTTGAGCGGTGGAAGAAAATTCAATAATGATATTGATGAGATTATCAATTCTTCATTGGAAAAGAATTCCTTAAATCCTTTAACTCTAACCTTAAAAGGCTTGTCTGAATTAGAAAAGGGTAATCCAAGTCTAACAATAGGCTATTGGCAAAAAGCTCTGCCCTTACTGAGTTCGAAGAAAGAAAAGGACGAATTAGTTGCTCTCATCGAAGTCGTAAAAAAAAGAAAAAATCAGTAGTTTCTAAAGTCCATATAGACTAGACTTTTGTAGCTAATGAAAGTTGATTTTGTTTCTGTAATGCTTTCCTGGCAAGCATTGGATTCTTGCCCCCTAAAGGAACTGAAAAAATGAGACTTAACTCCATAAAACTTTCCGGTTTTAAATCTTTTGTTGACCCTACATCCGTAACTTTTCCCTCAAGCATGTCCTGTATTGTCGGTCCAAATGGCTGCGGAAAATCTAATGTGATTGATGCTGTTAGATGGGTGCTGGGTGAAAGTTCGGCTAAAAATCTAAGAAGCGATTCAATGACAGATGTTGTCTTTAACGGCTCTTCTACCAGAAAGCCCGTCTCTAAAGCTTCTGTGGAACTTTTTTTCGACAATAAAGAAGGAAGAATTGGTGGAGAATTTTCTAGTTATAGTGAAATATCTGTCAGAAGAAGTTTAGAGTTAGACGGTCAGTCCAACTATTATCTCAATGGCACTAGCTGCAGAAAAAAGGATATCACTGATGTATTTCTTGGTACGGGTCTTGGACCGAGGTCGTATGCAATTATTGAGCAGGGAATGATCTCTCAACTTGTAAGCGCTAAGCCAGAAGAGATGAGAGGATACATTGAAGAGGTAGCTGGAATATCAAGATATCTAGAGAGAAAAAAAGAAACAGAATCTAGAATCAAAAGAACTAAAGAAAACTTATCTCGATTGGAAGATCTTAGAGAGGAGATTGCAAGACTGTTATTTAAGCTGCAAAGACAAGCAAAAGCAGCTGAGAAGTACCACGAATTCCGAAAAGAAGAGACAACAGCACAATTGATGTTATTCGGTTCGCAATGGAGGGACGTATCAGAAGTCTTAAAAGCTAAAGAGAAAGAAGTAAAAGACCAAGAACTAAAGGTTGAAGTGATAAATTCAGAAAAGAATACTTCTGACAGTGAGATTATAAAGCTCAGAGCTAATCAGATTGAACTCCAAACTGCTTTAGACCAAGTTCAGCAAGAATTTTACAGTTTCGGCGCAGATATTTCTCGAACTGAACAAGAGATCAGCTTAAAGAAAGATAGATTAAGTGAAATTGATGAAAAAATATCTACCAATAAGATGCAGGCTGACTCCAGGGCAAAAGAAATAGAAACTATTGTAAATAATAAAGTCACTGCCAAAGCTGAGCTGGAGAATATAGAAAGTGAATTACAGTCCCTCAAAGAAGGTACTGATGTAAATGAAAATAAAGCTGCATCAGAAAAAATTGAAGGCTCCTGGCTGGTTTTTATTACTCAAACAAAGAACGTTATTTCAAGTCTCATTGATTCAATTGAGACTATAAAAGGTAAGGTAACTAAGCAGGAATCATTAGAAGATTCGTTAGCAAATATTCAATCTCTTCAAGCTGATCTTGAAAGTCTTGCCAAAGAGCCTGATAGGCTGACTAAAATAACTCAAGATTTCTTGGTTAATGCATCAGAAGGTGCCAAACAGCAAAGAATAAATCTTATTGATAAGACCGATAAATACGCAGAATTGCAGGCTAAGCTTGCCTCTTTAAATTCAGAAGACTCTTACATCAATACAAAATTAGATGATTTACAAAAAGAAAATTTTGACCTTGAAAAAGAATCTAGTGAACTTAAGGATCCTATTGGTGAAATTCAAAAAAAATTGGATTCCCTTTTATCCGATAGGCTGAAGGTAGAGGATAAGCTTCTACAATCCAGAAAGGCTATTGAGGAATGTAATGCATCCATACATAAGATAGAGAGAGAAAAAATAGAGAAGGAACAAGCTGCTATTGTTCTTAGAGAACTATTGGAGAATCTCAGGCTTGAAAGACAGGCATCAAAAATTGAGCAGACTAATATCGAAAAACAAGTAGAGGAACTAGGAGGTGATCTTGCCAAGATAAAGGGTGATCTAGAAGATGTTAAGTCAGTTCAGGATTACGCATCTGAGCTCGAATCTATAGAACTTAAGATTTCTAGACTAGGAGCAATAAATCTTGCTGCTATGGAAGAATATGATCAGGAGTCGAAGAGAAAAGCATTACTAGATGAGCAACATAATGAATTAATGGAAGCTCTTGAGACATTAGAAAGGGCAATATCTAAAATAGATAAAGAAACTAGAACAACTTTTAAAGATACCTTTGATAAGCTAAATATAAGTTTATCTCAATCTTTTCCGAAACTCTTCGGAGGCGGTCATGCAGAATTGATAATGCTAGGAGAAGATTTATTAACTTGTGGAATAGGTATTTCTGCAAGACCACCCGGAAAGAAAAACGCAAGTGTATCTCAGCTATCTGGTGGAGAAAAAGCACTTACCGCAATAGCTACAGTTTTTGCTTTTTTTGAGTTAAACCCTGCTCCTTTTTGCTTATTAGATGAGGTCGATGCTCCTTTGGATGATCTAAACACAATGCGTTTCATTGACCTGGTAAATGAAATGTCTCAAAGAGTGCAGTTTGTCTATATCACTCATAATAAAATCTCAATGGAGAAAAGTAAGCATTTAATGGGTGTAACAATGCAAGAGCCTGGAGTATCAAGAATGGTTGCGGTTGATGTTGATCAAGCAGTAGAAATGGCAGCAAGTTGATATGTTTAATTTAGCAGAAATCCTCACTCTTCTTATTGGTTGTTTATTGGCATTAGTATTTATTGATGGCATTAGAAGAGCTTTAAGAATCAGGCAAAGTAAATTAAAGGTTGATCTAATTAATACTTCAACAGATTCCAGTTCTGAACTAGATTTTGAAGAAGAATGGAATCAGGGCTTCGAAGAAAAAAATGATACTGAAGAACTTATCCCAGAGGCCGAGAATGAAGTAATTGAGCCGGATATAACGCCTTTAATTAATTTGAATATTATTCATCTTAATGACGATCAACATTCTGAATTTACAGAGACTTCTTTATCCCAGGCTTTAGTTTTTTACAATTTTGTTTTTGAGGATAAAGGTTTTTTTACAATTCTTGATTCTGACTCATCTCCTGCTTTTAGCATTCTAAACGGGAAAAATCCGGGTATATTTTCAGAGGGTGTTTCTTCTAATGATATTGCCCTTGTATTGGACCCTAAGAATTTAGCGAATCCAATTGAAGCTTTTGAACTATTCGTTGAAGTATCTCAAAGCCTTCAAGAAACGTTTCAATGTAATATTCTCGATGAGGATAGAAATTTTATGACGAAACAAATGATTGAACATATGAAACATGAATTTCATGAACATCAAAGGCAATTCCTCGCCTCTGCAAGTTAGTTCAGTTATTGATGCAATATTCTCCGGAGATCAAAGAAAGAGTCTTAGAGCTTCATAGGCTAATCAATCTTCACTCGCATAATTATCATTCCCTTGATGCCCCTGAAATTCTCGATCAAGAATATGATGCTTTATTTAATGAATTATTAGATCTTGAGTCTAAATATGAAGAATTACGATATTCTTACTCTCCCTCGCAAAGGGTAGGTGCTAAACCATTAGAAGGTTTTCAGAAAGTAGAGCACTTAGCACCAATGCTTTCTTTAGATAATGCATTTAATAATGAGGATATGCTTGATTTTAATAAGCGTATTCTGGATAGATTACTAGGCGAAGAACATGTCAGTTATTCCTGCGAGCCTAAGCTTGATGGTATTGCTGTCAATTTATCATACAGAAAAGGTAATCTAGAAATAGCCACAACTAGAGGAGATGGTAAGGTCGGAGAAGATATCACTCACAATATTAAAACTCTTAATTCAATACCTCTTTCATTCTTAGACAAAGAGATTGGTTTTCCTGAATTCATAGAAATTAGAGGTGAGGCTTTTATCGCTAAAGAAGATTTTCTTAGCGCTAATAAGCTAGCTGAAAAGGCTGGTGAAAAAACTTTTGCTAATCCTAGAAATGCAGCGGCAGGAAGTCTTCGACAACTCGATCCTTCAGTTGCTGCCTCCAGACCGTTAAATTTCTTTGCGCATGGTATTGGGTATATTGAAATAGGTGACTTTCAACTCCCTCATACTCAATCTGATTTATTAAAACTTTATAATTTATGGGGATTACCAGTAAACCCAATAACCGCAGTTGCTTCCAATATCGAAGAGTGCCAAGATTTTTTTCAAAATATTTCAAGTCAAAGAAATACCCTTCCTTATGAAATAGATGGAGTGGTATTCAAGGTGAATGACTTAAGCAAACAACGCACTCTTGGTCAGGTTTCAAGAGCTCCTAGATGGGCCATTGCTAGAAAATTCCCTGCAGAAGTAGGTACTACAGTTGTTAAAAATATTTCTTTCCAAGTGGGTAGGGTGGGAAGCATTACGCCAGTAGCAGAATTTGAGCCGGTTAATATTGGAGGTGTTGTAGTGACTCATGCCAGCATCCATAACTTTGATGAAATAAAACGTCTAGATGTAAGAGAGAAAGATACTGTGAGTATTAAAAGAGCAGGTGATGTTATACCTCAAATAATTTCAGTAGATAATAGCAAAAGAGATAAAAATTCTAAGAAAATTGAATTACCTACAAGATGTCCTTCTTGTGATGGATCTCTTACAAAGCAAGAGGGAGAAGCTATTCTCAGATGTGTAGCGGGGTTGGACTGTCCAGCTCAAAAAATAGAATCCCTCATACATTTTGTGTCTAGAAATGCATTCAATATTGATGGTTTGGGAGAAAGGATCATAGCCTTGTTAGTGCAAAAAGGATTAGTTTCCAATTCAGCAGATTTATTTAGATTAAAAAAAGAGGATCTTCTTAATTTAGAAGGTTTTGCAGAAAAATCTGCAACAAATTTGATCAATGCCATTCAACATAGTAGAGATACCACCTTTCCTAGGTTCATATATTCATTAGGAATAAGAGAAGTAGGTGAGGCAACAGCATTGAATCTCGCATTAAATTTTAAGGATATATCAAACTTAATGACGGCTTCTCAAGAAGACTTGCTTGATATTAATGATATTGGCCCTGTTGCTTCGAAATTTATTAAAGAATTCCTACTAGATAAAAAAAATATTAATCTTTTAGAGGATTTGATAAATTTAGGTGTAAAGCCTAAAGCAGTTGAAGTAAAGAATGATAATGCTCTTAGTTCAAAATCTGTTGTGATTACTGGCTCTTTCAACAATATTGCTAGAAGCCAATTAAAAGAAGAATTAATCAGGCTTGGAGCCAGAGTGACTAGTTCTGTATCCGCTAAGACAGATTTCCTTGTTGCTGGAGATAAACCAGGTTCAAAGTTAAGTAAGGCAAATGATCTAGGTATCCAGATACTGGAGGAAGAAGATGTTTTAAGTCTTCTAAATTCTTAAATGAATAAATCCTTATTTTGTTCTTTCGCTCTAATCTTCATGATTGGATGTGCCTCTAATAGTCCTCCTAGCACCACAACAGATGTTTGTAAGATTTTTAAAGAGAGATATAGTTGGTATAAGGCTGCAAAGAAGACCGAAAAGCGTTGGAAAATTCCAGTTTACGTTTCTATGGCTATCATTAAACAAGAATCGAGTTTTAGAGCTGATGCAAGACCTGGAAGAACAAAATTATTAGGATTTATTCCTTGGAAAAGAGTCACTACTGCCAGAGGTTATGCCCAGGCTGTAGATGGAACATGGCAAATGTACCTTGATGATAGGGGTGGTTGGTTTGTGAGCAGAAATGATTTTGAAGATTCAGTCGACTTTGTCGGTTGGTATAACTACAAGACACACAAACAACTTGGTATATCTCTCAAGAATGCCCGAGCCCTATACCTCGCCTATCATGAAGGCAGGGGAGGATACAAAAGAGGAAGCTATAGGACAAAACCATGGTTGCTATCCGTAGCAGATAAAGTACAACGACAGTCGGACCGATATAAAATACAATATCAGGGTTGTAAGAAAAAATTAGGAAAACGATTCATTTTTTTCTAAAATCACATATATATGAAAATAAAATTCAAAATTCTTTCTCTAATATTCCTTCTTGGTTTAACTTCTTGTGCCAGTTCTCTGCTAGTTCAATCTGATTCTGATAATGAATATGATCTTTCTTCCTATAAGACTTATTCAATTATTGCTCCTTCATTAGAAGATAAAGAAGAACTGATAAGTATCAATCCAATACTTATTCAAAGGGTTTCAAGATCAATTGATTCCAGTTTGAGTGCAAAAGGTCTTTCTCAATCTGATGAGTCGGATTTAATCGTTAGATTCTATTTAGGTACCCAAAGAGAAATAGAACGCTCAACGGATCTTGGTAATCACGGATACTATGGATATAGGTATTTTGAATCCAGAGATCAGCGATTTGTTAGATCAGAAAAAGATGAGATATCTATAAGATTTCATGATGCAAAAACAGATGAAGTAATTTGGTATGCGTTCACTAGATTCAAAAGACCTAGCGATCAATATGATCAAACAGGCATCAACTCAATAGTTTCTGAAGTATTATCCAGCTTTAACTAAATCTTTTAGGAGACAAGGAATTAACTTCTCTTTCCTCTAACGGGGGAGCCATATCTAAAATAAGGTTAGCGATCAGTTCTGCACTGATAGGTGCAGTCACAGATGCCCTTGAGCCATGACAGGTATTGATATACAAACCGTTTTTTTCTCCAACAATCGGCATATGATCTTTTGAGACAGCTCTAAAACCAGCACGTCCAGAATGTATTTCAGGATCTTGATCAATAATGATCTTTAGCTTTTCTATATTAGAATTATGCTCTTCTTCAATGACTCGCAGATGATCTAAGTCACTATAACTTGACCCTAAAAGGTGAAGTTTATCTTGCTTAGGAGAGATATAACCCTTGGCGCAGATAGGAAGCTTAATACCGGATAAACTTTCATTACTTTTGACATGACTGACTTGTCCTCTTTTGATGTTGAAACCTGGGAGTTTCATTAGATTATTAGTATCACTGCCTGTGCATAAACAAACTTGCTCATATTCATATGAGAGCTTATCAATCTTAAATGTTATTTTATCTTCAATCTTTTCTAGATCTTTAATCTCAGCAGAAGTTATTAAATTTATATTATTTGATTCAATTAAAGTTTGGCACATTTCTCTTGGCAAGATGTAACCTGCTTGATCATAGAGTAGTCCATTGAGTTGAGTTTCAATGCCTGATATTTCTGAGGCATTCTTTGCATCTAGATATTTATATATCAATCCATCCGACCTTTTATCTAATAGAGAAGCCTGTCTTTTTTCTGAGTCATCATCATGATTCAGAACCAGGACACCAGTTTTCTTCCAAGCATCAGAAGAAAGTTCATCATAGAATGCGGTCGCATAAAGATATGATTGAAGATTGAATCTTCCATAGGCTGTGTCATGGGCCGATAATCTTGGGTAGGTAACTAGCAATTCATGCGAGGAGGCAGCTGAGCAAATTGTTTCTGATTTTTCAAAAAGGTCTACTTCAATACCTTTTTTTGCAAGGGTGTAACTCAGCATACATCCTGCTAAGCCAGAACCTATTACGGCCACTTTCTTTGTTGAGTTCTTATTCTTTTTCGAAGTAGATATGGCATTACCTTTAAGCATGTGTCGCTTGCTAGAAAATCCATCAGTCTTTGTGAAGTTAAATTCTGTCTTTCTAAGATTATCTTTAACAAAGCCAGAAGAGGTATAAGTAGAAAAAGTAGTATCTGTATGACAAGTCTGATGAATATTATTGAATAACTCTTCAGACCAAAGCTCAGGATTCTTTGCAGGAGAGAATCCATCCAGATACCACGCATCAACTGAATTGATAAGACTTAGGTAGCTCTGAGTCTCTTTAATATCTCCAATCAATAGATTGAGTTTTATCCTGCCCTCAAATAAAGAGATTCTTTGTAAGCCCTCCACATTATTTGGGTAGTAATTTTGAAACTCATTACTGTATTGTTTTAATTCAGAATGGGTATTCAGAACTTCTTTAAAATCTTCTAACTTAAAAATATTTTTATCAAAAGAATAGAAAACTAGATTTTGGTCTTCACTTGAATAATCTAACCAGACTTTGCATGTTGTTAGAAAGTTTAGACCAATTCCAAAACCTATCTCTCCGATAGAGAATTCAGAATCTTTATCAAGATTACTAAACCTTTCTTTAAGATTATTGCCATCAATAAACACATGCTCACATTCTTGAACTGCACCCTTTATAGAAGAATAAATATCTTGAAATTCTTCAGAAAAGAGGGAATTGTCTCTTAAAGAAAAAGGCGCAAACTCAGAATTTAAAAAAGAGTTTGCGCCTTGATTTTTATCTACTGATTTACTTATTACCTGTAGGTATTTCGTTGAAAGGAAGACCTTTGTCTGCTCTCATGTCTTGAGGCATTCCTAGAACCTGTTCAGATATAATATTTTTAAGAATCTCATCAGTACCACCCGCAATCCTAATACCAGCTGCTCCATAGAATCCATATTGGTACATAGATTGTTCTGCGCCTTCTTCATCAGTTCTTAAGATCCCTGCAGAATCGAGCATATCCATACCGAAGTTAGCAATTTCTTGAAGCTTATTTCCACTGACTATTTTAGTAATAGAAGATTGAGGTCCTGGAGTCTCGCCCCTAGAAAGAGCTGAGATATTTCTGTACTTGGCAAATTTTAGACCACTTTGTTGGCAATACCAATCTGCTAGTTTGTCCCTAACAGAATCATTTTCTATAGCCAGCTTACCATTCAAGTCTTGTCCTCTTGCAAGAGAAAAGGCTTCTTGGAAATCTGGTCCAGATGCATCACCTACGGCAAGTCTTTCGTTCATTAGTGTTGTTAGAGATACTTTCCAACCATCTCCTACAGCTCCTAATCTTTGACTGTCTGGTATTTTGACATCTGTGAAGTAGACTTCATTGAAGTTTGCTCCTCCAGATATTTGTTTAATTGGTTTAACTTCAATACCTGGAGATTTCATATCTACAAAGAAGAAAGTTAAGCCTTTATGTTTAGGGGCTGATGGGTCACTTCGAGTAACTAAAATTCCGTAATCACTGAAATGTGCTCCAGAAGTCCAAACTTTTTGGCCATTAACTGTCCATGTATCTCCATCTAGTTCAGCTTTAGTTTTAATTCCTGCAACATCCGATCCTGCAGCTGGCTCACTAAAAAGCTGACACCAAATTTCTTCACCAGTTGACATAGGGGGCAAGTATCTTTCCTTCTGATCTTCAGTTGCATACATCATCATGACTGGTCCAGCCATTCCTTGACCTATTTCTAAGTAGCCACCTGGTACTTTAAATTTAGAAACTTCTTGTCCCCAAATCACTCGTTCAATAGGACTTGATTCTCTGCCACCAAATGTTTTAGGCCAATGCAAACAAGCCCAGCCTCCATCATGAAGTTTCTTTTGCCAAACCTTAACTTGTTTTAAGCCTTCTTCTTCTGAAGCTGCTCTCCAACCATCTTTTGGACCTTCTTTTAATTCAGCATTATCTTTAAGCCACTCGAAAGCTTCTTTTCTAAAATTAGCTTCTTCGGGAGTATCGTTAAAATCCATATCAGTTCTCCTATATTTGATTAGCTCTTTCTAAAGAGCTTATTAGTTTATCTTTCCAAATTGCTTGACTGCCAATATTAGCAGCCAGTTGACGACATCTTCTGTAATAGAGATGGCAATCAAATTCCCAAGTAAAACCCATGCCTCCATGAGTTTGAATATTTTCTTTTGAACATTCATGATAGGCCTGGCTGGCACTAACTCTGCATGTTGCTGCGGCAGTAGGTAATTCAGGTGCGTCTGTACTTAGCGCCCAAGCACCGTAGTAACAATTTGATCTGGCAAGCTCTACAGCTATGAACATATCTGCTAGCTTATGTTTGATCGCCTGAAAAGATGCAATAGATCTACCAAACGCATATCTTCCCATTGCATAATCTTTGGCCATATCCATACAGGCTTCTGCACCGCCTAGTTGCTCGAATGAAAATAGAACTGCCGCTCTATCCAAAAGATTGAGTACATCTGACCAGTCAGATTTAAGTTCAGTTGCCTTAGCCTGATTAAAAGTCACAGCAGCATGAGATCGTGAAGGGTCTAAAGTAGGTTGAGCAGTTATATCAACTCCGTCTGAGCTAGCATCTACTAAGTATAGTCCTACACTCGAATCATTTTTTGCAGTCACTATATAAAAACCAGCAATATCACCATCAACTACCGCAATTTTAGTTCCAGACAAAGTTCCATCAGAGAAAGAACACTCTATATTGGATTCAGTAGGCGAGGTGTTAGATTCAGTATGAGCAAAAGCTCCAATTTTTTCACCGGCAGCCAAGGCAGGTAAATAAACTTGTTTTGTAGAATCATCACCGAAATTTAGAACAGCTTCTGAGGCAAGATAGACGCTTGAAGAAAAAGGGGTAGGTGCAAGACTTCTTCCTAATTCTTCAGCTATAACGCATAGCTCTAAATAGCCTAATCCTAAACCTCCATACTCTTCAGGTATAGATGTTGCAGTGAAGCCCATTTCAATGATTTGTGACCATAGATCTTCATCATAAGATGCTTCACCTTCGAGTACATTCCTAGCTCTTTTAACAGATTCTTCTTTTTCTAGGAATTTTCTTGCAATATCTTTCAATTGCATTTGATCGGCAGAAAATTCAAAATTCATAATATTCCTCTATTTAAATCTAATCCTATTTTAGATTAATTGTTAAACTTAATTTTGGAATCTATTGTATATACGATCCCATAGAATGAAAGAGCAAAATAAAAACTATGAATGAAAATTTAAGAGACCAAAATAAGGATATAAAACCTGTAAGGCCTGAACCAACATCTAACCAAGGCAAAAGAAGAACAAAAGGTGGAGGTATCTTATTTTCTTCAATGCTCGCCTTAACTAATCTTATTGGTTTAATCATATTGTCCTTTTGGTTTTTCAATACCTCAGGAAACCAACAACAAGCCGGTCAAAACTTTGTTGAGCGAATTAGTTCGCTGGAAGAAAGTATTTTAATTTCTGAAAAAACCTTCACAGATTTATCTCAAAACATAGACTCTGATTTGAAATTCATCAACAAAGAAGTTAGAAAGCTTTGGGATCTGAGTAATAAAAAGAATCGAAAAGATATATCCAAGAATCTGAATTCGGTTGAAGCATTGATCACTCAATTAGAAGAGATGACCAAAAAAGACAAAGCTCTGACGGCCAAACAGAGAGCCTTGGGCCTTGAGCTTGCCAAGATTGCTAATATTCAGGAACAGGTAAATTTAGCTATGGATGGCCTGAATAGTGATTCAACTAATGGCACTAAATTAGAAAAAATAAGCGAAATTGAAGAAAGCCTTGATTCATTTAATGCTTATAGACTGCAAGTGAATCAGTCCTTGATCGCCATTAAAGAGAAGCTAAATGAATTAGAACTAATAATTGCTGATTCACCAAACGAATAGGTTACATTGTTGCTTTGTATGCCTATAATACTCGCTCTCGCGGATGTGGTGGAATTGGTAGACACGCCAGATTTAGGTTCTGGTGCCGTAAGGTGTGGAGGTTCGAGTCCTCTCATCCGCACCAACTTCTTAGGTGACCTTTTGAAGTTTCCCGTATGTTTTTAACATTAGATCTTTCA
This sequence comes from uncultured Gammaproteobacteria bacterium, assembly GCA_913042105.1. Classification (GTDB taxonomy): domain Bacteria; phylum Pseudomonadota; class Gammaproteobacteria; order Magnimaribacterales; family Magnimaribacteraceae; genus Magnimaribacter. Next base: position 28,825 of record CAJWIK010000004.1, read on the forward strand.
TCCATATAGATGAAGGGTCGGATTCTTTTGATTCATGCCAATAAAGATGCAGCACTAGTGGATCAACATCAAAAGGTAATTTTCTCCAAGCTAAATCTCTATCAACAGCAAACCCTTTTGTGGTTGTGATGGCTAAATCAGATTGTTCTACAACATGTGGTGCGACTAGGAAGTTTTGTGCCCTTAATGAAATATTTCTGGCCAATCCCAGCTTATATAAAGTCATATCTACATGACCCAGTCCTGTTTTTCTGTTGGATATGTGTATGTGAGTAAGATCTAAATAGTCTTCAATAGTTATCTCACTTTTATCAAGAATGGGATGATTTTTTCTAACGATCATTACATAGTCCTCTTCGTAAATCTTTTCATGTCTCAGATGAGGATCACTATGGACGGGTGGGTCGATACTAAAATCTATCACCCCAGAAGATAGTTCCCTAGGAGCTTCTTTTCTTGGCGTGAGGTATGTTTCTACTTTCATTTTTGGTGCTATGTCAGCTAATTGCTTAATGAGAAGTGGCAATAGCCTATATTCCGAACTATCTCCAATAGATATTCTAAAGGTCATATCTGCTGTGAATGGATCGAACTTCTCTGATTCAGAAATTGTATTTTGCATTAAAGATAATGCATTTCTTACGTCTGATATTATCTGGTTGGCAACAGGAGTAGGAATCATTCCTTTTGAAGTTCTTGTGAATAACTCGTCATCAAAAAGCTCTCGAAGCCTAGATAAGGCATTGCTCACTGCAGGTTGTGTGATCCCTAAGACCTGTCCAGCCTTAGTTAGATTTTTTTCAGTGTAGATTACGTCAAAAGCAATAAATAGGTTCAGATCTGTTTCTTTTAGGTTCATAACTTATAGATTTTTTAAATTTCAGACGAAAGACAATATGTTTGTAGACTAAGAGGTGGTATGCCTCTATGATTAAATAAATAGTAATTAAAAGATATCACTGATATTTATAATACCCTATTTAGGTATTTATAGAAATTATAAGGAGAAAAAAATGAGCTTTCAGTTTTCAGATAGATCAAAAGATTTACAACTAAGGATTTCGAAGTTTTTGGATGATCACGTTTATCCAGCAGAAGAAATATATGCTCAACAGATGGAAGAATTTACTCAACAAGGTGATAGATGGCAAATTCCTCAAATTATTGAAGATAAAAAAGAAATAGCTAAGTCAGAAGGTCTTTGGAACTTGTTCCTGCCTGAAAATCCAATGGGAGATAGTATGAGCAATCTTGACTATGCTCCTCTTGCAGAAATCATGGGTAGATCAGGAATCGCTTCAGAAATTTTTAATTGTGCAGCTCCAGATACAGGGAATATGGAAGTTTTGGCCCAATACGCCAATGAAGAGCAACAAGAAAGATGGCTAAAACCATTGCTTAATGGAGAAATAAGATCGGCGTTTGCAATGACAGAGCCTGCAGTAGCTTCTTCTGATGCAACCAATATTTGCTCAAGTGCTGTTCTTGATGGAGACGAGTACGTCATTAATGGTGAAAAGTGGTGGACATCAGGGGCAGGAGATCCTAGATGTAAAGTGCTGATATTTATGTGTATGACTAATCCTGACAATCCTAGACATCAAAGACAATCACAGATTATTGTGCCAATGGATACCCCAGGCATAAAGATTGAGAAGATGATGCATGTGTTTGGTTATGACGACGCGCCCCATGGGCACGGTAGAGTGTCTTTTAAAGATGTAAGAGTGCCTAAAGAGAACTTACTTTTAGGCGAAGGCAGAGGATTTGAAATATCTCAAGGTCGTTTAGGGCCGGGTAGAATTCACCATTGCATGAGAACAATAGGCGTTATGGAAAAAGGGTTAGAGCTAATGATCAAACGTTCTGAAGATAGAGTGGCTTTTGGTAAGAAACTATCTACCTTAGGTGCAAACTATGACTATGTTGCAGAAAGCAGAATAGATATAGAAACTTCTAGGCTTTTAACTCTTAACGCAGCTCACATGATGGATACAGTTGGAAATAAAGTAGCCAGAAGTGAAATTGCTCAAATAAAGGTACATGTACCAATTGTGGCATGCCGATTAATTGATAGAGCTATTCAAATGCACGGTGGTGGTGGAGTCAGTCAAGACTTCCCTCTAGCTAGTATGTACGCCCATATGAGAACTTTAAGATTGGCAGATGGTCCTGACGAAGTTCATAGAAGAGTGATTGCAAGAGAAGAATATTCTAAATATGCTGATCAAGCAGAAGAGGTCGTTGTTACTAGAGATTAACTCTTAGTAAGATCAACCTCATTAAAGGGCCCAATAGGGCCCTTTATTTTATGGGGAGTTTAATTAGTGGTAACTTACCTTTAAGAGAATTATGGATATCTCTTTTAAATTTATATCTTCAAGTGAAGTATGACATTTAGAAATGATATGATTGCAGACAGAAGAATATGTACGATATTTTAATTATAGGAACCGGACCTGCTGGTTACGTGGCAGCTATAAGAGCTGCACAATTAGGCATGAAAGTAGCTTGTATTGAAAAATCCTCTGTTGGAGGAACATGTCTGAACATAGGCTGCATCCCCTCAAAATCACTACTTGATTCGTCACTGAAATACCATCAGCTGCTTAATGAATATGATGAGCATGGTATCGAAGCCAAAGATGTAAAGTTTGACCTTGAAAAAATGATGTCAAGAAAAGAGAGAGTAGTCAGTCAGCTCACAAATGGCGTAGAAGCCTTATTAAAATCTAATAAAATTGAATTAATAGAAGGAAGGGCAAAAATATTAAGTAGTGAATCTGTAGAAGTTGCAACAAAAGATAAAATTGAAGTCCTTACAACAAAAAATATTATTATCTCAACAGGGTCTCGTCCTTCCGATCTTCCAGATATCAAGATTGGTGATCATATTCTAGATAGTGAAGGAGCATTGACATTGAAAAATGTCCCAAGAAATCTTGTGGTTATTGGTGCAGGAGTTATAGGCTTAGAGCTAGGAAGTGTATGGTCCAGATTAGGTTCTAAAGTAACAGTTATCGAGGCACAGCATGAATTCTTACCTATGCTTGATCCAAGAATTTCAAGACAAGTATTTAGGGAGTTCGTTAGCCAAGGTTTGGATATAAGGCTTGGTTGTGAAATTCTTGATATCAAGGAGACCGATACAGGATTAAACATAAATTTTAATGACAAAGACGAAGCGAGGAGTCTTGATGTTGAAAAAATTATTCTAGCGGTAGGCAGAAAACCCAACACCAAAGATTTATTTGAAGAAGATCTCATCCCTCTGAATGAAAAAGGTTTTATTGAAGTGGATAATTACTGCCAGACTCCTGTAAAGAGCATATGGGCTATAGGAGACGTGGTGAGGGGTCCGATGCTTGCTCATAAAGCTTCTGAAGAGGCAATAATGGTTGTTGAGAGAATACATGGATCGAATACGGAACTAAATTACGATCACGTACCTAATGTTATATATACTCATCCTGAGATAGCTTGGGTCGGTCAGAGCGAGAGGGAATTAAAAGAACTTAACGTAGATTTTAAGTCAGGATCATTTCCCTTCCTTGCAAGTGGAAGAGCCTTGGCAGCAGGGGAGACAGTAGGATCTGTCAATATAACTGCAGATACTCATACCGATAGGATACTAGGCATTCAAGTATTTGGACCATCAGCATCAGAGATACTTCAGCAAGGTTTAGTTGCTATGGATAACGATATAACTTCAGAAAAGTTTAGCACCACAGTATTTAGTCATCCAACTGTTTCAGAAGCGCTACATGAGGCAACTTTAGCCATGAACAATAAAGCAATACATATTCAGAATCGTAAAAAAAGGTCTTAGTTTTAAAAATTATGGACCTTTCAAAATATCAAATACCACTTGGAAATTTACCTCATTCTGCAGAGCTCATTTTAGCAAAGGAAACAATTGAATTTGAATTCAACGACTGCACAGTGTCGGGAGAAATTTCTAATCAAGAGCTCGAAGATGGTATTTATAAAAATAAAGAAAATTCTTATTTTATAAAGTGCACAACTCAAATGAATGGAGTCACTCCTGCAATGATTGATTGGTGGTTCGGTTGGGTTATACCCTCTACAGAAAGATACAAGTTATGGCATCCTAAAGATCATATCTCTTCGCATATAGATGAAGATATTTCGCATAAATTATCTAATAAAGATAAATATATTGGCATAGATTCTTATGTAGATGAGTACATTGGAAAAAAACTACATTCATTATGTATTTCTTTTGTTGAACCAAGTTCCTATGGCTTTAGTGAAATAAACGAAAACTTTACGGCCATTTGTGCAGGTGTCCGAAACATGGATTCCGGTATACATGGAGGCAATTTACTACATCATGTTGTAGTCAATGAACAAGGATCTACTATGTATAGTTACTTTTGGTTGGGCATGCACCCCAGTCATTTAAATCCTTTAAAAGATTACCTGATTAAGTTTTTTACAAAATATAAGCTCGTTAAGGCCATCTTACTGAACGATAAGATAGCCAAGGATTTATTAATTCATTGCTATGAAGAAATGAACCATTTGTCTAAAATTTTGCCAGATCTTTACAATGATTTAGAAAAAAAATAAGGGTTTCCGTAACTATCTTGCAGTAAGGCTTACCACTTCAAAATCTTCTACAGTAATTCCACAAGTTGCAGCGACTTGATCATATAAGTCAGACCATTTTTTATCATTCGCCTGCCATTCAAATGCTTTATTCATAGCCTCTTCAGAATCGTGTAAGTCTACGGCGCCAACTGTTCCATCTGACCAAGCACCTGGTGAAGAAGAATAAGCTACAGGGCTATTCTTTCTTTCATAGGCAATTGTCTGTTTAATTATTGCGATAGATTCATCAGTTTTATCTGCTGGGCATTCACCTTTATAGGTGACGATAATTTGACCTGGTTTTGCAACAGGCATTAATCCTTCGTTAGTGGCATGATGTCCTGATAGGGCATATAAAGAAGTAAGTAGCAGAATAGTGCTTAAAAAATATTTCATAAGATCTCCTTAGATTGAAAAATAATAATAACATCTTTGTGAGATTGAGATTCAGACAATTAACCCCTATAAGTTAGCACAATATGTTGTTTGGATTATGTGGCGTAAAAAGAATTAGAATCTTTTTTCACTTTAGTACTATACAAATTATTTATAT
>CAJWIK010000005.1 GCA_913042105.1 uncultured Gammaproteobacteria bacterium
AGCGGCATCAGTAAAATCCATTCTATTCATATCTTTGTAACCGTTGCCTGCTCGTGCTGAGTGCGTATCGCTAGAGCCTATAAAACCGAACTTAAATCTTTCAATCGTGTCATTGGGATCGAAATTCCTTAAAGCCAATATATATTGCGCCGATCCTTTGGGTTTCATATTAAAAGCCGGCAGGAAGCAATCTTGGCATTGATTTGCATCTAGCCATTCTGTTGGATCTTCATTATAAACAGTAGCTTGGCCTGCGTTTCCAGCATCAGCATAATTTTGTCTTGCCTGTTTAGCTCTTTTATCACATTCTCTTTTGGATTCGCCTTCGTTTAAACATCTTTCCTCTATGATGACACCTGCTTGCCAGCAAGCCGGAAGATAATTTTCAGAAGGACTGGGGCAAATTGCTTGACCGTTTTCGTCATAAAGTGTGCTTCTCCATTTGCGATGAAGTTCTGAATTACCATGCCCAGAATAAACTTCTATTAATGTTTGATAGTTTGGATCATGAAATTCTTCGGTTAATTGTTTTTTCCAATCGCTCTCTGGAGGCGTATAAGCTCCCCATGCAGTTCCATGAGGAATGACTACTGCTTCATGCCCCCACTCATTCAATTTATCAAAAAGCACTCCTGGATTATCCGCATATTCTCTGCAGTCATTTGGTAAATCACGAACTGAAACTCCTGGTTCGCAAGGTGTAGTTGCTCCATCTCTTGCATAGGTCATTAAGTCTTGAGCTCTTCCATCAAAGGCCCTTAAGGCTGACAATCCAAGCTTTGCTGGAAAAGGCATATTAGCAAATCCTGATTGAGGTGCTGCTATTGGCCTTGCAGGTATTTTACTTTCCTCTAAATCCTTTAAGATAATATTTTTATGTCCATAGTGCTGTTCACCAAATCCTCCCACTTGAGTCCACTCCCAGCCTAAAAAAGCAATAGTATCTTGCTGACCTTCTCCACTGACTTGATTGCACTGCCTAACAGTATCTTTAATTTCTTGCCAATCTTGGGGGGTTAGATCTTCGGCATGATCTGTATTAGACCAAAAATCTAAAGACGAACAATATCTAGCAAAATCGCATGCATCTGCCGGAGGATGAGTTCCCTCGCCTGCCATTAATGGCAAACTAAAAAGAAAAGCATCTGATGAATAAGTGGTATGTACATGCAGGTCTCCAAATAAAATTAACTTTTTATCATTAATACCAACTTTACTTTTATCATCTAATTGTTTTTGTATTCGTGAGCTGACTATTTCCTTTGGAGTTGAAGTATTTGAAATCTCGCCTGGCCCTTCATAGCTACCTACGGATCCTATGGCGACTAGATAGACGAATCCAGAATAAAATAATGCTACGATTAAAACAGAATAAAAAGACTTCCTTATCATTTATCCATTTTAACAAAATTCTAAACATATAGTTCTGCTATGTACTTTTTCTAAAAAGAATCTAGGATAGACTGCTGATTAATATTAGGGAGAAATTATGTTTGATTTAACAGGAAAAACAGCAATCATTACCGGTTCCTCAAGAGGTATAGGTAGGTCCATTGCCACGCAAATGGCTCTTCATGGGGCTAAAGTAGTGGTCTCAAGTCGTAAAGTGGAAGCTTGCCAAATAGTAGCAGACGAAATTAATGAGGCGTGTAAAGATTCAGAGGGAGGAGCTATCGTCATACCCTGCAACATATCTGATAAAACTGCACTACAGATGCTAGTTGATGAAACTAAAGAACAGCTTGGAAAGATTGATATCTTGGTTTGTAATGCAGCCTCTAACCCCTTCTTTGGATCTATGATGGATATTCCTGAAGAAGCCTTTGATAAGGTTATGAACAATAATATCAAGAGCAATCATTTACTTTGTCAGATGGTCATACCTGAAATGAAAGAAAGAAAAGATGGCAGCATAATTATCGTGTCATCAATTGGAGGACTACAGGCCAGTACTGTCATAGGTACTTACAACATATCTAAAGCAGCAGATATTATGCTAGTTAAAAACCTAGCAGCTGAATTTGGCCCTGATAATGTAAGAACTAATGCAATCGCTCCAGGTCTATTTAAGACAGATTTTGCTAGAGCCTTATGGGAGAATCCTGAGATCTTAAAACAATCTACTGCTACATGTCCCCTTAGGAGAATAGGCGAACCAGATGAAATTGGTGGAGCGGCAGTTTTTCTTGCGTCTAACGCAGGAACATTTGTAAATGGCCATACTCTTGTAATCGATGGTGGATCAACTGCTTAAGGAAATATTATGAATGATGCTGTTTTATTAAAGAAAGAAGATGGTGTGGCTGTTGTTACACTTAACAGACCTGATAAATTAAATTCTGTTACTGCAGAAATAAGAGCAGGTCTCAGAGAAAAGCTCGATGATGCTTGCAAGGATGATGATGTAAAAGTCATTGTGCTAACAGGTGCTGGAAGAGGGTTCTGTGCCGGTGCAGACATGGATGGATTGGCAAACACCAGTCAAGGTAAATCAAGAGAAGAAATTGTGCCGGAAGAGAGGGATTATGCCAAAAATGATGTTGAAGGTTTTGATGGAGGTTTTAGCTACTTCCCTACTTTACCTAAGCCAGTAATTGCAGCTATTAATGGTCCTGCAGCTGGCGTGGGATTCATTATGGCTCTTTATTGCGATATCCGGTTTGCCAAAGAGAGTGCTATTTTTACAAGTGCCTTTTCTAAAAGAGGCTTAATAGCCGAATGGGGTGTAGGTTGGATTTTGCCTAGATTAGTTGGAATTGCCAGAGCAAACGATATATTATTTTCTGCGAGAAGAATATCTGCTTCGGAAGCAGCTGATATGGGAATTGTTAATAAAACCTTCAAAGATGAAGAATTTGATGATGAAGTAATGGCTTATGCAAAAGAACTAGCAAAATCAGTTTCGCCTAGGTCAATTAAAATAATGAAAGAGCAAATTTACAATGCACAGAAAGAAACTATTGATGAAAATCTAAATAGCTCAATGAAAGCAATGTTAGAAAGTTTCGAATCTGAAGATTTTAAAGAAGGCGTCAATCATTACATGGAAAAAAGGGAACCTAAATTTACAGGAAAATAAAATTATGGATATTAAAGAGTTTGTTAATAAGGAAGCACGTGAAAACTTAGCGAGGGAATTTACGAAAGAAGGTTTATTTGAACTAAAAGAAGAGACCATTCGAGGAAATAAATATCATGTTTTTGCCAATTTACCCCAAAATTTAAGAGATTATTTTCAATTTCCATTGATCCATGGTGAGTGGGATTTTTTAGCTTATGAAGATGATACCTATACATATCAAGAAGTATTAAATACTTCTGCGGGGCTTGCCCATACTTTAGTTTCGAATTACGGAGTCAAGAAAGGAGATAAGATTGCTTTTTCAATGAGAAATTATCCCGAGTGGATATACACTTATATGGCGGTAACTTCGATAGGCGCGGTCGCTGTGCCATTAAACTCATGGTGGCAAGGTGAGGAACTCGAATATGGTGTTACGCATAGTGAATCTTGTTTGTTCATAGGTGACAGTGAAAGACTTCAAAGACTTGAAGGTTATATTGATGATATTCCTAGGATTAGTGTTCGCTGTGATGCAAGTCAATACACTAATACTGTTGCATTTGAAGACATAGTTTCTCCTATGGAAGCTTTTCCAGAAGCAGAAATAGATCCAGAAGATGATGCAAGCATCATGTACACATCCGGTAGTACAGGATATCCAAAAGGTGTTGTGTCAACTCATAGAGGTGTAGTTTCTGCACCTGAGACTTGGGCTTTAATGGGACAACTTGCAGCCTTAATTGAGGTGGATGGTGTTGCACAAGCGTCACCTGTTGCAGGTGCAAACCCATGCACACTTGCAGCTGTTCCTTTATTTCATGTAACAGGCTCTCATGCGGTTTTTCTATTATCATTAGTTACTGCAAGGAAAATCGTTTTTATGTATAAATGGGATGCAACGACTGCCCTTTCTTTAATAGAAAAACATAAAGTAACAGATATGACTGGTGTTCCGACTATGTCATGGGAAATTTTGCAGGCTCATAAAGAAAATCCTGATATCGATATTTCTAGTTTAAAAGGACTAGGATCAGGTGGAGCTGCAAGACCACCGGAGCAAATTAAAGCTCAAGAAAAAGAGCATCCAGATACAATAGCTACTGTTGGCTATGGCCTTACAGAAACAAATGCACATGCCACTAATGCAAGCGGTATGCTCTTGTATGATCGCCCAAGCACAGCTGGCTTTGCTACTCCTTTCTTAAATCTAATAAAAGTTGTTGGAGAGGATGGATCGGAACTAGGACCTAACGAAATTGGTGAAGTGGCCATTAAATCTACCTGTAACTTCAGATGTTATTTAAAAAATGAAGAAGCTACTAATGAAGTGCTGGACGATGAAGGCTGGTTTAGAAGTGGTGATGTAGGAATAATTGATGAAGAAGGCTTTCTGTTCATTAAAGACAGAATTAAAGATATCGTTATTAGGGGAGGAGAAAATATAGCCTGTCTTGAGATTGAAGCTGCGATTTATGAACATCCCTCAGTAAGAGAAGCATCTGTTTTTGGCGTCCCCGATGAAAGACTAGGCGAAAAACTCGCAACTCGCATTTCTTTGAATCCTGGAGCAGAACTTTCACAAGAAGAATTGTCTTCTTTCTTGGCAGAAAAAATAGCTAAATTTAAAGTTCCTGAATATGCTTGGTTTCAAGCCGATGAGCTGCCAAAAGTAGCAGCAGGCAAGATTGCTAAAAAGCAAATGAGAGAGGAAGCAATTAAAGAACTGGAATTAGACTAATGCAAATTAAAGATAAAAGAGTCGTAATAACTGGAGCAGCTAGTGGTATAGGAAAAGCATTATGTGAAGCCTTTAATAATGCTGGTGCAAAATCAATAGTTTGTGTTGACATGAATATTGATGGTGCAACCGAAACAGCTAATGATGTTGGAGGGTTAGCCGTTAAGGCTAATGTTGGTCAAGAAGCCGATATTATAAATGTCATTGAAAAAGCAAATGAATACTCAGGTGGAATTGATATATTTTGTTCTAATGCAGGTATTGGCGGCGTCCACGGTTTCTTTGAAGTTGAAACAAATGATTGGCAAAATATTTGGGAGGTCAATGTTCAATCTCATATCTTCGCTGCCAAACATGTTTTGCCTCAAATGTTGGAAAGAGGTGAAGGTTACTTAATGAATACCTCGTCTGCTGCAGGTCTACTAACTCAAATTGGTTCAGCTGGTTATTCAGTAACTAAGGCAGCCGCTGTTAGTTTCGCTGAATGGATAAAAATCACTTATGGAAATAAAGGCATTGGTGTCTCCTGTTTATGTCCACAAGCTGTAAAAACTGCCATGACTGCACAAGGAGCAGGAGTAGCAGGTGTAGATGGAATGATTGAAGCGGATGAAGCTGCTGCTGATGTTCTTGATGCCATAGAAAAAGAAAGGTTCTTAGTCACTCCTCACGCAGAAGTCTTGGAGTATGTTTCTAGAAAAGGTAATGACCGAGATAGATGGATAACTGGTATGCAACGCTTACAAGAAAGATTTGAAGATTGGAAACCAGAGGAAGTTTAAATGACTAGTATTTATCAACTTTCTGCTTCGGAGCTTGCCAAAAAAATAAAATCTAAAGAGATTAGTTCTGTAGAACTAACACAAACTTACATCGATAGAATTGAAAAGTATGATGATTCAATCAATGCAGTAGTTGTGAGAATATTTGATAAAGCTTTAGAGGATGCCAATAAAGCAGATAAGGCTCTAGAGAATGGCGAATACTGGGGACCGCTGCATGGTCTGCCTATGACCATAAAAGAATCATATAAAATCAAGGATACTAAAGCTACTTGGGGCAATGAGGCTTATCGGAATAATATGGCTGACTCTGACGGCTTAGCGGTCCAAAGATTTAAGAATGCCGGTGCTCATTTTCTTGGTAAAACTAATGTTCCTTTAGATTTAGCTGATTTTCAAAGCTACAACACCATTTACGGTCAGACTAACAATCCTTGGGATATATCAAAAATACCGGGTGGTTCATCTGGTGGCAGTGCAGCAGCATTAGCTGCAGGTTTTACAGGCCTAGAAGCGGGATCTGATATTGGAGGTTCTATAAGAAATCCTGCACATTATTGTGGTGTATATGGACATAAACCTACCCATGCAATCGTTCCTTCAACTGGACATGAACTGGTTCCAAATGTTCCGGAGCCTGATTTGAGTGTTTGTGGCCCTCTAGCGAGAAGTGCTGAAGATCTTGGATTGGCTCTAGATATTATGTCGGGTCCTTATGGAGAAGAGGCAGTGGGTTGGAAACTAGAACTCCCAGAGCCTCAGTTCAAAGAATTAAAAGATTTAAAGGTCGCTATATGGTCCACAGATGAAATGGCACCCGTTGCGAGTGAAATTTCGGAAAGAGCCTCAATGGTTGGAGAAAAACTCGCTAGTCTTGGTGCTACTGTATCTTTTGAAGCAAGACCTTCATTTGACACCCTGCATCAAGAAATCGTTTATCAAACTCTACTGCAATCTGTAATGAGTGTTTCTATGCCTAAAGATGAAATAGAAAAGGTGCAAGAGATAGTAAATAATTTACAACCCGAAGATATGTCTGCAGAGGCTTTACTTGCTAGAGGCTCCGTACTTTCACATAGAAATTGGATAAGAACTAACTATCAAAGAGAACAAATAAAAATTGCATGGTCTGAATTCTTTAACGAATGGGATATTTTAATATGTCCTCAACAAGCAACTACAGCATTCCCTCATAATCATGCCAAGTTTAGTGAAAGAAAAACAATAGTAGATAATCAAGAGCAACCCTATTTCCAACAAATTTTTTGGGCTGGAATGATTGTTAATGCGCATCTGCCAAGTACAGTATTTCCAACAGGGCCATCAAGCGAGGGACTTCCTATTGGTCTACAGGCAGTAAGTGGTCTCTATCAAGATAAAAAAACAATTAAATTCAGTGAGTTACTTGCAAAAGAAATAGGAGGATTTACTCCGCCACCGGACTATAAATAAAATGATGCAATACGAGAAAAAGTTTATAGAAGTTAAAAATAAATCTATGGGCTGTATTGATGTCGGCGAAGGAGAAGTATTTTTATTTCTGCATGGTAACCCTACTTCTTCTTTTTTATGGAGAAATATAGCTCCGCATGTTGAAGATTTGGGTCGAATTGTTATCCCAGATCTTATTGGTATGGGAGACTCTGAAAAATTAGATGGGGTTGATAATGAGGATTATAAATATCACGGACAATATGGATATTTAACTAGCTTGATAGATAAATTAGACCTCGGAAACAATATTCATTTGATTATTCATGATTGGGGTTCTGCAATGGGCTTTCAATTCGCGAGAGAAAATCCAGAGAGAATTAAGTCAATCACCTACATGGAAGCTATTGTTATGCCTTTAACTTGGGAACAATGGCCAGATCCTGCCACAAAAATATTTGGATTATTTAGATCTGAAGCTGGCGAAGAATTAGTCCTTCAGAAAAACTTTTTTGTGGAGAGAATACTGTTAGCAGATTCTTCAACTGGCTACACAGAAGAAGAGAAGACTGAATATATAAGACCTTTTAAGAATGAAGGAGAAGATAGACGCCCTACCCTTACTTGGCCTAGACAAATACCTCTCGATGGCGAGCCTAGTGAAGTAGTTGAAGAGATAGCTAAGAATGCTGAGTTTCATAAACATTCAGATATCCCTAAGTTATTCATAAACGCCGACCCTGGTTCAATCTTAATTGGAGATCAAAGAGAATTCGCAAGATCATGGCCCAATCAAACAGAGGTCACGGTAAAAGGAAATCATTTCATTCAAGAAGACTCTTCTGAAGAAATAGGAATTGCACTGAGATCTTTCGTAGAAAGCCTCTAAATTCTTTTTAGATAAGACTGTAGATCTTCAACTATTGAATCGGAAAATTCCATAGGCAAGAAATGTGAAGCTTTTTCGTAATACTTTGAGTGCCAGTTATGGCCTAAACGGAATAACACTCTTCTGGCTTGAGCTGAAAAAGTTGATCCAAATTTACCGTATACAACCATCACATCTATCTTAATCTTTTTTAGATAACGCCAAGTATCCATTGAAGATGACCTGAATGTAGCTGCTTCCCATTCAGGTGAGCAGGAAAGTTCCACTCCAGATGATGTTTCTAATGTACCTCCTTCCAGATAATCTTCGATCCACTCCTTATCCCAAGTTGTAAATGCACCTCTTCCTGTATAAGAAGCCAAAGCATCTTCTATTGCAGGGAATTCTCTTCTGCGCTTAGCAGCACCATCAGCGATACTCAAACCTCGATTGTATTTTATAAATGACATAAATCTAAATTTTAAAGATTCAAATGGACCATAAAGAACTGGTTCTATCATATAAAGATGGGATACCTTATCGGGATGTAACGAAGCTATTTTTGCAGCAATTATTGATCCCATTGAATGTCCTGAACATACAACTGATCCCTCAATGGAATTGAGAAATTCATTTCCATCATCAACAAAAGTCTGCCAAGAATTTAATTCATTAGGATTAGCTTGTGCTGTAGATAAACCATGCCCACGTTGATCTAACGCATAGATACTTATTTCATTTCCGAAATGTTGCTTTAACTTCTCGAATAGAATTTGATAAGTTTTAGCATTAAAGCCTGTGGCATGAAAAAAAACTAAATTTATATTGCTGTTCTCAGATTTTTTTTCTAAAAAAGAGAAATTTTCTCCCGAGGAATTTGTAAAAGTTTTTCTTTCCATAGATTCTAATTTTATTGTGATGCCATATTAGAGATTTTTAAAAAAAATGATAATTATTATAATGACATAATGTCACTATTTTGTAATGATACTATTATATAAAACAATTGGAGAGTTATATGTCGTTTAAATTAGGATCTATAAATAATCGAGCGGTACTATTATCAGAAGATGAGTATTTTGATTTAGAGACCATTTCTAAACATAAATTAAGTAACAAAACTTCAGATGCTTTATTAAATATCGATCTACTTAATCACTTAAATGAGAACCTAAATGACCTAGAAGCTACTGGAAATCTTGAAGGAGTAGTATTCGATTCTCCTGTATCTGAGCCAAAAAATTGTTATGCAGTTGGTCTGAATTACAGAAATCATGCTGAAGAGGCTGGTATGCAGATTCCCGAAGTCCCGATGATTTTCACTAAGCATACGTCATGTCTAGTAGGCGCTAATACAGACATTGAAATGAGAAGTAATTATGTAGACTACGAAGCAGAATTAGTAGTTGTTATAGGTAAAAAAGGAAAAGATATATCTAAACAAGATGCATGGAATTACGTAGTAGGTGTGTGTGTCGGTCAAGATATCTCGGATAGGCCAACTCAATTTGCAGCAACTCCAGCTCAGTTTAATCTAGGCAAATCATTTGATACCTTTGGGCCAATAGGTCCGTATTTGGTTTCTCCCGAGATGGTAAATGCTAAAGATGGTTTATCAATTGAGTGTCGCGTAAACGACGAAGTAAGACAAAGTGATAATACGAATGATTTAATCTTCAATGTCCAAGATATCATTGCTTATTTATCAGAAATAGTAACTTTGAATGTAGGTGATATTATTTTTACTGGCACACCTGGTGGCGTTGGAGTGATGGAAGGAAAATTTCTAAAAGATGGTGATATCTTAAGTACCACTATTGAAGGCCTCGGAACTATGACTAATAAATGTGTAAGAGTTAAAGATCATTCTAGGGCAGATTTCATTCCTGAAATGTTTAAACCTTTATTTGATAAAAAAGACTAGAGATGACTAATTTAACCCTTTACCACAATGGTCCATCTACCTGTTCGCAAAAAGTTAGATTAATTCTTGAACTAAAGAAATTAGACTATGAATCAAAATCTATAGATCTAATGTCAGGAGAACAACATGACCCTGAATACGTTAAATTAAATCCTAATCATGTGGTTCCTACTGTAGTTGTTAACGATATGGCATTAATTGAATCGTCTTTAATCAATGAATATCTTGAAGATACTTTTCCAGAAATAAAAGCTAGACCTAGAGATCCTTCATCTATACATAAAATGCGATTGTGGATTAAATATATTGATTCTTATCATCCCCAATGTGGATCTATTACTTATGGTATTGGTGTAAGAAATATAATTTTACAGAAAACAAAAGAAGAAATTGATCAGGATGTTGCAAATATTCCTGATGTGGTTAAAAGAAAAAATAGAATTGATCTCTTGGAAAAAGGTCTTCAGGCACCTATTGTCATTGAAGGTATTAAACAATCTAAAATTTTCTTAGATAAATTAGAAAATGAACTTGGAGAGAGTGAGTGGTTATACGGAGACAGTTTTGGCTTAGCAGATGCTGCCACAATCCCTTACATTATCCGAATGGATCAATTAGCTTTATCTTCTTTATTCAATGAAAGCACAAGGTCTAATATTTATTCTTGGTATAACAAAATACAAAAAATGGATATTTTTCAAAAAGCAGTAACTGAATACATACCACAACCTTTAGTGGCAGTTCTAAATAAGTTTGGTGAAGATCAAAAAGATCAAGTTATAACAATTATGGAGAATGATTAATGGCAATTATAAAAGCAACGAATGTGGCCTACCCGACCCTTCAATGTCCCGATTTAGACATACAAGAACAATTTCTGATACATTTTGGCATGCATACTGTTTCTAAGACTGATGATACTTTGATCATGCGAGGGGATGGGCCTCAACAGTTCATAGAAATATGTAAAAAAGGTGAAAAGAAATTCATCTCTACGACATTTAATGCTGGATCAATGGGTGACCTTGAAAGACTCAGTCAAACAAATTCATTTAGCAGTATCGAAGAATTAACTACTCCTGGAGGTGGATATGTTACTAAAGCTCAAGATCCTGATGGAATTGGAGTTGAAGTAGTTTTTGGTATTAAAGATAGAGAGATTGATAAATTACCTGAGCCCTTCCCTACCAATGAAGGTGGACAGATAAATAGAGTCAACCAATTAAAAAGATTTAATAAAGGCGATACACCAAGGATTATTAGATTTGGCCATTATGGAATCAACTCTCTTGATATTGAAAAATCTTTGGAGTGGTATAACGAGCATTTAGGAATTATAGCTACTGATATTTTACAACCGCCCTCTCCTCCTGGAGAAGCGCCACTGACTGCAGGTATCTTTGCTAGATTAGATAAAGGATCTACTCCAACAGATCATCATTCAATTTTTTGGCTTAATGCTCATTTAGTGTCTGAAAGTATTCCGGGTTTAAATCATGTCTCTTTTGAGATGTTAAATATCGATGATGTTTTTATGGGTCATGAGCTATTGAAAAGAAAAGCGAAAGAATACGACTATGAGTTAGAATGGGGTGTGGGTCGTCATTATCAAGGTAGCCAAATTTTTGATTATTGGAGAAGTCCTTTTAAACAAGTACACGAACATCAAACTGATGGAGATTACTTAGATAATACTATCCCACCACAAATAGTTAATCCCATGTCTGACGGAGATCCTGACTATCCTGAGTTTGGTCCTTCTCAATGGGGTGCTGCTATATCAGAAACATTTGGAAATAAAGAAGGTACATAAAAATGAATATAAGCGAAAAACCTGTAGCAATAGTCACCGGAGGAAGTAGAGGAGTAGGAGCAGCCACAGCTAAACTTTTGGCCTCCAAGGGCTGGAATGTAACCATTACCTGTACTAGTTCGATTGAAGATGCAAATGTTGTAGTTCAAGAATGTGAGGGTTTAGGTGTAGAAGCACTAGCGATATCAGCTGATGTTGGAGATAACGAAGCCTGTGTAAAGACTGCAAATGAAACAATTGCTAAGTGGGGAAGAATCGATGCACTTGTAAACAATGCCGGTACGACTAAATTTGTTTTTAATCATGGTGATTTAGATGGGCTTGATGCTGAAGATTTTTTACATATATATAAAATAAATGTTGTTGGACCTTTTCAGATGGTGAGAGCTTGCAGGGCATCATTAGAGAAGAGCAATAATCCTAGTGTTGTGAATATATCGTCTATAGCAGGAATAAAGGGTATCGGAAGCAGCTTAGCTTATGGCTGTTCTAAAGGAGCATTGAATACCATGACTATGTCTATGGCTAGAAATTTAGGGCCGATTAGAGTTAATGCCATATGTCCTGGTTTTATACAGGGTGAGTGGTTGAAGAACGGAATGGGTGATGATCTTTATAATGCAGCCCTCAAAAACTTAACTCAAAATACTCCTTTGAATCTTACCGTTACTCCCGATCAAGTTGCTGAAGGCATATATAGTTTTATTGGAATAAATAAAGTAGTAACCGGTGAAACAATGCTCATGGATGGTGGTCATCACCTAATCATATAAGTTTCTTCATGAGGGAATCTTTTTCCGCAAGCTTCAACAAAATCTCTAAGAATAATTAGATAAAAAATGGTAATAAACATGAATGCCCTCCTTGGCAGGTACCTGGGGATTAGTACAGCCTAAAAGGGCATTTTGCTCCTCCTTGAGAAGTCCTTTAGAAGTTAGCTCTGAAGCTTACTCCAATTTCTTTTCCCGGCTCCCACATCATGAAGTGTGATCCTGTTACTAACGGCAAATCAATACTTTGAGTACCCACTTGTTCATCAGTGATATTCCTGCCAAACAAGGCAAGTTCTAGACCATTGGCCATGGTAAGTGCAATTCTAGCTCCTATTTTTGTTGCAGAGTCATGCAATCCAAGAGGATCATTGTCACCATTAGAATAAAATTCATCTACATGGTTAGCATTTATTGAAATAACCATTTGCCTGTTATTACTAAATGTTTGGAAATAGTCCATATACATAGAGGCTGATAATTCAGGTGCATAGTTTCCTGTTTGACCAGATAAATCTTGAGAGCAGGCTCTGCTTCCTGTTGCAAGTCTATTGTCGACTTCTTGATCGGCTGTACATGCTGCTCCAACAAAAGATTTATAAGCAAAATCCAATGAAGTTATTGACCCACCTAAGACTAAATTATCTGTTGGTGCCCAAGTCAAATCTATTTCAATCCCATCTATTTCAGCTTGTGCTGCATTTGAAACTACAAATGCTGAGCCATTGAATGCTGATACTTGTAGATCTTCATAGTCTGTTGTGAAGTATGCAATATTAGCTCTCAAAGACTTTTCAGGTATTTCTATCTTTGCTCCCACTTCGATTGTTGTAGCTTCTTCAGGATCAAATTGAAATGCGGCTGCAGGTGTAGATGGATTAATTTTTGCAGCATTCTCCGAACCATCAAATCCTCCTGCCTTGTATCCGTCAGCTGCACTAAAATACAATCTGGTTGTATCGGTAGCTTCGTATAAAAATTTTATAGATGGTGTTGTATGGCTTTCTGATCTTTCTTGTAGAGGAAAGTTGTAAGGAGATCTGTCTAATAATACTTTTATTACACCTAAGACTGGTGGAGCCATTGTAGGCTTATCAATACCAACTCCTCCTGTAGCAGAAGAACTAAATACTTGTGATCCTTTTACTTCCTTTTCATCCTCAGAGACTCGAACACCTGCTTTCATGGTTAATTTTTCATTCAAATACCATGTGCCTTCAGCAAATGCAGATAAAGTTGTTGAGTTTTGGTCAAATAAGGTATGAGTTGCAGCTGTCTTTGCAGAAAATGCGCCTCTGGTTTGAAAGGCAAACAAATCTGGTGCTGGGAAAGTTTGACCAAATAATCCTCCGAAGTCTGTAGCAAAAGTACCATTATTCTGAGAAAAGTAATCAATATCATCGTAATAGAGCCCTGCAACATATTCAAATGTGTCGCTTGATGGTGAAGTTATTACAAATTCTTGAGTGACTGCAGAGAAATCATGAAAACTATCTGTTGAAAGAAAATCCATTGGTCCAAAATCAGCATCAAGACCCCAAGTATAGTCATAAGAAGAATATGAAGTGGTAGATTTAAACTCATGGTCCCCCCAAGAGGACGTAATATTTAAAATAGCATTATCAGTGTCTGTTGATCCTCCTGTGGGATTGACACCTTGGCCATTATTAACATAAGAAACACCTGGTTTTCCAGTCACTATATTTGGGAAATGTTTATTAGTGATACTAACTGCTAAAAATGCTCCTGTGTAACCATTCTGTGCCAGCACTGGCAGAGGTCTTGAAGTACGATAAACAGATATTCCACTTTCTTGTCCGCTCTTATCACTGGAAGACGATGTTAATTTTAAATTAACTTCTGTATTGTCTAGTTCCCAAAGGAATGTTGCTCTGACCGAAGTGGCTTCTGTTGAAGGTTCATCTGTATTTAAAAGTTGGTTTTCGATCCATCCATCTGATTCTTCGTAAGATGCAGCTAGTCTCATTGCAAACGAATCACTCATTGAAATATTAGTTGCGCCTTGAAATTTTGTTGTATTCCATTCAGGTACGAATTCAACAGACATATTACTATCAGCCTCACCGCCTATTTGAGGAGATTTGCTTATAACATTTATAACTCCACCAATTGTGTTTTTGCCAAAAAGTACTCCTTGAGTGCCTTTCAGCACTTCAATTCTCTCAATGTCCAATAGAGGTGCAAGGTATTGCTGACCTTTCGATATAGGCATTCCATCAATAAATTGAGTTACAGACTGGGAAAAGCCTTTATTAGCTCCAGATCCCACGCCTCTCATATATATATTCCATTCACCTGCTCCCTTAGTTACATGTAAACCTGGTACATGATTAGCAAGACTCTCAAACGAAGTTATACCTAGATCTGATATTCTATCTCCTGAAAGTACCTGGATAGAAATAGGAACTTCAGCCAAACCTTCAGCTTTCTTTTGAGCAGTTACCACTATCTCATCTAGCCTAGAATCGCCATTTACATTAAATGATAAGGCAATTAGAAAAGATAAAAATGTAAAAAATTTTATTGAATTCATTGAAATTTCCCCAAAATGTTATTCTAGTAAACACTAATTTTTACTAGTTTTTAATAGTATGTACGTGTGATGACATTATGTCAATGACATTTCGTCACTGCTTTTTTTATGATACAGTCTGATTTTTACACCATTTAAAAATCAAAAAAATTTATGCTTAGTACACACGACAAACTATTAAATGCTGCCTACAGTTTGATTGAAAAGGAAGGTTTTGAGGCAATAACAGCAGCAAAAATAACTACACAAGCTGATTTAGGATACGGTACGTTTTATAAATATTTCAAATCGACTGAAGATATTTTTAAAGAAGTTTTTAGACAGAAGTTAAAGGCTGTTTCTGAGAAGATCTTTGCCATTAATCAGAACGAAGACGACAAACTTTATGGTTATTTAAAAGGGCATGCCTTAATTTTTTATTATATCTGTGAAGGGAAATATACTAATTGGATTATGGAGAGACCTAATTATTTTATTGAAATAATATCTGATGCAGCAAGAGAACATGCCACTAGTGATCTTCGCGAAGCGATAGCAGTGAATCAATTAGATCAATCTAGTTTTTTAGAATTTGAAGAAGAAATGTTTGTACTGGATGTATGGTTGATTATTGGCGCTCTAGATCTAATTGAAAAAGGCTCCGAAAGAAATAAAGTATGTAGATCTCTTCTTAGATACGTTGCACCTCAGGTCTTATCTTCTTCTCTTACAGAAAGTCTTATAGATAGCATACTCTTGAATGTTGAATCTGATCTGCATCATCTATTAAATTAAATGCCTTCAGGTCTTCAAAACAATCAAGTTGAAGAAACTTCAGATGAATGGGTTCTATATCATAATAATTTCTCCTTATGCTCTAGGAAAGTTCGGTTTTGCCTTGAAGAGTTAGGCTTGGATTATAGATCTGAGCAAATAGATTTAATTGAGACCGGGAAGTACGAAGTTGCTTCGAAAAAGTATTTGAAAATTAATCCAAACGCGACCGTACCAGTATTGCTGCATCAAGGAAGGCCAATATATGAATCTCATGAACAGATTTATTACTTACTAAAACAGTCACTTGATAAAAAAAATATTCTACCCTCTGAACCGAGTGAAAGTTTAGTTATGGATTATTGGATTGAAAAATCATCTCTAGTTGGTAATCCACTAGAAAACCAAGATAAATATGCAGGTAATTGTTGTGGGCCTTTAACGTTTCCTTTATTTGTAACAATGATCAAATATGTGAACTTAAAAGAAATACTCAAAGGTCTTAAATCTCATCCCATGAAGGAAAGAGTAATAATTTTCTTAATTTTTAAAATATTGGGTTTAAAAGTTTTTAGCCGCCCTCTTCCATTTGCGAAATTATTACAATCATCCTTTTTAAACTTAAACAAACATCTTTATGACTTAGAGAACCATCTGGAAGACCAAAAGACTCCTTGGATAGTTGGAACAGATCTCTCTTTAGCAGACATAAGTTGGGCGGCTATTCTTCACCGCCTCCATGAATGTGGATGGGAGAATATATTGTTATCTGATAAACCTAATATCAAGGAATATTATTCTAATTTAATTATTAAAGATGCTTTTAAAAGAGCTTTCGATAGTCCTACACATCCTATTCTGCTTAAGGGAGTAGAAGATTTAAAACATGCTCTTAAGAATAAATCCCCTATCACTAAGCTTCACAACAAAATAAGGAATAACTTACATGAATCATGATTACGATATAGGAATAGTGGGTCTAGGACCGGTTGGAAGTTTTGCTGCTTTATTGTTGGAAAAAAAAGGGCTAAAAGTACTAGCCATAGATAAAGATCAGGACATCTATTCCCTACCTAGAGCTGTCAGTATTAGCGACCAAGGACTAAGAATGACCCAAGAGGTAAATATAGATGATATTTATATTGAGAATAGTACAGAGGTTGGCGGTGCTGGATTTGTAGACAAAGATCTCAACTTTATAGGCGATCCGATAGAATTAAAAGGTTTCACTACTCCAAATGGTTGGTCTCCAATGCGCTTCTTTCATCAACCTTATACCGATAAAAAAATAAGACAAAGGCTAGAACAATCTTCTATAACGATCTTGTTAGAGACTGAACTTGTAAGTGTTATTGATGAAATTGAAGGTGTGAAATTTAATACCAAGAACCTTGTAGACTCTACTGAAAAACAATATTCCTGTAAGTATCTAATTGGTGCGGACGGAGGGTCAAGTGCTCTTAGAAAGTTATTAGAAATCACTCAGGAGGATCTTAATTATAATCGTGATTGGGTGGTGGTTGACGTTGAATTAACTGGAAAAAATAGACTTGATGACAAGGCTATACAGATATGTGATAAAGAAAGAATTGGAACTTTTATACCATCTCATCTGCCATTTCGTAGATGGGAGTTCATTATTTATGATGATGAAAATAAGAAAGATTTTCAGGATGATAAAAAAATTCAAGAACTGATTGGAAGGTGGTTAAATCCAAATGAATACAAGATAATTAGGAAAGCTATTTATCAATTTCATTCAGTATTGGCACATGATTTTAAAAAAGGAAATTGCTTCTTAATTGGTGATGCGGCCCATCAAAACCCCCCATTTATGGGTGAAGGTATGATGTCTGGATATAGAGATGCTTTTAACCTTGCATGGAAAATTGCCTATGTAATTAAAAATAATTTTTCTTCAAACCTTTTAGATACTTATCAAGAAGAAAGGAGGCCTCATGCAAAATTTGTAGTTGAAAATTCTGCAGGTATTGGAGAATTGATGGAAGCCTATGCAAATGCAGATGATCCAAAAGATGTGCCCTCAGAATTAGTTGCAAAAGGATACGGATCATTCATCTTACCTAACTTAGATGAAGGTTTATTCTATGGAGGTAAGGCAGATGATTCTATGGCAGCTGGGCAATTTTTTCCTCAAATAGCATCATATAAAGATGGATTAATCGAAGAACACCAAGACTATTTATTGGGAGATGGGTTTGCCTTTTTATCAAAACAGGAAATTGAGATAAGTGAGGAGCATAAAGAATTTTTAGATAAATTGAATTGTTGTTTCGTCACTCTAGAAAAGGATGTAATTGAATCCAATCCCTGGGTGGCTGGATTTTTAGAACTGGGTGATACTTTTATTATTAGACCTGATAAATATATTTATGGATGTAGCTCCAATAATGTATCTTTAGATGAGTTAATCGAAGATTTAAAAAGTAGAATGTCCTTAAACTAAAAATTTACAATCTCAATACAATTATGAAATTAGAAGTATCACATACCATCTTAAACATTAAAGACTCAAATATAATCATTGAGTTTTATTCAAAGGTTTTAGGCTTCAAAGTGAGCGATCAAGGGCTGATTGGCGGAGCGGGGCCAGAAATTATCTTTATGAGTCAAGATGAAAATGAGCATCATCAAATAGGATTTTCAGTTCAACGTGAAAATTTGGATCATTCCACTCAATTAAATCACATCTCTTTTAGAGTAAGGACATTCGATGAAGTTCAGGAAGTTAAGAATGCGTTAGAGGCAAAAGATTTCGAATATCTACCTTTATGTCATGGCAATTCTTTGTCGCTTTATTTTAATGATCCTGAAGGAAATACATTAGAAGTATTTTTCGATACTCCCTGGCACGTGATTCAGCCTCAAACTGAAATATGGGATACTAATATGACTGAAGATGAAGCTTTGAAATGGGTTGAACTAACCTTTAAAGATAAACCTGATTTTTCAAAAATAGAAGATAGTAAGAAAGAATTTGTTAATCGAACTTAAATATAGGACTACTTTATGGACTTAGGTATCGAAAATAGAAAAGCAATTGTCTGTGCATCCTCAAAAGGATTAGGGAAAGCATGTGCTAAAAGCTTGTTAGAAGAAGGAGTATCCGTTGTTATCAATGCCCGAGGAGAAGAAGCACTTCAAGAAACGTTCAGAGAATTGTCATTAATTGATAAAGACAAAGTATCCATGGTTATAGCTGATTTGAATACCGATGAAGGAAGGAAAAAACTTATAGAAAGCTGCCCTGATGCTGATATTTTAATTAATAATAATAGCGGCCCTCCTCCTGTTAATTTCCTGGAGACGGATAAAGAGGACTGGATGAAAGCACTTGATGCGAATATGTTATCTGCTATTTTCATGATTAAAGATCTTCTGCCAGGAATGATTGAGAGAAATTTTGGAAGAATAATAAATATCACCTCAGCAATGGTTAAGTCTCCCCATCCTTTAATGTCTCTTTCTACTTCTGCAAGAACAGGACTCACTGCCTTCTCAAAAGGAATATCCAAAGACGTGTCAAAGCATAATGTAACAATTAACAACATGCTGCCTGAAAGATTTGATACAGATAGACAAGTTTTTATGACTGAAATGATTATGGAAAATCAAAATATTTCTAGAGATGAGGCCAGATCACAGATAGCAAGTACCATCGCAGCAAATAGATTTGGTAGACCTGAAGAATTTGGAGCTACATGTGCTTTTTTATGCAGTGAACATGCAGGGTTTATTTCTGGTCAAAATCTTCAAATGGATGGTGGTTCTTATGAAGGCTTAATCTAAGTCATCCCTTCCAGAACTTAAGCATATTAATGGTCGTAACATCCTTGACTATAAGGTGATGATAAATAGCAGCAAGAATATGAACTGCAATAAGGGCAATAATAGCATTGGTACAAAATTCATGGATTCCTCTTACTGTTAAAAACAAATCATCATTATGATTAGCAAAAGCAAGATCATAGGAACTAAATACCATTATTGGATCTGACGCAAAATTAGCTGAAATTATTCCCGTCAGCATTAAAGCACCCATTAAAAAATATAGACCATAATGTCCTATTTGAGCTGCAGTAACTTGCCATTTGGGCATTGAACTAGGAAGACTAGGCGCGCCGTAACGATATCTAAGAAATATTCTCAAGAGAAATAAAAAAGTAATGATTAAACCCATTGTTGCATGATCTGCTCGAGATTCTAATCGATCCCAAAGTTCCATTTCTCCACCAAATTTTTGAGCAACATTTAAATCCAGCATGATTGCAAAAGCCATTAGCCAATGTATCGTTTTTTGAATTATTTTGTAATCTTGCATGATGCTAATTTACAGCACGACAGTCTTGTGCGTAGAGATAACTCAATATTAAAGAATTATCAACATAACCCCAGATTCTGCAGAAGGTTTTACCGTCTTGTTTTTTTCCAAATTCCAATTCTTTAACTTCTAATCGGTAGATTACTACATCAGTATTCTTTTTTATCACCTCATAAAAACCTTCTAGATAGATTTCATGACCAATAACATCAACTGCATAGATCATATCCATTGTATCGGAAGTAACATGCATAAAATCTGCATCGCCTTTCCAATAAGCACCTTTGGGAACTTGATTGTCAGAGCAAGCACTGATAATCAAAAAAATGGTAATTAAGAATTTATTTCTTATCTTTTGTTCTGTAATCACCGAAATCCTTATCTCTTTTGGTTAAGGCTTCTTTTAGCCCAGAGGATAGTTCTTTTAAATGTTCTTTCGTAGATCGACTGTGCATGGCTAAGGCTTGTAATTCTGTTCCTGCTCTGATTCCATCTCTCATACCCATTATTTCCATTTGTCTATGTATAGATCGCTTATTTATAGCCTGAATATCAGAAGGTACCTGTGCAACTTTAAAAGCAATCTTTTCAACCTCATGAGATATGAGATCGCTAGTGAAAGCTCTATTGGCAAATCCTTTTTCAGCTGCTTCAACTCCAGAAATTGATTCACCCGTCAACATCATCTCCATCGCATTCCTCATACCTAAAAGCCAAGGAAAGAATTGATTGTCTGGAGGACTCATAGATCTTACGACTGGATAACCTATTTCGGCATCCTCCGTAACATAAACCAGATCACATGAAGCTGCTAATTCGGTACCACCGGCCAAACAATAACCATGAACTTCGGCAATAACAGGCGTAGATAGATCCCATATCTTGAAGGCACCTTCTACTACGTGTCGTGGCCAAAAACCATCTGATTTACTAGCATGGAAAGGAAGATCTTTACTGTTATCGTAAGATAAGTCATAGCCTGCACAAAAACATGAACCCCTACCGGCTATTATGATTACTTTAACCTCAGGGTCTTCATCAAAATTATTTAAACAATCAAATAATTCCTTTCTGAGGGGGTTACACAATGCATTTCTCTTCTCCGGACGGTTAAGATAGATACGCCTAACTGAGGACTCAAGCTCTTCACATTCTATAAATTCATATTTCATATCTGATTCTCCACTTTACTCTGAAACTGGTTTTTTAACACTGATAGACGTCCCTTCTACTTTTACTTCAAATGTAAGTAAATCTTCAAATGCAGGGGGGGATTGAACAGATCCATCTGTTAAATCAAATACTGCACCATGAACAGGGCAGGAAATAAAATTTCCAGTTATTTGTCCACCACATAAAGGAATGTCCGCATGAGAGCATTTATCTTCGACAGCAAAAATACCTTCTTCGGTATTACAGATCAAGATATCAAATTCATCTAACTGGACTGATTGGGATTGATTGAGATCGATATCAGTAATATCTGCCACTTGAATGAATTCATCATTCATTTTTCTACAGCCTTATTTACTTGAAACCCCATAAAAGAAATTAGTAAAGCAAACGGTAGTACTGCCCAAGTCACTGAAAGAACTGCTATGCCAGTACCAACCAAACCTCTTACAAACCAACCCCCAATAACATCACCAGATCTGGCAATGAAGGTATCTATAAAGACTGTAGATTTATACCTATCTTGCTGTGTAAGTCGGGTATAAATTGACTCTCTTGTTGGTTTGTTAAGTCCATATTCAAAGATTCGTAGACTTATAACAACCATCATTACCGTTGTAATAGTTGGATATAGAGCGTAAGCCATAAAGGCTATTGCAAATAAGACACCATAAATTGCAAGAATAGCCAAACTGCCAACCTTTCTTAATATGTAGGAGGCAACAAATAGCTGCATTAAAAGAGTAAGAGGAGTGACAATTTGCTCAATACGAGCAAATAAAGCTGTCCTCTCACATGGGTCCTGAGACCAGTCTTGAACTATGCCTAAAGATATCATCCATGAAACCGTCATTAACATTGTAAAGAGAATGACATAGATACCTAAATTTCTTATTGCAGGATCATTGATAGTATTTTTTATGGCCTCGAGGCTCGAGCCCCCTATTTCTTCAGCTGGATTATTTTCTAAGTGACGTGGTTTAAATGATCGTGAAAAATAGATCGCAAATAATAAAGAGAAAATAGAAAAAACTATAAGAGACATTGGTCCTAAATCTGAAATAGAAGAATTCCCACAAATTTCAGTAGAAAAATATCTTGCGACAGTTGATCCAAAAAAAGCGCCCAATGAACCGCCTGCACTAATGATTCCAAAGAATTTCTTAGAATCCGTGTGATCGAAAAAGTTGATCATAGTTACCCAAAATATAGATACCACAAAAAACGAATAAACATTTGCCCAGATATAGAATGCCCTTCCAGTCCAAATTCGGCCCTCATCTCCTGCAAATGACCACAGCAGTAAGAACATTATTAGATTAACTATAAAGAAAGAGTAGATATAGAGAATTATCTTATTCTGACTAACCCTAGATACAAGCCAAGCATAAATTGGATTAATGATTAACATAGCTGCCATGACACCCATTAACAGCCAAGGTAAATTATAGATGCCCCCCTGAACCGCCAACTCATTCCTAACTGGCCTTAATGCATACCAGGAAGCTAAAACAAAAAAGAAGAATAAAAATGCTTTGAATAAAATTGAAGCTTCATTTTTATTAATTTGAGGAAAGAAACTAACTGAATTATTATTCATAAAGTTATTATATTGTTGTAATTATAATCTTCCATATAGTGAGATAAATTTTTATAACCTAAATATGGTAGCTCAGCCTTTTGTAATATTTGGGATAATACTTTTCTTTGCAATCTATTATCCATGTTAGTTATATTTTTCTAAGAAGGAAGGTGTTGAATAAGTAAAGTTGGAATATTGTGAGTATTTGATTTTACTGTTGCAACTAAAGTGTTGGGTTTTCTTCCTTCTATAACCGGAGTTATATCAAATCCTTCTTTACGCAACCTGTCATAAGTTTGTTTAATATCTTTCACGTCCCAGGCCAGACCCCAAAGCTTATCTTTTGGACTCAAGCCATCTTCTTTTGCTATTACCTCTATTGTTGTCTTATTTAATCTAAAAAATAGCATTCTCCCTCCCCATTTCTCTACAGTTTGATCAAGAGCTAATCTTATTCCGTATACTTCTTTATACGATTTGATAAAGCCATCGGCATCATTTGTATTTATCACGACATGATCTAATTTATTAACAGCTGAATCAGGGACATTTTGAGGAGGAGATAAATGACCTTCTGTATGTTGAATGATGAATGAGAACATTCCTCTTGTTAGTTCTTGAGGCAAAAAGAGATTTTTCCAGTTTCTTATTTTTCCACTCTCAAAGTCTCCGCCTTCTCCCTCTGACATATGAGTTGAGTTATAACCGCTAGCAGTAATATGTTCTTTTATCTGGCTGATATCATCGGTTCCCAGCACAAGTCCAGCCAGACCCTCTCCATTTTCACTTAAAGTCCTTTCCACTAGATCTGCTCCAATTCCTTTGCCATTGGTAGCCAGAAGTTCAAGGTAGATATTGCTAAAGTTATAAAGTGAATTGATTGTTCCCAATTCTTTATGCTCACCTCTCCAAACAGGTTTATTACCAAATAGCTTAGTGTAATTACTTTCAGCTTCTTCGATATCTTTTACAGCAACAATTAAGTGATCAAGTCTTTTTATCATCATGCTTTCCTTTAATGAATTTTGATTTTACTAAATTGTAGTAATATTTAATTTTATTAACTATTTCTGGACCGGCTAAATAGATACCTGCCAATAAAAAACCCCAACTTAATAAATATACTAAAATTGGATAGATGATTCTTTCGTTTGAGGAAAGGTCAGAGTCAGCTGCTAACGCAATCATGACTCCGTAACATAAATAATTTAATACTAAAAAAATTACGCCTAAAAGACGCTTTAATATCGAAATTACCAAATTAGAATTTTTCATCCTGTCTATTCTAAAATATTTATACAATAGAGAGGATAATTAAGTAATATTAAACAATGTATAAGAACCTTATCCCTTTTCTAATTTTTTTTGTTTTAAGTTGTACAAACCAGGATGACAATATGAACCCATTTCTATCAGAATACGTAACCCCTTTTCAAATACCACCTTTTGAAAAAATCGAATTTAAGCACTATGAACCTGCCTTCTCAATTGGAATGAAGGAACAACAAGATGAGATAAATGACATAGCCTCCAATGCATCTGAACCAACCTTCGCAAACACAATAGAAGCACTCGAAAGGTCTGGAAATACATTAGATAAAGTCTCTAATGTATTTTTTAATCTGGTGGGCTCAAATACTAACGATGATATGGATGCTTTAGCAGTGAAGATTAGCCCTCAATTATCTGGCCATAATGATAAAATTCTTCTCAATAAATCTCTCTTTTCAAGAATAGAAATACTTGTAAATAAAAAATCATCTCTAGATCTATCTACCGAACAGTCAAGATTATTAGATGAAACTTACAAAAGGTTTCAAAGATCTGGAGCAAATTTAGATGAGGTTTCTATGGAGAGATTAACAGCTATTAATAGCTCCTTGTCATCTCTATCGGTTCAATTTGATCAAAATGTATTAAAGGAAACTAATGGCTACAGCATGGTTATTGATAATGCTGAAGATCTAGACGGCTTACCGGATGAAGAGATCAGACAAGCGGCTTTGTTAGCAGAATCAGAAGGAGAAAAAGGTAAATGGGTTTTTAAACCGACTCGAGTAAGCATGTACCCTTTTTTGACTTACGCTACTCAAAGAGACCTTAGAGAAGAGCTTTATAACTCCTATATTCAAAGAGGTGACAATGATAATGAATTTGATAATAAAGCCATCATAGCCAAGATGATAGGATTAAGAAAAGAAAAAGCTGCCCTAATGGGTTTTGATAGCCATTCCGAATATGTGCTTGATAATACAATGGCTAAAACTCCAGAAAATGTGAATGAATTACTTAATACTATCTGGGAACCTGGCATTGAAAAAGCTAAAGGCGAAGTCAAAGCTTTACAAAATTTAATCTCAAGTGAAGGTGGAAATTTTAAACTTGCTGCATGGGATTGGTGGCATTACTCCGAGAAATTAAGACAAGAGAAATTTGATTTCAAAGAAGAAGAAGTTAAACCTTATTTTAGTGAAGATAAGGTCTTACAAGGTGCCTTTGAAGTAGCTAATAAATTATTCGATATCACATTTGAAGAAAGTGCTGATCTTCCAAAATATAGAGATAATATCAAAACTTTTATTGTCAAAGATAAAAGTGAAAAGACAATAGGAATTTTTTATACAGACTATACCTTAAGACCTAATAAGGGCGGTGGCGCCTGGATGAGTACCTTTCGTGATCAAAGTAAATTTGATGGAGAGATCATTCCGTTAGTTGTTAATGTCTGCAACTTTCCTCCAGAAAATGCTGATGGAGTATCACTACTATCTTTTGAACAAGTTGAAACTCTATTTCATGAATTTGGGCATGGACTGCATGGGCTTTTATCTGAAGCACAGTATCCTAGTCTATCTGGGACATCTGTCACCAGAGATTATGTTGAGTTTCCTTCTCAGATGATGGAAAACTGGGCTAGAGAACCAGAAGTTATCAAAACTTTTGCTCAACATTATCAAACTGGAGAAACCATACCCGATGCACTATTAGAAAAAATATCAGCAGCTGGTACCTTTAATGAAGGATTTGCAACTACTGAATACGTGGCTGCGGCGCACTTAGATATGGCGTATCACACCAATCTAGATGAAATTAAAGATATTGATAAATTTGAAGACAATGCTCTTAGTGACCTAGGTTTAATACCTGAGATCGAGACTAGATATCGAAGCACTTACTTCGGTCATATATTCGCAGGAGGCTATTCTTCAGGATATTACAGTTATTTATGGACGGAAGTATTAGAAGCTGACGCATTTGAGGCTTTTAAAGAAAAAGGTCTTTTTGACAAAGAAACAGCAGATAAACTAAAAAAATATGTTTATTCGTCAGGCAATACAGATGATCTGATGACTCAATATGTCAGATTTAGAGGTAAAGAACCTGTAATAGAGCCACTGCTTAAAAAGAGAGGATTAAACTAACTTGAAACCTCCAATCCA
This sequence comes from uncultured Gammaproteobacteria bacterium, assembly GCA_913042105.1. GTDB lineage: Bacteria > Pseudomonadota > Gammaproteobacteria > Magnimaribacterales > Magnimaribacteraceae > Magnimaribacter. Next base: position 26,235 of record CAJWIK010000005.1, read on the forward strand.
TCAGCCCTATATTGGAGGTAAAGGTGGAGTAGATATTGGTTTAAAGCCTATTGAAGAAAAAGCCTGGCTTGAAGTAGATGATAAATTTAACGAAGAAATACTTCTTAAAAAGAATTTATATAAACACAGAAAGGCAGAAGTTTTTATTTCTTCTCATGTATCAAGAAATATTCAACAAGACACTCTAAATAAAATTCTAGGGTATATGGATAAGTTTTATCCAAGTTCTTACAATATTCAGTCAGATTATGTTGAGGTTTTTCAAAGCGGTGATGTGTATAAATATGATGATTTTGAAAATCCTCTAGAACTTGCTTCATTGATTGTTCAAGAAGATTTAGTCCTTATGCATCCTGAAGAGAATGTCTTTAAACTAGAGGCGGCATCATTGTGTGCCCCTACTAGATGGTCACTACAAGAAAAATTTCAACAATCTCTATCAGATATACATGCTGGAGTACCAGGTTATAAGCAAAAAATAGACTCAAGGGTAAATAAGATTTTCTTAAATCTGCCACCAAACAGAATTTTTGAAAGATTTAATTGGTCTATCTTCGATAGCCCTAAACTTTTCCAACCAATTAGTAGCAAGTCCCTAGTTGAGATAGAAAATATTGAACCTGAAAGTCTTTATTTAAGGGTAGAAAGACAAACGATCAGACTTCTAGACAACCATAAGACAGTTCTATTCACTGTTCGAGTTCACAGTGATCCCATAACTTCAATATTAAATCATAAACAGTCAATAATAGATCTATTGAAGGCAATACAGAATCTAGGTGACGATATGAAAAACTATAAAGTTATCAAACCATTTGAATCTAATTTAAAGCAATGGCTAAAGTCAAAAATAGAACATGAATGATTGGTGGAAAGAAGCTGTAATCTATCAAATTTATCCAAGATCGTTTCTAGATACTTCTGGAAATGGCATCGGTGACTTAGGCGGTATATCAAAAAAACTTCAGTACGTGGCAGATTTAGGTGTAGATGCTATATGGCTATCTCCTATTTTTTCATCACCTATGAAAGATATGGGTTATGACGTAAGTGACTATAAATCTATAGATCCATTGTTTGGTACCATGGAAGACTTTGATTTTCTAATTTCCACTGCCCATGATAAGAATCTTAAAGTTATCATTGACCAGGTCTTATCTCATAGCTCAGACCAATTAGAGGCATTTCAAGAGAGCAAAAACAACAAAAGCTCCATTAAATCAGATTGGTTTGTTTGGGCTGACCCAAATGCAGACGGCTCACCTCCGAATAACTGGCTATCTGTCTTTGGAGGTTCAGCATGGGAATGGGAACCTAAACGCGGTCAGTATTATTTCCATAACTTTCTTCCCTCTCAACCAGACTTCAACTTCCATAACGAAGAAGTTCAAGATTTCTTATTGGATGTAGTGAAATTTTGGCTAGAGAAAGGGGTTGATGGGTTCAGGCTAGATACAGTTAATTATTATTTCCATGATAAGCAATTAAGAAATAACCCACAAAGTCCAATAGAGTTTAAGCAGCCCCCTGTAAACCCCTATTACATGCAAAATCAGATTTTTTCTATTAACCAAGATGAAAACTTAATATTTTTAAATAAATTCAGAATGTTATTAGATAGTTTCTCAGAAAAAACTTCCGTAGGTGAAGTTGGCGATTCACATAGAGCTATTGAGATAATGAAAAATTACACCAGCGAGTCAAGATTGCATATGGCTTATAGCTTCGAGTTGTTGGGTAATAAATTTTCGTCATCTCATATAAAAAAGACAATAGAGGAATTTCATGATTCTGAAAATAATGGAAACTGGCCTTGTTGGAGTTTTTCTAACCATGATGTAACCAGACATTTGTCTAGATGGGACCAAAATGAAAGTGAAGAATTTGCTAAGCTTACAGGAGCATTGCTTCTCTCTCTTAGAGGCACGCCTTGCTTGTATCAAGGTGAAGAATTAGGTCAGGTTGAAACAGATTTAGAGTTTGAAGAACTTACGGATCCACCGGGAATTCGTTTTTGGCCATTAAATAAAGGTAGAGATGGATGCAGAACTCCAATGACATGGGATCATCAATTAAATAATGCTGGTTTTACAGAAGGACAACCTTGGCTTCCTGTGAAGAACAAACAACAAGATAGATCTGTAACTGTTCAAGAGAATAATGATAAATCAGTCTTAAATCTTTATAAAAAATTGATAAGATTTAGAAAGGAAAATGAGCCTTTAGTTAAAGGAAATCAGGTCTTCATTCATGATGAAAAAAATATTCTCGTATTTCTTAGAGAATATAAATTATCCCAAGCTTTGTGTTTTTTTAATCTTAATGACAAAAAACATATTATTAATACAACATCTGAAATCAAACCTCATGAAGACTTGTCGTTCAATGCAGAGTTGAACAAAAATCAGATTGAATTAAATAAATTTGGATTTATGATTATCATAACTTCAGATTTAAAAGAGCAGCAATTAAGAAATGATATTAAGCTTTACTAATATTACATAAGTTACTGATTAAATTGAATTTTAAATTATAAAATAAGGATAAAAATGGAAATAAAGGGAACTTGCGAAGATAATTTTTTAGAGGTGAAGGAGTTGTTTAAATCCTTACATGAATCAAATAGAGAAGTTGGATCTTCCTTTTCGGTATATAAAGATGGTCTGCCACTAATAGATATCTGGGGAGGATTTAAAAATCTAGATGAAACAGAGATATGGAATAGAAATACTCTTGCTACGGTCTGGTCTACAACCAAAGGTATAGCAGCAATTACAATAGCCTACGCATTTGAAAAAGGTCTTATAGATTATGAAGAGAAAGTTTCTAAGTATTGGCCTGAGTTTGGGTGTAATGGTAAGGAAGATATTACGGTAGGCATGCTCCTCTCTCACCAAGCAGGAATATGTGGTTCAAAAACAAATAATGCAGAAGATTATTATTCTCAAAGCACTATGGCAAATGAATTGGCCAATATGAAGCCTATATGGGAACCAGGAACAGCATCTGGATATCATTCTATGACATATGGCTGGTTAACATCTGAACTTATAATCAGAGTAACTGGAAAGACTTTAGGTGAATATTTTAGAGAAGAGATTGGAGATCCTAATGAGATAGATTTTCATATAGGTCTGCCGGAATCTGAAGAAGATAGAGTTGCTGAAATGATCCCCTTCCCTAAGGAAAATAACCAAGTAAGTACAGAACCTAATAAAGCACAAATGGCTTCAGGCAGTGGTCCTAATCTATTAAAGCATCAAAATAGTAGAGAATGGAGAGCAGCAGAAATACCTTCTGCGAACGGTCAAGGCTGTGCTTCGGCAATTGCAAAACTCTATAGTCTTGTGGTTACAGACGATGTAACTTTAAAGATACTGAATGATTCAACTATAGCAACCATGACCGCAGAAAGAATCACTAATAGAGACTTAGTGCTGGATGTAGTAACTAGATGGGGTTCTGGATTTATTATGAATATGCATAAGGTGATATACGGGCCCGCAGAATCTGCATTTGGTCATTCCGGCTGGGGTGGATCTTGTGGTTTCGGAGATCCAGTAAATAAGATAGGAATTTCTTATGTAATGAACAATATGAAAAATAATTTTGCAGCTGACGGAAGGTCCCTTGAGCTCATTAACAAGACTTATGAATGTATGAAAGGAGATAATTGAAATGGATAGATTAAAAGATAAAGTAGCCTTAATAACCGGTGGAACAAGTGGCATAGGGGCGGAAACAGCAAGATTATTTATTAAGGAAGGTGCAAGAGTAGTGATATCAGGAAGATCTGAAGAGAAAGGCGCAAATCTTGCATCAGAATTAGGAGAAAATGCCTCATATATCATGTCGGATATAACTAAAGAAGAAGACATAGAAAAGGCTATCAACTTTACAACAGACTCATTAGGTAAACTTGATATTCTCTTTAATAATGCTGGAGGTCCTGTAGGTGCCGGTCTAGAGAAAATCACCCAAAAGGATATAGATTATGGAGTTCATCTTCTACTGGCAAGTGTAATACTGGGTACTCGTTATGCAATAGAACCTATGAGGAAGAATGGAGGTGGATGCATCATAAACAACTCTAGTATTGCAGGTATAAGATACAGACAAGGTGATCCTCTGTATTCAGCTTTAAAAGCAGGCGTAACTCACTTTACAAAAATGTCTGGCGTAGAGCTTGGCAAAGATAATATTAGAGTGAATGCAATCTCTCCAGGTGCTATAGCTACTCCAATCTTTTGGGGAGGATCCGGAGTTTCCAATACCTTAACTAAAGAAGAAAATGATAGAAAATTAGAAAAATTACAAAATAATTTAGCAAATGCAGTACCTCTTCAGAGATCGGGTTTAGCGTCAGATATAGCAGAAGCAGCTCTTTATCTGGCAAGTGATGCCGGAAGTTTTGTAAGTTGCCAGGATATTGTTGTAGACGGTGGAAGAACGGCAATGTTTAACGAGAATGTATAAAACAGAAGAAATGTGAGCTTAGATTTTTTAGATTCATATCCTGGGAAGGGATGGGTGAAATCTTGCTAAGCTCACTTTCAACCTACTTCCTTGTAGGACAGTCGTCCGTGAAGTGCGTAATTTAAACTAAGTAAGAAATTCTGCAATAGCTATAGAAACTAAAAGTTACAACTATAAAATTACCCTTTTTTAACTTTGTCTTTAGCAGTTATAACATTGGGTAATTGGTCTTCACCAAAAATAGCCTTTGCCGATCCTGCAAATAATGTAATAAATTGATTAATTGAAGCAAGCCACTCTTTTTTCATACTAGCATTGGTTAATTCTTTATTGATATCCTCAGTAGATTGAAGACTTATGAAGCCAGCAGATTCAAGCATTCGATTTCGCCTCATCATAAAGCAATAGTCACCAACTTCTTGGAGTATTGATTCATCAAAAGAGTACATAGTCACTCGTTTATCGTTTTCAGATTTATAAGCTTCAATATAACCCAAACTCAACCCTTCTCTAATTGTAGCTTTGATAGAATCTATTTTTAATCTTTGTGCGCCAATTTTTTCTGTCTGAGTTAAATCCGTATAACTTACCATTGCGTCACTACCAAATTTCCATAAGAAGGTTTGAAAAATAGAATAGCGAGTTGCATTTCCTAAAAACCAAATGTACCAATCTTTATCAGTATAATAATGTTGACCTGTAGAAGCATAATGCGTGAACTCGCCTTTTGCTAGAGATCTCATTTCTGAGTCCGACCAATGCCTTGTATTTTTCAATTTTACCTCTTGGTGTGTTACTTAACTATAACAGTTAATTAGAATACATTTCAATTAATATTAATCTACTATTGCTATATTATGATTCATTTAAAAGGGGATTTCATTGAACGCATATAGACTGTTATTTTTCCTTACACTTCTCAATTTACTTAATTTTGTAGACAGACAGCTTATTGCTAGTTTTTCTAATTTTATTGTTCCAGATTTAGGATTAACTGATACTCAATATGGCTTTCTAACTACAGTTCCCTTCATCATATTTTATTCAGTAGCGGGTCTCTTCATGGGTGTACTCGCTGATATGGTAAATAGACCAAAGCTCATTGCGTTTGGTGTGGTCATATGGAGTATTTTTACTGCCCTGACAGGAGCAGCTAAAGGCTTTGTAACTATGGCATTACCGAGAATGTTCATAGGTGTCGGTGAATCTATATTGACTCCTACATCAATGTCCCTCTTATCGGATTCTTTTCCAGCTAAAAGAATGGGTTTTGCTGCAGGTTTTTACTATATGGGTGTCCCGATTGGTGTGGGGGTTAGTTTGTTGATAGCCGGTTATCTTGGAGAATCTTTAGGATGGAGAAACTGTTTCTATTTGTTAGGGGCAATTGGGCTAGTCTTAGGGCTATGCGCCCTACTCTTCAAGGATAGAAAAAGGAAGAGTGATGTTGACGGCGAAATAAAGAAATCAGTCTCTAAAGAAAGCACATTAGAAATTATAAATACGTTGTTTTTAGCTTTAAAAACTTCTTCAGCTCTAAGATTTACCATTTTAGCTGGTGTCTTCTACCATATTATTTTAGGTGCATCTGGCTTCGAACAATTATGGTTAGTACAAGAACGAGGATTTGAAAGATCTGAAATAGCACAGTTAGTTGGATGGATAGGTGTATTCGCCGGTCTTGCTGGAAATCTGATCGGAGGAATACTTAGTGATTGGTGGCAAGAGAATACAAGTCAAGGTAGGCCGATGTTTTTGTTTTGGCTAGCCTTGCTGACTCTTCCAATAGGCATCTACTATAGATTCGTAGAGCCTGGTTCATTAGTCTTTTGGATAGGAATTATCATTGGGTACTTTCAACTAGGGTGCTTCTTTGGACCAACCTTCTCCACTGTCCAAGAATTAGTTCCGGATAATATCAAAGCAACTGTTGTTTCATTCTATATATTAACTCTAAACTTAATTGGCCTTACAATAG
>CAJWIK010000006.1 GCA_913042105.1 uncultured Gammaproteobacteria bacterium
AAAACTCTTACTATCAATCAGAAAGAATTGAACTTTACGAAAATTTTTATAAAGAATTACTAGATGAAGATTTAATTTATCCTTGCTTTACAAGTGAGGAGGAATTAAAGATTATTCGCAGAAATCAAATTGCAGCTGGTCAACCTCCTCGTTATACAGGGGTTTGGTCTGAAGCATCCAGTGAAGAGATTCAAGAGGAATTAAATAAAGGGAATAAACCTGTTTATAGATTCAGAGTTCCTAAGGATAAGAAGATAGAGTTTGTAGACATAGTGAAAGGCGAACAATCCTTTTCTACAGCCGATCTTGATGACTTTATTGTCAGGAAACAAGACTCGTCTCCAACCTTCATGTTTGCCAATGCAATAGATGACTCTTTAATGAAAGTGAATATTGTGTTGAGAGGAGATGATCACTTGAGTAACACTCCGCGACAAATCGCTCTATTAGAGGCGCTGAATTTGTCTCTCCCTCGATATGCCCATGTATCACTTTTTACTGGTTCAGATGGTGCACCTTTATCTAAAAGAAACGGAAGCTTGTCGATAAATGATCTTAGACAAATGGGTTATTTACCGCAAGCAGTTGCTAATTACCTTTCTAGGGTGGGCCACACAATTACGGATAATAATCTAAAGACACATCAGGAATTAGCAGATGTATTTGAAACAAAAAATATTTCTAGCTCTCCTAGCAAGTTTGATATGGACCAATTAATTTTTTGGCAAAAAAAGACCGTAGAGTCCTTGTCAATTCAAGACTGCTCGGTCTGGCTTAAAGAATCTTTAAAGGCTTTACCATCAGCAATAAATTCTGAGAATTTTATCGAGTTAATAAAAGAGAATATTAACTTTCCTGAAGAAGCTGAAGATTATTTAAATAACTTATTTCATCGTCCGCTGAATACCAGTCAAGAAGTCTCCGAAATCATTAAATCTGCAGGAAAAGATTTCTACTTAACTGCATTTAAATCAATTGAGTCGGGCTATAAAGATTGGAATGATGCCGTTAAGGCTATTGGTGTTGCGTCTAACAAGAAAGGCAAGGATTTGTTTATGCCCTTGAGAGTCGCTATAACAGGACAAACAAAAGGACCTGAACTAGATAAAGTAGTTAACATTATTGGAGTAGAGCAAGTTCTTATTAGGTTTAAAGAGGCATCTGAGTTGTGAAAATTTTCAATACACTTTCTGGAAAGAAAGATGAATTTGAACCCTTAGAGAACAATAAGGTTCGCATGTATGTCTGCGGTATGACTGTTTATGATGATACTCACATCGGTCATGCAAGAACCTTTGTCTCTTTTGATATTATTGTCAGATATTTAAGAAGCGCGGGTTATGAAGTTCAGTACATAAGAAATATTACTGATGTGGATGACAAAATTTTAGAGCGATCCAAGGAACTAGAAATGACCCCATTCGAACTAACTGATAAGTATATTCAATCCATGAATCAGGATTTTTCAACTTTAAAAATGATCGAACCTGATTCTGAACCAAGAGCTACAGACAATATCGAATCTATTATTTCATTAATAAAAAAACTCATTGAAAAAGAACATGCTTATGTAGGTGATTCTGATGTTTATTTTTCTACTGAGTCATTTGAGTCATATGGAAAACTTTCTCGAAGAAATCTAGAGGATATGCTTGCAGGTGCAAGAGTTGACGTAGATCCAAGCAAAAGAAATCCTGCCGATTTTGTTCTTTGGAAAAAGGATACCGACGGCCTTAAGTGGGATTCGCCTTGGGGAGAAGGTAGACCAGGATGGCATATTGAATGTTCAGCTATGAGCATGGATGCTTTGGGTGAAACATTTGATATACACGGAGGAGGTTCTGATCTTAAATTTCCACATCATGAAAATGAAATTGCACAGTCAGAATGTGTGACTGGCAAAGACTTTGCCAAATTATGGATGCATACAGGACCCTTAAGGATAGATAAGGAAAAGATGTCTAAGTCTCTTAAGAATTTTATTACCATTAAAGATGCAGTAAAAAATAGCTCTCCTGAAGCTCTGCGTTTCTTTTTAATATCTAGTCATTACAGGAGTCCACTTAATTACTCAGAGGAAGGCATTGAAGAAGCCAAGAATTCATTAGATCGTCTTTATAATTCATTAAAGGATTTAGAGTTTCAGCATTTACCGTTGGTTGAGAGCCAGTATTCTCAAAAATTTCATCATGCTATGGAGGATGATTTTAATTCTCCTGCAGCTATTTCAGTTCTTTTTGAAATGGCAAGAAATATCAATACCTGTAAAAAAGATAATGACATTGATGAAGCCTCTAAGCTGTCCAAAGAACTAGTTACCCTCTCTTGTAGCTTGGGGATAATTCAAGATAATCCAGAAGAGTACTTTACTGATGGCATTACTTTGACTGATCAAGAGGTGAATGTTTACATTACGCGAAGGAACCAGGCTAGAGCAGAAAAAGATTTTCAGCTATCCGATAATATACGTGATCAACTTCTAGAAAAAGGTATTGCCCTTGAAGACAAGGCGTCTGGGACAGTCTGGAAAAAGATATAAACTAGACCATTAAAGTCTTTTTTACATAAGAACAGTAACCACATTTTTGATTAGCTTCTGGTACTTCGTTATTCATTAGAGTTTCTTTTAAATCAAAGAGAACAGGTTCAATCCAAGAGTCATTTCCTTTGTAGGGTATAAGCTTAGTTTTGAATTCAAGTTGGTTATTAAATTCATCTTTCTCAGTAATACCATTACAGTAAACAAAGTATCCAATATCTGAAACATCAAAAGAATTACCTCGAAGTAACCACTGATAAAATTCAATTTGCCTTTTATAACCAATCTGCCAATCAGCATCAATACTCACTTCACCTTTTTTTGAAGTAGCTTTGTAATCAACTACGATGAGTTGTTGCGTTTCTGTATTTATCCATACGTCATCTAAACCACCTCTTAAAATCAGATTTGTTTCTGGGTGAGTTCTCTTAACTCCATGCCTTAAAGATTCCCTCCATTCTTCAAGATCAGGATGTTGGTAAGGTAAAGCTTTTAATCTATTCTCGACCATTATTGGATGAGGCTTTTTTTGTTCTCTGTAGATATCGAACTCATTTTTTAGTAACTCATCAACTGCATTATTCAAATTAAAGGGAAAAGATGGAGGTCTGGCAATTCCTATCCTGTTCGTTAAATAGAAACAACGTGGACATTCAAGAAAATTATCAATCCTTGAGCGACTGAAAACAAAAGGTTCTTCCGACGATGGATCAAATAATTTTGCTGGCATATTGGAGTTAATACTACCACAATGAAAAAAGGCCTACTTTTAAAGTAGGCCTTAAACTTGGCTCCCCGAGCTGGGCTCGAACCAGCGACCCAATGATTAACAGTCATTTGCTCTACCAACTGAGCTATCGGGGAATAATGTAATTATAACTCGTACAATCTCAGCGTATAATATTTTTTGTAAATATATGACAAAGAAATTCGAATTAGTATCAAATTATAAACCTGCAGGTGATCAACCGAATGCTATTAATGAAATAGTTACTGGCCTGAATGATGGTTTGCTTAATCAAACTCTTCTAGGAGTGACGGGTTCTGGTAAAACTTTTACTGTAGCTAATGTTATTCAGGAAGTGCAAAGGCCAGCTATAGTTATGGCACATAACAAAACATTGGCAGCTCAGCTTTATGGTGAATTTAAAGAATATTTTCCAAATAATGCTGTGGAATATTTTGTCTCTTACTATGATTATTATCAGCCTGAGGCCTACGTTCCTTCTTCAGATATTTTTATTGAAAAAGATGCTTCCATAAATGAACACATAGAACAAATGCGCTTATCGGCCACAAAGGCAATCATGGAGAGAAGAGATGTTGTTATTGTTGCATCAGTATCAGCGATTTATGGACTAGGTGACCCTCAGTCTTATTTGCAAATGGTTCTTCATTTAGATAGAGGAGATGAGATTGATCAAAGAACATTATTAAGGAGGCTTGCTGAACTTCAATACCAAAGGAATGAAGTTGAATTTAAGAGATCCATGTATCGCGTCAGAGGGGATGTGATTGATGTTTTTCCTGCTGACTCAGAAAAAGAAGCATTGCGAATTGAACTTTTCGGTAACGAGATAGACTCTCTTAAGCTTTTTGATCCGTTAACGGGAGAAATAATAAGGGAGGTTCCTAGGATAACAATTTACCCAAAATCTCATTATGTAACCACAAGAGAAAAAATACTTCAGGCAATAGAATTCATCAAAGAAGAGTTAGTTCTTAGGCTCGATTATTTAAGAAAAGAGAATAAACTTGTTGAAGCACAAAGATTAGAAGAAAGAACTAAATATGATCTTGAAATGCTCAAAGAACTAGGGTTTTGTTCAGGTATTGAAAACTACTCAAGGTTTTTATCAGATAGACAGCCTGGTGAGCCTCCTCCTACTCTTTATGAATATCTCCCGCAAGACGCATTAGTTTTTATCGATGAATCGCATGTATCTCTTCCTCAGCTAGGTGGAATGTATAGAGGAGATAGATCGAGAAAGCAAACATTGGTAGATTACGGATTTAGATTGCCTGTTGCACTAGATAATAGGCCGTTAAGGTTTGATGAATGGGAAAAATTATCAGGTCAGAGAATATTTCTTTCTGCAACGCCGGCTAAATATGAAACAGAAAATTCAGGAAATATAGTTGAGCTAGTTGTTAGACCAACAGGCTTAACTGATCCCGAAGTAGACATAAGGCCAGCCACACATCAAGTAGATGACCTTCAAGAAGAAATAAAAAAAATAGTCGCTAAAGGCGACAGAGTATTAGTTACTGTTTTAACCAAAAGAATGGCAGAAGATTTAACTGAATACTTAGATGAAAATGGGACTAGAGTTCGATATCTCCATTCAGATATTGATACTGTTGAGAGGGTAGAGATTATTAGAGATTTGAGGTTAGGTGTGTTTGATGTTCTAGTCGGCATCAATCTTTTGAGAGAAGGTCTGGATATACCAGAAGTAGCATTGGTGGCTATTTTAGATGCGGATAAGGAAGGTTTTCTTAGATCGGAAAGTTCACTAATTCAAACTATAGGTCGAGCTGCAAGACATATAGACGGTAGGGCAATTCTATATGCCGATAAGATGACTGGCTCAATGGAAAGAGCCATCGGCGAAACTAATAGAAGAAGAGATATTCAGGAAGCTTATAACAAAGAAAACTCTATAGAGCCTCAAGGTATCAAAAAGAAGATTGGAGATATCATGGAAGGTGCTAGATCGGTAAAAGGAAAATCTAAGTCTCGAAGGAAATTAGATAAATTAGGCGAGATCGAGTTTGAACCTATAGAAAGTTTTGATAATCCTGAAAAAATAAAAAAGGAAATTATCAAAATAGAAGACCAAATGTATAAGTATGCAAAAAACTTAGAATTTGAAGAGGCAGCAAATTATCGCGATCGGGTAGAGGACCTAAGAAAGAAGTTAATTTTGAGTTAACATAAATAATTCATTGCTTCTATCTAATATAGCAAGGGTCTTATAGTAAAGATCGATACGGTTTACATATTCAATTGCCTCTTTGTGCTTAACAAACTGCTTTGACTCTTCTCCATACCTATTGATCAATATTTGTTTCAAGGCTAGTGATACTTCAGACCATTTCTTAGAATTTAATCCCTTTTCTTCGGCTAGTTCTCTTGCTAGATCTATATTTACAAATCCTAAATTATATCCAGCTAAAGCCATCCATATTCTATCTAGTTTGGGTATCTCCTCAGGGAGTCTATCCATTGTCTTTTGAAAATAATTAGCACCTCCCAATATACTCGCTTCTGGATTTGTTCTTTTCTTGATTCCCATCTCTTTAGCTGTTTTTTGGGTAAGCATCATCATGCCTCGCACACCTGTTTTTGATATAGCCTTAGGATTCCAGTGAGATTCTTGATAGCTTATTGCTGCAATCAGGGTCCAATGAACCTCTAAATCCTTTGCGGAATCTCTAAAGGTCATTTCATATTCAGGTAGTCTAGAGTCAACCCTCTTCATAAAAATAGAATAACCAGGTTTGTCATCTTTCCATAAATATTCAATCTCATTTATAAAAAATTCTTTATTTTGTTCTGTATATGAAGCCAACACAGGAGCTTCAAGACTGACAAAGGCCAGCAGGCCAAGGAAGGAAAAGAGCGAATATCTGAATTTTAGATTTCTCAATGCAACCCCAATTTTTTAACATTCTATTTAGAATTTATGAGAAATACTACATCTAGCAACAGTTTAATGTCATAACCACAAGATAGGCTATTTACTTAAGATTTGCTTTTATTACAATGATGACCAAGCATTAATGAACTCTATAATCGAAGTTTCGCCAAATATCATTGCCATAATAGGCTCAGATAATCTCTCTGATTTCCGTTTAAATCAACTCAGACAATCTATTCCTAGTCATGAGCATCAGGATATTCAATGTCATGAGATCTATTTTTGCCAACTTAAGGAGGGGTCATCAACTCTCTCAGAGTCTTGCATTGTAAAATTAACTAATTTATTAAATTCAAATCAACTTCAAAGCAGTTTAGCTGAGAGTTTCTTTTTTATTACTCCAAGAATTGGCACCATATCTCCTTGGTCCTCTAAAGCCACAGATATTCTTAATAATTCGGGATTAACCAACATAAAAAGAGTTGAAAGAGGTATGTGCTATTACTTTAATAGATCAATTGAATCAGATACTTTACTGAATTTAGGCACCACTCTGGTGGATAAGATGACTCAAGAAGTACTAGTGAACTTAAATGATATCCCTCAATTATTTTCAAGTTTAGAGCCGGGATCTTTAAGAGATATAGACATTTTTAGTGAAGGAATTAACACTCTTCAAAAAGTTAATTCAGATTTAGGACTGGCTCTCAATGAAGAAGAAATTACTTATCTTTATGAGAACTATTTGGAGACGAATAAAAATCCTACCGATGCAGAGTTAATGATGTTTGCTCAAGCAAACTCAGAGCATTGTAGACATAAGATTTTTAATGCTGAGTGGTTAATAGATGGAAAAACTCAGTCCCATAGTCTTTTCGATATGATTAGAAATACTCATAAGAATTATTCGAAAGGTGTTATGTCGGCTTATGAGGATAATGCAGCAATTCTTAATGGCTATAGAGCTAAAAGATTTTATCCGAGAGACGGTTTATATACTTCTCATGAAGAAGATATTAATTTAGTAATTAAGGTTGAAACTCATAATCATCCAACTGCTATTTCTCCATTTTCTGGAGCATCGACCGGTTCTGGAGGTGAAATAAGAGATGAAGGAGCTACCGGTATAGGGGCAAAACCTAAAGCAGGCCTTACAGGTTTTTCTGTTTCCAATCTTCGTATCCCAAAATTAAATGAAGATTGGGAGTTGGAAGAAGATTTGCCTAAAAGGATTGCATCTCCATTAAGCATAATGGTTGATGCACCAATTGGGGCTGCCTCTTTCAATAATGAATTTGGCAGACCAAATATACTTGGATATTTTAGGGCATTTGAGGCTAAGAAAGATGATGTTCATTATGGTTACCATAAACCAATTATGCTCGCTGGTGGTCTTGGTAATATAAAAACGGAACACGCTTTAAAAAGAGAAGTCCCAGTTGGTTCAAAATTAATTGTCCTTGGTGGTCCAGCAATGCTTATTGGATTGGGTGGGGGTTCTGCGTCTTCACTTTCTTCCGGAAAGGGAGATAGCGATTTAGATTTTGCTTCAGTTCAAAGAGGAAATCCTGAAATGGAAAGACGATGTCAGGAAGTTTTAGATCGGTGCTGGCAGGCTGCTAATAATCCAATCTTATTTATTCATGATGTAGGGGCGGGAGGACTTTCTAATGCTATTCCTGAACTGGTTAAGGATAGTGGTCATGGGGGTTTAATCAACCTTCGTGACATTCCAAACTCAGAACCTGGTATGACGCCAATGGAAATTTGGTGCAACGAATCACAGGAAAGATATGTATTAGCTATTTCTGAAGAAAACTTAGTCGAGTTTGAAGCAATATGTAATAGAGAAAGGTGTCCATTTTCTGCTGTAGGAGAGATAACCGAAGGACATAATTTAGAAGTATATGATTCATACTTTGATAACTATCCCATTAGCCTTTCTTTAGAGATTCTTTTTGGTAAAGCCCCTAAAACCTTTATTGAATTTGACCAAGAAAAAAAATTATTGAACGAAATTAATCTCCCTAAGAAGATAACTGAGAAATTAATAAATGATGTATTAAGACATCCTACCGTAGCGAGCAAAAATTTCTTAATTACAATAGGAGATAGGTCAATAACAGGACTCATTGCGAGAGATCAATTAATAGGCCCTTGGCAGGTACCAGTTTCAGATTATGCTCTTTGTAAATCAAGCTTCTCGGGGGATTCAGGTGAAGCAATGGCTATAGGTGAGCGAACTCCTTTGGCTTTATTAGACTCAAAAGCGGCAGCGAGGATATCTGTTGCGGAAGTGGTAACCAATATTCTTCCATCAGGAATTTCTAATATTTCAGATATAAAATTATCAGCAAATTGGATGGG
This sequence comes from uncultured Gammaproteobacteria bacterium, assembly GCA_913042105.1. GTDB lineage: Bacteria > Pseudomonadota > Gammaproteobacteria > Magnimaribacterales > Magnimaribacteraceae > Magnimaribacter. The sequence goes on from CAJWIK010000006.1 coordinate 8,551, forward strand.
ATCTCCTGGCAAGCTAAACGGAGATCAGGACTTATTTGAAGCAGTAAAGGCTATTGGAATGGAATTATGCCCTAAATGGAATATGAGCATTCCTGTAGGAAAAGACTCTTTATCAATGTCTACTGAATGGAATGATGAGAATAGAGATAAGTCAGTTATATCTCCTTTATCTTTAATTGTTACGGGCTTTTCACCTATTCAGAATATAAATATAGCCACTACGCCCCAATTAAAAAATAAAGTTAATTCTTCTTTATTATTCATTGATTTAGGAAAAGGTAAATCCAGAATGGGTGGGAGTATCTTAGCCCAGATCCATAACGAGTATGGTGGCACTTCTCCTGATGTTGAATGCATCGAAGAGATGCCTAGTTTTGTTTCTGTGGTTTATAAGCTTTTAAAAGACAAGAAGGTATTGGCATATCACGACCGATCTGATGGAGGTTTAATTGCAACATTGGCTGAAATGTCTTTTGCCAGCAGGCTAGGCTTAAAAATAAATCTTGATCCATTATTAGCAGACGAGACTGAATTAGTTGATTTACTTTTCAATGAAGAACTTGGAGTTGTTATTCAAGTCTTAGATATCGATTTAGATGAGACATTCGAATTATTCAATAGTATTGGACTGAGAGATCAAGTTTATAACTTAGGTACCATTTCAACTGAAGAAGCATTAGATTTTAGGTTTAAAGAAAAAAAAATTATTAAGCTTCCTTTAAAAGAGCTTCTAAAGAATTGGCATCAAGTTAGTTTTGAGATACAAAAGTTAAGAGATAATCCTGTGACAGCACAATCGGAATATGAACATGATATCAATCTTAAAAATAATGGATTAAATCCAGTTATTCCATTCATCATTCCTCAGAAGATCAATATAAATAGCTCTAAACCAAGAATAGCCATATTAAGAGAGCAGGGAGTTAATGGACAAAATGAAATGGCAGCTGCTTTCAATGAAGTAGGATTTGATTGTCTTGATGTTCACATGACGGATTTGATATCTAAGAAGCATCATTTAAAAGATTTTGAGGGTTTGGTGGCTTGTGGTGGATTCTCCTACGGAGATGTCCTAGGAGCAGGTGGAGGATGGGCTAATACTATTTTATATAATGACGAATTAAGACAACAGTTTGGAGAGTTTTTCCATAATGAAGATGCCTTTACTCTAGGTGTCTGCAATGGGTGTCAAACTCTATCTCTTTTATCTTCTCTTATTCCAGGTGCTGAGCATTGGCCGAAATTTAAACGAAATATTTCTGAAAAATTTGAATCTCGATTAATTCAAGTTGTTGTGAATGAGTCTCCTTCAATATTCTTTAATGGTATGGAAGGAGCTGTAATCCCTATACCTGTAGCTCACGGTGAGGGCAGAGCAGAGGGTAGTAAGGACAATATCGAGGAACTAATCAGATCAAACTTGAGCACCATTTCTTACGCTGATGATAGAGGGTTAGAAACTGAAAATTACCCAGACAACCCAAATGGTTCACCGCTTGGTATTGGGGGGTTAACAAATCAATCTGGAACGGTGAACATTATGATGCCTCATCCTGAAAGGGCTTTCTTGACCGACCAGTTCTCATGGTGCCCCGATGATTGGGAAAACTATAGTCCGTGGGTTAAATTTTTTCTTAATGCTAGGGACTTTATAAAATAAGGATTTTACTTTCTTCTTTCTATCGTGTGAGTGGTAAGTGGAAACTCGTTCTTCTTCATATCAGCGAAGACATTCTTTAGAGCTATTGGCACAAAAGGAAAGGCCAGTTCTTCCCAAGGTATATTGGCTTCGTTAAAGAATTCTACTTCCAGACTTTCTGTAGTAGCTGAGAAATCGTCTTTAATGACCTTGGCTAAATAAAGCATATAAACCTGATTGATCTGGGGAACATTAAAGATTGCATAGAGCTCACCCATCTCAACTTCTGTGTTTGTTTCTTCTAAGGTTTCTCTAAATGCTCCTTGTGATACTGTTTCTCCATTCTCAAGGAATCCGCCTGGAAGAGTCCATTTGCCATACCTGGGTTCAATTGCTCTTTTACACAAGAGAATAGATTCATCTTTGACTGGAATGGTGCCAACTATAATCTTTGGATTTGTGTAATGAATTAGATCACAACCTTTACAGCAATCTCTCTCTCTATTATCTCCTTCGGGAATTCTTTTTTCTGTCTCAGAACCGCATTCACTACAGTATTTCATTTTTATTTTTTATTTCGATTTTAAAGCGTCAGAAGTATAAACTATCCTCCCTAACAATTTGTATTTATTCATGCTCAACAATATCACGGAAAAAATAAAGTCATATTCCGGGACTCCTCCAGTAGAGGAATTAAGAAAAGCTGCCGTGCTTATCGCGATAACTGACTCTAAGGATCCTGAACTTATCTACACGCTGAGATCTAATAAGGTCGGTTCTCATGGCGGAGAAGTTTCTTTCCCTGGGGGGATGTATGAAGAAGAAGATAATACTCTTCAAAATACTGCCCTAAGAGAATCTCAAGAGGAAACTGGTCTTGATAAAGCTAAAGTTAATATCCTAGGGCCTATTGATACTGTTGTTTCAAGATTTAATGTCAGTGTTACTCCTTATGTAGGTATTGTCCCTGATGACATTGAGCTTAATGATAATTCTGATGAAATAGAAGCCTGTTTCAGAGTGCCTTTATCTTTTCTTTTAGAAGACAAGCGACATAGAAATGATGAAATTAATAGAAATGGAGATATCTTTTTTATGCCAGCTTATCAGTATGATTCTTATATAATATGGGGACTAACAGCAATGATTACGGTTGATTTTCTTAATATTGCTTTAGATGCAAAAATAGATTTAAAAACAAAAGGTAATTAATTTAAGGGGATAAATTATGCTTTATAAACTGGGAGAAGATGAACCGATTCTGGATGGAAATTATTATGTTTCTGATTCTGCTTCTGTTCTCGGTAAAGTAAGACTGTGCAATGATTCAAGTGTCTGGTTTGGGGCGATATTAAGAGGAGATACAGAACTCATAACCATTGGAGAAGGGTCTAATGTTCAAGATGGCTCTGTCTTGCATACAGATTTTGGCTACCCTTTAGACATTGGAAAAGATGTGACCATTGGGCACAAAGTTATGTTACACGGTTGCACAATAGGAGATGGAAGTTTGATTGGTATTAATTCTGTGGTTCTCAATGGAGCCAAAATTGGAAAAGGATGCCTTATTGGAGCTAATGCTTTGATAACTGAAGGTATGGAAATCCCTGATGGATCTTTGGTTATGGGTTCTCCAGGAAAAATAAGAGGTGAACTTAACGACGATCAAAAACAAGGGTTACTACTTTCCGCCAAACATTATGTTGAAAATGCCAAGAGGTTTAAGAAAGATCTCACAAAAATAGGCTAAATGAATATGAAAACAGAAAATTTAAATTACAGTTTTGATGAACAGAATTACACCACTTTTGTAGCTTATCCTGAGAATGATGGAGCTCCATTAGTGCTGATAGCGCATGCTTGGGGAGGCAGAGATAATTTTGTTGAAGAAAAGGCAATAGAATTAGCCAAAGAAGGCTTTGTTGCTATGGCTGTAGATATGTATGGTGATGGTAAACAAGGAACAACCATTGAAGAGAACCAGTCTTTAATGACTCCTTTGGTGGAAGATAGAAAAAGGCTTAAATCAATAATCAATGCCGCATTAGAACAGGGAAAAAATTTAGAAGGTGTCGATTCAAGCAAAATCGCAGCAATTGGATATTGTTTTGGAGGCATGGTTGTTCTAGATTTAGCAAGATCAGGTGCTGATGTTAAAGGAGTAGTGAGCTTTCATGGATTGCTCATGGATTCTGAGATTTCAGAACAAGGAATAAAAAGTAAGATATTAGTTTTGCATGGCGAAAGAGATCCAATGGTTCCACCATCAATGGTAAATGAATTTCAAAAAGAAATGACAGAGGCAGGCGCGGATTGGCAATTGCATAGTTATGGAAATGCTTATCACTCTTTTACCAACAAAGAAGCGAATGATCCAAATTTGGGTACGCAGTATCATGAAGAAGCAGACAAAAGATCTTGGCAATCTATGTTGAACTTCTTTGCCGAAATTTTTTAGTCCGATTTATCTATGATCTTATCCACTAACGAAATCAGAAAGATTTATTTAGATTTTTTTCAAGAAAAAGGCCATACGCTGGTTGAAAGTGCATCTTTGGTACCAATTAACGATCCATCCCTTTTGTTTACCAATGCTGGTATGGTCCCATTTAAGGACCTTTTATTGGGTATAGAAAAAAGAAGCTATACAAGGGCAGTGAGTTCTCAGCGATGCATTAGAGCTGGTGGAAAACATAACGATCTAGATAATGTGGGTTACACAGCAAGACACCATACTCTTTTTGAAATGCTTGGAAATTTTAGTTTTGGTGACTATTTCAAAGAAGAAGCAATATTTTTTGCTTGGGAGTTATTGACCGAAAGATACAAAATCTCGCCTGATAAGTTATGGATAACCGTTCATGAAGATGATAATGAATCTGAAGAAATCTGGATTAAAAAAGTTGGGGTTGATCCATCTAGAGTATCTAAGCTAGATGATGAAGAAAACTTTTGGACAATGGGTGATACAGGGCCTTGTGGACCTTGCAGTGAAATTTATTATGATCATGGAGATCACCTCGAAGGGGAACCTCCTTTGCCTGGAAATGAACCGGGTGATAGATTTATTGAGATCTGGAATCTGGTGTTTACTCAATTTGATAGAGACAAAGATGGCTCTATGAGTCCTCTACCAAATCCTTGCGTCGATACAGGCATGGGTTTAGAAAGAATAGCGGCTGTTTTGCAGAATGAACAAAATAATTTTGATACTGATATCTTAAAAGCCATAGTTTCTGCTGCCGGAAAATTAACTAACCATGAAGACCTTAAAAATCCTTCTTTACGAGTAATTGCTGATCATATGAGAGCAGGTGCTTTTTTGATTGCTGATGGCGTCATACCTTCTAATGAGGGAAGAGGTTATGTATTAAGAAGGATCATAAGACGTGCATTAAGGCATGCCTATAAATTAGGAATGAAAGATCCAATTCTTTCTCAATTAGTACCTGTCTTGGAAGATCAAATGGGAGATGCCTACCCGTTACTCAAAAAGAATTCAGATATTATCAAAGCGAATCTATCCAAAGAAGAAGAACAGTTTAGTTCTACTCTCGAACAAGGTATGCAACTTCTAGAGTCTGCTGTAGAGGTCCTTGAAGGAAACACAATTCCTGGTGATATAACTTTCAAGCTCTATGATACTTATGGTTTTCCTGTAGATATGACAGCTGACTTTGCAAGAGAGAAAGGTTTAGTCGTAGATCTAGAGTTATACGATTCTTTAATGCTCGAGCAAAAAGAAAGAGCTAGGTCGTCTAGTAACTTTAGTTCACTTATTCCAGAATCACTTAATATTCAGGGTAAAACAGAATTTGTAGGGTATGAATCTAACTCTTTAAGTTCTAACGTTGTTGAGATAATTTCAAATTCTGAAGAAAATAAAAAGGGTGAACTTTCAGAAGATCAAGAAGGTTTGATCTTGCTTAAAGAGACACCTTTTTATGCCGAGTCTGGTGGGCAGGTTGGCGATAGAGGCTTCATCAAATCTAATGAGTCTATTTTTGAAGTTTATGATACTCAAAAAAAAGGTGATCAATATCTTCATATAGGAATGGTTAAGTCAGGTTCCTTTAAGAACGATGATTCCGTAGAGGCTGAAATAGACCAAGATCATAGAAATAGAATAAAGAGTAATCATAGCGCTACTCATTTACTTCACGCTGCCTTGAGGCAAACTCTTGGAGATCATGTTGAACAAAAAGGATCATTAGTTGAAGAATCTCGTTTAAGATTCGATTTTGCCCATCACAGCGCAATAGACTCAGCAGAGTTGAATGCAATTGAAGACATAATTAATGAAGAGGTTGCTAAAGACATTGTATCCATAACTGAAGTTCTTCCTATAGGGGAAGCTATAGAAAAAGGAGCAATAGCCTTCTTTGGAGATAAATATGGAGAGAATGTAAGAGTGCTTGATATTGGAAATGGTTTCTCTGTTGAATTATGTGGTGGTACGCATGTAGAAAGAACTGGAGAAATAGGACTTATAAAAGTTATTTCTGAATCAGGTATTTCTGCAGGTGTTAGAAGAATTGAAGCTGTCACTGGAGAAGGTGCTAATTTTCTTTTGGATGAATTAGAGCAGGATTTTTTATCAATCAGTAATGAACTACTAGTCGAAGTCTTTGACTCTAGGGATGGTTTAGAAGCACTGCTATACATTCGTTTTTTACAAGATGAAATAAACTCCTATGCCAAATCTCTAAACTGTTCTTCGGACCAGGTATTAAAGAAAATAATTCAGATAAAAGATGAAAATTCTTCTTTGTCCAAGGAACTAAAAAAAGAACCATTTGAGTTTAAAATTCATGAAAGTCCTTTAGAGGCAATTGAGCAAATATTAGACACTAATCAATCTCTTAAAAAGGATGTAAAAAAAGCTCAGTCAGAAGATGTAGGTGTTTCTGTTCGTGATCTCATGGATCAATCTCTTGAGATAGAGGGATATAATCTAATCACAAGTACTTTTGAGGGAGTAGATTCTAAAGAGCTAAGAGAAATTGCTGATCGATTGAGAAATAACAGTCCAAATTCAATAATAGCCTTAATTTCGATATCTGAAGACAAGGTACCTGTGATAATTGCATGTTCTAAAGAAGTTGATGTAGACGCAAGAGAAGTCATGAAACATTTAATTAATCAATTAGGTGGTAGCGGAGGCGGAAGACCTGATTTTGCTCAAGGTGGAGTTGAGAATACCGATGATATAGATATGGCTTTAAATTCTATAGCAGACTTAATTGTTTCTTTAAATAACCAGTAATATAGAATACCAACCCTTTTTTATGGGTAGATTAATAGTTAAAAAATTCGGAGGCACCTCAGTAGCCGATAGCGCTCGTATTGAGGCCGTTGCTGATAATGTCGAAGCCGAAATTCAAAAAGGTAATAAAGTTACTGTAGTTTTATCTGCAATGGGCAAAAGCACAGATGCTCTTATTGAACTAGCCAAAGAAATTAATCCTGAACCTGACCTTAGAGAATATGATGCGTTGGTTTCTACCGGTGAACAAATATCTGTAGCCTTATTGGCTATGGCTTTATTAAAACGAGGAATAAAAGGGAAGTCCTATACCGCATATCAACTTGGTATTAAAACAAACTCAAGTCACAGCAGAGCGCGTATCTTAGATGTAGAGGTTAGTAAAATAACTGCAGAATTGGATAATGGCGTAGTACCTGTTATTACTGGATTCCAGGGTATGAATGAATTGGGAGATATCACTACACTTGGAAGAGGGGGTTCAGATACAACTGGTGTTGCATTGGCCGTAGCTTTAAAAGCCGATGAATGCCAAATTTATACAGATGTAGACGGGGTCTACACCACAGATCCTAGAGTTTGTCCTAAAGCCAGGCTATTGAAAGAAGTAAGTTTTGAAGAAATGCTAGAATTGTCTAGTTCAGGAGCTAAAGTACTGCAATTAAGGGCAGTGGAATATGCGAGTAAATTTAATTTACCCCTTCGTGTCTTATCTAGTTTCAACAAAGGTGAAGGAACTTTAGTTCAAGAGGAGAAAAATATTATGGAAAGACCAATTGTCTCTGGAATCAGCAGTATTGATTCTGAAGCGAAATTAACTATGCGAGGTGTCCCAGATATTCCCGGAGTAGCAGCCAAGATTTTAAGCCCTATAAGCGAAGCTGGGATAGAAGTAGACGTCATCGTTCAAAACATTAGTGCTGAAAACAATACCGATTTTACCTTTACGGTAGACAAAGCTGATGCAAAAAAAGCCGAAGCAATACTTCAAGAGGTATCAATATCTCTAGAGGGAGGTTCCATCGAAGTAGATGATGATATTGCAAAAATAAGTATTGTTGGAAGGGGCATGAGAGCTCATGCTGGAGTGGCTAGTAAGATGTTTCAAGCTCTTGCAAAAAGTGAAATCAATATTTCAATGATCACCACTTCTGAAATCAAGATTTCAGTAGTCATTAAAAAATCAGAGATGGCTAATGCTGTATCTGCACTTCATGATGCTTTTGATTTAGATAAAGAGCTAGATTCTTAGTGGATGCAATAATAGAGTTATTTGGACTTGAGCAAGGATTACTAAGAGGTTTCGTTTTTGGACTAGTACACGTCGGTATACTGATCATTGGTTATTATTCTGGTTGGAGTATAAATCGATTATTGAAGAAAACTTCAAATGGACATGTAGCAGGTATAGTAGGTGCGGTCATAGCGCATATATTGGCTGATCTTATTGCTTCATTACTTGATCCTACCATGAGATCTGCTGCCTTGGGCATCATGCTCGGAGGCTTGCTTCCTTTACTCTTTATTCCCCTTTTAGAAAAATATATCGTTAAAAGTGATTCTCACATTATGGTTGGTGATCATGAAGATATAGAAAAAGATCTTAAATCCCACAAGCACAATTAATCCTTACTCTAATTAACAAATAAATTTAATTTTATATGTTGCATTTGAGAATCATTCTCATCTATAATGCGACTCGTTCTCATTCTCAGAATGAGAATCATTATTAAATTTATTTAAAAATTAACTTAGGGGTTAAGAAAATGAAAAGAATTGCTTTATTTATAACAGCTTTATTTCTGAACTTTTCTATTTTTGCATCTGATGTCGAGATGGAAGTAATAGAAATAATCGGATCTAAAGAAGATGCTACTAAAATAGCAGGATCAGCTTCTGTCATTACAGAAGAAGAGCTAGAAACTTATGAATACACTGATATTCACAAGATTTTATCAAATGTTCCTGGTGTGAACTTCAGACCTGAAGAGGGTTATGGACTAAGACCAAATATCAGCATTAGAGGAACTTATGCTGACCGTTCTGGAAAAATAACATTAATGGAAGATGGAGTTTTGATAGCTCCTGGTCCATATTCAGCGTCTTCAGCTTATTATTTTCCTACTGCAGGAAGAATAGCTGGGGTTGAGGTTCTTAAAGGACCTGCTGCTATCTCTACAGGACCTTACACTATCGGTGGTGCTATAAACTTATTAAGTACACCTATAGCTGAAGAAACTGGCGGTCTTATTAACCAAGAGTTCGGTGAAGACGGAACTTCAAGAACACACCTTCATTACAGTATGGTTGGAAAAAATGCCGCTATGCTTATTGAATCACATACTTGGCAAACTGATGGATTTGATTCTATTAAAGGATCTGATGCAGATACAGGTTTTGATAAAGATGACCTAGTGATCAAATTGAGACTTAACACAGATGCCGATGCAGCAATTTATCAAGAATTAAATATTAAATATCAAGATTCAGATGAAGATTCTGATCAAACTTATGTTGGTTTAGCAGATGCTGATTTCAGAAGAGATGCTCATCAACGTTATGGTCTTTCAGCTTATGACAATATGGATAACAGTCATGAGACAACTTCTTTTAATTATATTGCTGATTTTGGAGACCTTGAGATAAGCGCAACAATGTATGAAAACGACTTTGCCAGAAACTGGTTTAAAGTAGATAAGATTGATAATAAGAAAGTTTACGGCCATGGCAATGGTATCAATAACATAATCGCTGCAGCTAATGCTGGTGAAGCAACGGCTTCCGCGATCCTGAATGGTACAAATGCTGAAGCAGTTGAAATTAAACTTAAGAATAATAACCGTGCTTATACTAATGAAGGTACTGATCTTAAACTTCAATACAAAACTGAAAATCAAACTCTTACTATGGGTTACAGAGATACTGAAGATTCTGAAGATAGATTCCAAGTGTATGCATATACTCCATGGTCAGGCGGTCAATTAGGCTCTTTAACTGTGGGTTCTGATCCTGGTTATAGCTCTAATAATAGACTTACAACTGCTGAAGCTGATGCGTTTTATATCAATGAAGAGTTAACTATGGGAGCTTTGACTGTCAATGTAGGGTACCGTTCAGAAGATTGGACAATTGTTCAAGAACGTTACACAGATGCAGCTAGAACGGCAGTTAATGCAGATAAAGGATATCCTAAGACTTTGTCTGACAACGACAATTCTTTGATGGGATTCGGAGCTACATATGAAATGAATGAAACTACACAGATATTTGTAGGTTTTCATGAAGGTTTCACACCAACAGGTGGAGGAGCAGATCCTGAAGAGGCTGATAACCTTGAAATGGGTGTTAGATACTCAAATGACAACACATATCTAGAAGCAGTTTATTTTGATACTGATTATCAAAATATGTTTGGAAATTGTACAGCTTCAGGTGGAGCAACAGGATATTGTGAAATAGGCGATTCTTTTAATGCGGGTGAAGCGTCAATAAGCGGAATAGAACTAGTTGCTAGAACAGAAATGACTTCTGCTTCTGGAACTACTTATCCTCTTAGCTTGGTTTACACTTCAACAGATGCTGAGTTCGAAAATACCTTTGAGAGTGATTTCTGGGGTGATGTCACTACTGGAATGGATATACCAGATCTTCCAGATAGCCAATTAGCCTTAACCGCTGGTTTTGAAACTGTAAATGGTTTACGCGGAAGTGCTACTCTATATTCTTATGGAAGCACCTGTTCAGTAGCAAGTTGTGCAGCTGGAACAGAAATTGATTCTTATAATGTAATGGATGCTTCGTTAACCCAAGCGATTAATGAAAGTCTTTCAGTATATGTAGTTGCGGCTAACCTAACTGACGAAACTGATGTTATCGCAAGAGCTCCTAAGAACGGTGCTAGAGCTCAACAGCCTCGTACGTTCATAGTCGGAATCCGTTACAGACTGTAAGTAACAATGGTAGTAATGCAATTAGTGATACTTAAGAAGATTAGTTATTGCTAAAAAGCGCCCTAGGGTGAGTCCCAAGCGCAGTGGACTCACTCTATTTTAGTCGGAATCCGTTACTGACTTTAAACAATAACGGATTAACCAACCCTCCCCAATGGTTGTTTAAGGAAGGGGTCTAGATACTTTTCTAGGCCCCTTTCACTTTTCTGATAGTCCAATTAAAAAATCTACCCAAGTATTGTTATCATTCAAACAAGGAATGTAGTTAAAAGACTCTCCTCCGGCTTCTAAAAAAGTTTCCCTTCCTCTGATATTCATCTCTTCAAGAGTTTCAAGGTTATCTATGACAAAAGCGGGACACACAACGTCCAATTTTTTAACTCCCTTCTCAACAAGCTTTACAAGTTCTTTATCTGTAAACGGCTCAATCCATCCTGGACCAATTCGAGACTGAAAAGAAATACCCCATTGATCATTGTCTAGATGTAATTTATTTGCGCACAACCTAGATGTTTCTATAACCTGGGCCTTATAACAATAAGGTTTTGCTTCAGACTCAATATCACAGCAGTTTTGCACTTTTAGACAGTGACTTTTTGTTGGATCAGTCTTGGTAAGGTGTCTATTAGGAATGCCATGATAACTGAATAAAAGATAATCACTTTTTTCTTGGCGATTTAAATCGATAGTTTGACTTAAGCTTTCGATATAGCCTTCCTCTTTATAAAATGGTTCTGCAAATATTAAGTTCAAATTTAAACTGAGTTCATGTTCTATTCGTTTAACTTCCTTTTCGGTAGTAAGAGTTGTCGACATGGCATAGTGGGGGTAAAGCGGCACTACAAAAATATCAGAACAACCCTTATCTCTAAGATTAACTAATCCTTCTTCGATACTTGGATACTGATATCTCATGGCAACTTCAAGAGGCACACCAGATTTAGTGCTTATTTTTTCACCCAAACTAATAGTGTTATTTATTAGTGGAGAGCCTTGATCTGTCCATATTTCTGAGTAAGCTTCTCGCGTATTTTTATATCGTGAAGGAATAATTATCCAATTGACGAGTATTTGCTGAAGAAGTTTGGGGTAATCTATAACAAGATCATCGGACAAGAACTCCTTTAAGTACATTTTAATAGAGTCTAGCTCTAGATCTTTAGGAGAACCTAAATTTATAAGAAGAATTCCTTTCATGGCGTTAATTATAAATTAACTTTCATATTGAAGAGTCTAATTTATCATTTACTTATGTAGTAAAATAAATCTTTACTTACAGGATGAAAAATTTTGGACACTTTACAAGCCATTCAAACTAGAAACTCTATTCCGCGCTTAGAAGATCCTGCACCTTCTTCTGAGGAAATGTTTGAGGTATATAAGGGCGCATTAAGAGCTCCGGATCATGCTCGGTTGAGACCATGGAAATTTATTGAAGTAAGAGGGGCTTCTAGAGAAAAACTCGCTAATGCCTTTCTTAAAACTGCACATTCCTTAAACAAAGATTTAAGTGAATCAGAGATTGAAAAATTAAAACAAGCTCCTTATCGTGCCCCGATGCTAATTATATTAGCTGCGGATATTAAAAATCATCCTAAAGTCCCAAAAGTAGAGCAAATTATCTCAATGGGGGCGGCCGCTCAGAATATTTTATTAGGCATACATGAAATAGGGTATTCGGCTGTATGGAGAACTGGACAGATGGCCTTCAACCCAGAAATAACTGAAGCCTTAGGTCTTGAAGCGAATTTTGAAGTCATCGGTTATCTCTATATAGGAACTTCTTCTGGAAAAGAGAAACCTATCCCAAATCTTGACCCTAAAGATTTCTTAGAAACCTGGAATTGATCAAAAAAAAAGCTAAAAAACACTTTCATATCTAGTGTTTATAGAATAGTGTGGATTGATTCATATATCTAACAGGGATCGTTTATATATGATTTTTATTTTTCTATAAATTTAGGAGAGAATTATGTATAGGTTATTTTTAATCATTTCATTAGTAACAATCCCTACTTTCAGCATAGCTGCAGATGAAGCATCCGTGTTTGACGAGGTAGTAGTAACGGCTCGTAAAAAATCGGAGGCCTCTCAATCGGTACCCATACCTATTAGTGCTCTAAACGAAGAGCAGCTCGAAATAAGGAACATAACAGAAATTCAAGACATTGAAAAAATTGCACCTAATACAAGTATTCAATATTCAGCTGTAAATGGAAATGTTCTTGAAGTCTTTATGAGAGGAATAGGGCAAGTCAACTGGGGGTCCTCTCATGATCCTAAAATTGGAGTTTATACAGACGGCGTATACGCCTCTAGACCACAAGGTGGTCTCGTAGATTTATATGACTTAGCCAGGGTCGAGGTTCTTCGTGGTCCCCAAGGTACTATCTTTGGCAAAAATACAACAGCTGGTCTTATACATATAATTACCAACTCACCTTCTCAAGAAATTGAGTCCAAAATTAGAGCTGGAGTAGGCACTGATGGTCACTACCTCCTCGAAGGAATGGTTAATAGGCCAATTAATGATAATTTAGCTTTTAGATTATCTTTTCTTGATAAGAAGACTGATGGGTTCATTGTTAATTCATTAACGGGTAATGATAGAGGAAATGAAAACTCTACTTCTTTCAGGGTACAGTTACGTTATGAAAATGAAGACTATATGGCTAATCTTGCCTATAGTAATTTTGATCAAGACGAAAGGGCTCCATTGGGGTCATGTCGTTGGAATGGTCCTGAAAATGGAAACTTAGCTGGAGGCTTTGGAGCTATAGCTAATATTGCTGGTATCTATAATGAACTTAGAAGCAATTGTAATTCTACGACTAAAGATGTTTCTAGAGACATAACGAACAATGAAGGTGTCAGTGCCAATAAAGAATCATTAACTTTAACTCAAAGTTATGAAATAGGAATTGGAAAACTTGAATCAGTCACTGGGTACTCAGAATTACAATCATCTAATGGTTCTTGGGGTTGGGGTGGAGGAGTCGGTCCAGGATATCTCGAGATCTTAGATGACAATTTTAATCACAGACAATGGTCACAAGAGTTGAGGATCTCAGGTTCTTCAGGTGCCCTAGACTGGATTGCTGGCCTTTACCTTTTTGAAGAAAACGGCCAGGGTGGTCTTTCAGTGCCTTTATTTAGAGGAGTAAGCGCACCGAGTTACCTACCTCCTGCTGTAGCGGCAATTTTTAATCAAACTAAAACTTTTGGAAGTTCTATCGGTGATGGCATCACTAGAATGCAAAACCAAGCGATCTTTATTGAAGCGAATTATGCTGTAACAGACAAATTAGATCTCACCTTAGGTGCTCGATATACCGAAGATGAAAGAGATTATGAAAGATTTCAAAACCTTTACTACGGTGGTGCAGCTGCCTTTGGCCTCCCGGATGACCGGGATCCTTTTTATGCATGTCCAGGAATGGTCACAAATGCATTTGGCTTTGCAACGACTTCCTCTTGTACGCGAAGTGTCGAATACAGCGAAACAACTCCACGTGCCATATTAAGTTATCAAGAGAGCGAAGATGTGCTCTTATATGTTAGTTACAGTAAGGGATATTCAAGCGGCGGTTTTAATGGCGATACAGCTATGAGAGCTTTCTTACCTGAAACTTCAGATAACATTGAAGCAGGTATGAAATCAGACTTAATGGATGGAAGATTAAGATTGAATGCTACGTTTTTTAATACGTCTTATAAAAATCAACAAGTTACAGTAGGAAGAATTGTTAATGGTCAGCCAACTGCAGATCTGGTAAATGCTCAGGAAGCTACCTTGCAAGGTATAGAAATTGAAGCACTAATGCAGCTAACAGATTCTCTAGTGATGACTGCTATGCTTGCGACTAATGATGGATCTTATGATGAGTTTGTTATCCAGGATAATGTAACTATTACGGCTGCTGATGGCTCTCTTTCTTTTCAACAAGTTCCAAGAGATCTTAGTGATACTGGATTTGGAGTAAACGAGAAACCTTTCACTTGGGATATTAGTTTCATTCATACGATGGACCTTTCTGGCGGCGGAGATTTACAAACCTCATGGGGTATCAGCCATAGAGACGAATCATATAATTCGCTCGCAAACGTACCTTCTTCATTTGCTTCAGGCTATACGCTACAAGATGCAAGAATCACATGGAATTTTGCCGACGGACAATCTAGATTGTCTCTTTGGGCAACTAACTTAAGTGATGAGGTATATATCAATTCCATGCTTAGTCAGGCGGGTGATATTGAGATTGGTGGAACTGACGCAAGTTTAGGCTTCACATCTGATTACTGGGGTCAGCCTAGAAGGTTTGGTTTAGAATATACCAGAGATTTCTAGTATGAAATAAGACTGTTCACTGTAAAAAGGGCTTGTTAATAAGCCCTTTTTCTGTTTTGGGTTTATAAAAAAAACTTAACCATTCTCAAAAAATCTTATAAAGTGCAGCCAAATTACATAAAACCAGTAAGTTTTATGGAAGGTTTACATTTAACAAGGAGAGTTTTATGAATCTTAAATTAACACTTTTGTGTTTATCACTTATATCCATTCCATCAATTTCTTTTAGCGCCGATGAGGACGTATCTGTCTTTGATGAGATAGTAGTTACGGCACGTAAAAGAGCTGAATTATCTCAAAGTGTTCCAATACCTATAAGTGCTTTAAACGAAGAGCAACTAGAGATGAGGAATATTGTTGAGCTAACAGATATTGAAAAATTAGCGCCTAACTTAAGTATTCAACTTGGTGCAGTAAACAGTACTGTTCTTGAAGTTTTTATGAGAGGAATAGGGCAATCTAATTGGGCTGTTTCTCATGATCCAAAAATTGGTCTATACACAGATGGAGTCTACTCAGCTAGACCACAAGGTGGTTTAGTAGACTTGTATGATATTCAACGAGTAGAAGTCCTGAGAGGTCCTCAAGGAACTTTATTTGGTAAAAATACTACTGCTGGTCTAATAAATATTATCACCAATAAGCCTTCTCAAGAAAGGGAAGCTAAAATCAGATTAGGTGCGGGCTCTGATAGTCACCAACTAATAGAAGGTATGTTCAATACCCCGATAAATGATTCTCTATCTTTCAGGTTTTCTTTTTTAACAAAAGAGACTGATGGATTTATGATCAATTCCATTACAGGAAAAGACCGTGGTAACGAAGACACTACCTCTTTTAGGGCACAACTTAGATATGATAATGAAGCTTACTCTGCAAATTTGGCTTTTAGTCAATTTGAGCAAGATGAAAGAGCCGCTCTTGGTTCTTGCAGATTTACTGGTCCTGAAAATGGTGCTTTGAGTGGCGGACTAGGAGCTGTTGCTAATATTTTTGGAATTTACGATGCCTTAAAAGCTAATTGTAGATCAACAACTAAAGATATTTCACTGGATACAACGCCAAATGAGAATGTTTCTGCTGAAAAAGATTCGATAACCCTAAGTCAATCATATGAAACTGCCTTCGGAACTATAGAGGCTATTTCTAATTATTCTGAATTAGATTCATTCAATGGAACATGGGGATGGGTCATGGGAAATGGACCAGGTGTCAACTTCATAGAGATTCTTGATGACAATATGAGCCATAAACAATGGTCTCAAGAACTAAGGCTTTCTGGATCATCAGAAAATATGGATTGGGTAGTTGGTTTATATGCATTTGAAGAAGATGCTGTAGACGTGCTAAGTGTGCCTTTATTCAGAGGTGTGAATCCTTCTCCTTTACTGCCTGCTGCACTTGCAGGAGTTGCATTGCAAACTAAATTACTAGGAAGTGAGGTTCAAGGAAGTATTACAGATATGCAAAACCAAGCTATATTTTTTGAAGGAACTTATGCAATAAATGACCAATTGGATTTGACTCTAGGTGCAAGATACACAGAGGATGAAAGAGAATTTACTAGGACTTCTAGACTGTATGAGGATGCATCAGCTGTTCTTGGAATGCCAGGAACTTTTAATCCTTTATATGCTTGCCCAGGTATGGTTACAAATGCCTTTGGTTTTGCTACATCGGATAGATGTACTAGAACCGTTGAATACAGTGAGACAACCCCTAGAGCCATCCTAAGTTACCAGCAAACAGATGATGTTCTTTTCTATGCTAGTTATAGTAAAGGTTATTCTAGTGGCGGTTTTAATGGAGACGTAGCAATGAGACGTTTCTTACCTGAAACATCAGATAACTATGAGTTTGGTATGAAAGGTGACTTTTTAGATAACAGGCTCAGAGTCAACGCTACTATGTTCAGTACTACCTATGAAAACCAACAGGTTACTGTAGGAAGAATTGTTAATGGCACTCCAATAGCTGATTTGGTTAATGCACAAGAAGCTACCCTGGAAGGCATGGAATTTGAAATCCTAGCTCAGTTAACTGATTCATTGGTTTTAAGCGCAATGGTAGCTACTTTTGAAGGTGAATATGACAAATTTGTAATTCAAGATAATACAACCATTACAAATGCCGATGGTTCCCTTTCTACTCAAGTAGTTGAAAGAGACATCAGCTCAACAGGGTTTGGTGGAAACGATGACCGCCTAACATGGGATCTGAGTTTAATGCATACCTATGACCTTGGTAATGGATCTGATATCCAGAGCACAATTGGAATCAGCTATCATGATGAAGAAAACTATACACTTGAAGATGTTCCATCTTCAGTTGCTGATGACTATGAGCTTGTGGATGCAAGAATCACTTGGAATCTTTCAGATGGTCAATCGTCTATTGCCCTATGGGGAACTAACCTAACAGATGAAGATTATGTCAATACTATGTTGAGCCAATCTGGTGATATCGAAATTGGAGGCACTAACTTCAGCCTTGGTATGACTGCTGATTATTGGGGACAACCTAGAAGATATGGTATAGAGTATAGAAGAAATTTTTAATATGTATGTCTGAAGGAATTGCTGAAGTAAATAACATCAATATTTGGTGGGAAGACTTTGGCAATCCTTCCGATCCCTCCGTTCTCCTTATCATGGGAGCAACTGCAAACTGTATGCAATGGGGTCCAGAGTTCATTGACCCTCTAGTTGATGCTGGTTTTCATGTCGTAAGATTTGATAATAGAGATGTAGGCAAGAGCACCTGGTTTGGTAAGGAATCTTTTTCTGCAAAGCTAGTTCGACTATTTTTACCTAAGTTCTTATTAAAGTTTTTTCTAAAAAAAGCCTTCAATTCAATCATTGATGAGAATGGCTATATGCAAGAGTTTGATATTAAAGATCCTGACTATACTTTAGATGATATGGCTAAAGATGCAGTTTGCTTGATGGATCATTTAAAGATAGAAAAAGCACATATCATTGGTGCTTCAATGGGAGGCATGATCACTCAGTTACTTGCACTTGATTATCCTGATCGCACTCTAACAATTACTCTAATTTTCTCTTCTCCTGGCATGGGAGATCCAGACCTCTCAAATATGACTCCTGCCCTCGTTATGGGATTGCAAGAATCTGCTTTTATGGACGCCAAAGGAAATCATGCCGATTCAGTCACAAGGATTTATAGAGAACTTACAGGCTCTAGATTCCCTTTTAATGAAGAAAAATTTAGAGAAAAACTTATACCAATAATGGCACATGGGCATAATCCTAACTGTAAACATGGTGAAGCTGCAGGAGCTTCTCCAAGTAGAAAACATAGACTCAATCAAATTTCTAAACCCACCTTAGTTATACACGGAACAGAAGATGCTATCCTTGGTTTAGATCATGGTATGGCCCTATATGAAAATATTCCTAATGCTAAAAAATTAATCATGGAAGGAGTAGGTCATGAAATTCCAGAAGAGCTTGCCGATGAAATATCTTCAACTATCTTTGACCATTTAAACGATTCTAGGAGCATTGCTTAAATAAATCTACCAAGTTATAATTATCATTTATATCAAATCATAAATGGTGTTTATATTAAAACTCTAATTTCTACTATACCTGGTCTTTTGTCAGATAAATTTGCTTTATCTATGACAAAATTTTTTCGATTCATTGCCGATACCTTTTTTGTTGATCGATATGGCCACCGCGCTGTAGTTCTTGAGACAGTAGCTGGTGTGCCCGGAATGGTTGCAGGAGTCTTAATGCATTTCAAAAGCCTAAGATCCATGAAGACTGGTTATGGAGCAGATATCAGAGAAATGCTTGCAGAAGCAGAAAATGAGCGCATGCATCTTATGTTTTTTATTGAGATCGCTAAACCTAATCGGTTTGAGAGATTTCTGGTATCGTTTGCTCAAATTGTATTTGGTACTTTCTACCTAATCATTTACTTATTCTTTACTAGAACAGCACACCGCATGATCGGTTATTTCGAAGATGAGGCAGTGAAAAGCTATACAGAATATTTAAAAATGGTTGAGGAGGGTGAGCTAGAGAATTTCCAAGCCCCACTTTTAGCTATTAAATATTATGATTTAGACCGAAATGCTAAGCTTTCAGATTTAATCAAAGCTGTAAGAAATGACGAGCAAAAGCATAGTAATGCTAATCATTCCTATGCGGATAATCTTTCGTGATAGATCGAATTAGATACTGAAATTTATTCTTCTAATCACTAAACTTTCAGCTTAAAATTACTGTTATTAACGTAGCTAATCTGCTTAATTCTTACAAAGGAGAAACATGGATAGAAATTTTGATTACATCATTATAGGTGCAGGAAGCGCTGGTTGTGTTATGGCCAATAGGCTTTCTGAGAACGAGAAAGATACAGTTCTAATTTTAGAAGCAGGTGGTAAGGATAAAAACTTCTTTATCCATATGCCTTCTGGTTACTCTCAAATAGTACCTACTAAAAGTAATCTTAATTATGGATATGAAACGGAACCAGAGCCAACTACTAATAACAGAAAGCTTTACTGGCCAAGAGGAAGGGTATGGGGCGGATCCTCATCTATAAACGCCATGGTCTATATTCGAGGAAATTCTTATGACTATGATTTATGGAGACAGCAAGGCAATACAGGTTGGTCCTATGAGGACGTATTACCTTATTTTAAAAAGGCTGAAAGCTTTCAAGGCGAAGGTGATGAAGAATTCCATGGCTTTGATGGTCCACTGAGCGTAAAAAAATCTTCCAGAAAAGATGATCTTTTACTTGATGTATTCTTGGAAGCTGGAGAGCAAGCAGGCTTTCCTTTAACGGATGATTTTAATGGTAAAGAACAAGAGGGATTTTCAAGGTATGAACATACTATGAAAGACACTCGATTAGGACCTAGGCGATGGAGCTCTGCAAAAGCCTACCTTCATCCGGTCTTGAAAAGAAAAAACCTTTCCACAGAAACAAATGTACAAGTAAATAAAATTATTTTTGAAGGTAAAAAAGCCGTCGGTGTTGAATATTCAAAGAATGGTCAAATTTTTACGTGCAAATCCAATAAAGAAGTTGTTATTTCAGCAGGAGCAATCAATAGTCCTCAAATTCTTATGAACAGTGGAATAGGGGATGCGCAAGAGTTAAATAAACATGGCATCAATGTAGTCCATGAGCTTAAGGGTGTAGGAAAGAATCTTCAAGATCATTACGGAGTTTTGAATTCATTCTACTCCACACAACCAGTAACGCTTCATAGGTCTGCTGGTCTACTTAACACAGGGTTATCAGGAATGAAGTATTTATTCTTTGGTACAGGAGATGCGGCTTATCCTCCTACTAGTGCAGGAGCATTTTTCAAGTCGAGTCCCGATAAAGACATCCCTGACACACAACTGCATTTTACATCTATACAAACACCAGACCTGCATGGAAGGGAAGGCATCGACAAAAATCATGG
Organism: uncultured Gammaproteobacteria bacterium; assembly: GCA_913042105.1. Classification (GTDB taxonomy): domain Bacteria; phylum Pseudomonadota; class Gammaproteobacteria; order Magnimaribacterales; family Magnimaribacteraceae; genus Magnimaribacter. Next base: position 29,206 of record CAJWIK010000006.1, read on the forward strand.
ATTTACTGCAGTGATTTATATTTGTAGACCTCAAAGTAGAGGTCACATTGCTCTTAAAAGCTCAAATCCTAGTGATGAACCCCTTATGTATCCTAATTATTTATCCGAAGAACAGGATATGATCGATACAAGAAATGCTTTGAGAGAAACAAGAAGGGTATTCCTTCAAAAAGCTTTTGACCCTTATAGAGGGGATCAGACTAAACCTGGAAAGGACATAGATGTGGATGATGATGCACAACTTGACGACTGGATAAGACAGACCGGTGAAACTCTCTATCATCCTGTTGGCACCTGTAAAATGGGTGATGATGACTTAGCGGTAGTAAACACTAATCTTCAAGTTCATGGAATTCAAGGGTTAAGAGTAGTGGATGCTTCCATAATGCCTACCTTGATTGGTGGCAATACCAATGCTCCAACAATCATGATTGCTGAAAAGGCAGCAGATTCCATTAGACAATTACATACATAGCCTTAGAATGTACCGTCCCGGAGAGGTGGCTGAGCGGTTGAAAGCGCTCCCCTGCTAAGGGAGTATAGGGTAAACCCCTATCGAGGGTTCGAATCCCTCTCTCTCCGCCAGCTTCAGTAAAGATACAAAAAATAATACTCTTATCCTTTATTTCAGTTAAGATTTCTATTCAGAAAGGAGTCTTTATGAAACTAAGAAATTTATCTTTAATACTTGCAACAATTTTTTTAATCAGTTGCACCAACTCAAATGAAATAGAACAAAATAAAAAAATGGCTGGTGATTTTTTAAATTTAGCTCTGTCCGAAAATCCTAAGTCTGCTCAACCTCTCACTCACCCTGATTTCACTTTTACTTTTATGGGTGAAACAGAGATATCTAATATTCCATTTGATAGGGATGCTTATTTTGATGACTGGATTCCGAATGTGGTTGGAGCGTTATTGCCAAACGGCATTACTCTAACTACGACAGATATGATTGCTGATGCAAATGGCGTGGCTGTCATCATGGAAGGAGATGCTGAAGGTATTAATGGTGAATATGATAATAAATATGTGTTTGTTTACAAATTTAAAGATGGAAAAATTCTTTCTATCAATGAATATAACAGCGATCTATTAGTTGCAACTAGACTATATAAAAATCAATTAGTCCCATTGGATTAATTAATCTACTTTTAGGAGAAATCATGAATATAAGCACTTTCAGCTCAAGAAAATTATTATTAGCATTTTTAATAATATTCAGTATTTCATGCTCTTCTGACAAAGAGAGTGTATCCAGTGAGAAATCTACTTGGAGCTTATCGGATGGGGTTGAGTTTCCAAAAGATCGCCCTCTCGCTAGGGCAGAAGATGGAGTAATGCTTTCTGATGGAACTTTGATCGTAGCAGATCAGCGATATGGTCTAGTGAAGATTGATGAATCTGGAACGGTAGAACCTTTTGGTAATTTTCAATCTATTGGATACAAGCATAATCCTCCAGAGATAGAGTCTGGACCTAATGGTGTTCATTTATCTCCAGATAATCTCTTTATTTTTACAGCAGATGTTTTTTCTGGGCACATTTATAGGACTTCTATCGAAAGTAATACTACGGAGATAATCTATTCACATGAATATGGAGTAAACACCGCTATTCAAGATTCTACTGGTGCATTGTGGTTCACGCAGTCTACCCAAAACAAGAATGAGGAAAGATTATTTGTGGCTATCGCTAAACCAATTCCAGATGGCTCTTTATTTAGATTGCCTTTATCGGACACTGGAGATTTTGCTGAAAAACCTGAATTAATTCTCGATGAACTAGATTTTGCAAATGGATTTTACGTCAATGAAACTAATAAGAAATTCTATCTTTCTGAAACATTAGCAAACAGAGTCTTATCTTTTGATTTGGATGTATCGACAGGCTCTCTTGTAAATATGACTATTTTGGCCGACATTCCTTCTCCTGATAACATGCAGCTTAACCATGATGGTTTTTTATGGGTTGCCTCACCTTTATCAAATCAAATTTTCTCTATTGATATAACTAATGGAGACTTTTTTGTTGTGTTTGATGCCCAAACAAAAGACGGAGCAGCAATTGTTGCAGAAGGTATTAGTAGGGTGAGTAGAGGTGACGGTATGGCTGATCTACTAGGGCCTGAAGCTATCGGAGAAATGCCTGGTTTATTAACCGGGATGATAATAGGTAATAAAGATCAGCCGTTTTATGTCGCTAATTTAGGTAATGCATTAATAGAGGTTTCTTCTCAATAAAAATTGTTACTTGATTGAATTAGAAAAGCTAATCATCCTTAGAAGCCTTATGAAATATTCCCTAATATATTTCTATGCAAACTAAACTTGAAAAGGTTTTAGACTCCTTTCATCCTGAGCTAGAGTTAATTAACTTTGAGCCTTTAGTGGGAGGTGCTTCATGTGAAGTATTTCTAATAAAAGCCAAGAGGGATAATAAGGAATTAAAGCTAGTTTTGAGAGCCGAAGGAGGTCCACCTTCCAAAAATAGCATACAGACAGAATTCAATTTACTGAAATCATTAAATGACGTGACTATACCTTCTGCTGAACCGTTATTTATCGATACTAGTTGTAACATACTAGATCAACCTTTTATGTTGCTGTCATTTCTTG
>CAJWIK010000007.1 GCA_913042105.1 uncultured Gammaproteobacteria bacterium
TCCTATCATGCTCAGTGTAAGTATAAAGAATGCACCTGCCATAGCCCTCATTCTTGGTAAGACGAGGTTTGTAACGGTTGTCGCTGCACAACCTACATAAACAGAACTCCCTACGTGATAAATAAAATTATAAACTAAAGAGGCATTTCTGCTTTCAGAGTAAATCATACCTAGACAACCTAATGTTGTTATTAAAACTCCACCAACGAATATTACGTAGAGTCTTCCCCCAGAATATTTATCTCTTAATTTATCGCCAAAATACCCGCCACCAATTACACCAATAAAAGACCCAATGGCAGTTATTAGACCAATCATAGTACCAATCTCTAAAGCCGTCATACCATGATAGTTAATGTAGAAAGAAGGCGTGAAAGCAGAGTAGGCATAACCTACAAATGGTATGCAGGGGAAAGAGATAAATGAATAGATTATTGCCTTGCTTTTAAACATGAGGGAAAAGGCAACAATATCTCTTTTACCTAGACTCTGTATCCAGGTGCATACTAAATAAGTACCAAAACCCCAAGCCACCCACTGCAAAAAGTCACCAGTCAGACGATACAAAGAAAAGCACAAAAGAAAAATAGTTGTAGCAACTAGAAGATTTATACCGAGGGACTTTAGAGTGTCTTTATTTCCCAAAAGAGATATCGGCGTTAATCCTATAAACTCTTTAAATGTATCTTTGAAAGGTTCTTTGCTCTGCTCTGTAACAATACCTTCACTCATGCCTCGTATGGGTTCTTTAATAAATGTAAAAGTAATCAGTGAAAGTAAAATACCTGGAAGTCCAACGCCCATAAATGCTGCTTGCCAACCTTTGAGTCCCAAGGGGGCTTGTGTGGGGTCAGGAAAAGCAGAATTCCAAGTATCTAAAATTGCACCCCCTAAAAATAAGCCTATTCCAGCTCCGAGATAAAGGCCACTTGAATATATAGACAATACTGTAGCTCTTACTCTGGGAGAGAAATAATCTGAAAGAAGAGAGTAGGCAGAAGGAGTTGCGGTTGACTCCCCAATACCGACTCCAAATCTATAAATTGAAAGACTTAAAAAAGATTTTGCAGTACCGGACATAAAAGTCATCAAGCTCCAAAATGCTAGTCCTACACTTATAAGATTTTTTCTATTCCATGAGTCTGCTAATTTACCCATGGGAATGCCCACTACTGAATAAAAAACTCCAAAAGCTGTTCCAAATAAGAAACCTATATCACTATTGGAGATTCCAAGGTCTGCTTTTATATCCTCCGCCAGGATAGAAAGAATCTGTCTATCAACAAAGTTAAAGATATAAACCAGTACGAGGAGGCTTAGGGCAACTTTCGCATGATAGCCACCAACCTCAGAATTTTTCTCTTCTGACAAAATTTTTCTCCCCTTAGTAGATTATTTTTTTAAGATTCTATTTTTGCTGTGGCGTTTCCAGTAATCACAGAGACATTATCTTGATTAGTAGTTTCAATCATTAGATCAACAACTTTCCCATCATCTTCTTGACGAATTTCTATAATAGTAGCTTTCCCGGTCAGTGTGTCACCAGGCCAAACTTGATTAGTAAATCTAACTCCATATTTCTTTAAGGCTCCGTCACCTACATAATCGGTAAGCATTGTTCCAGTTAAACCCATTGATAGCATGCCATGAGCAAAAACGCTTGGGTAACCTGCTATTTGGGTTGTGAAGATCTCATCAGTATGAAGAGGATTGTAATCTCCAGAAGCTCCAGCATATTGGACTATCTGAGTTCTTTTGAGATCCTCTACTAAGACAGATGAGTGAGTATCTCCAACTTTTATTTCATTTTCTTTCAACATAATTTTTCTCCTAGCTATCTACAGCTCTTTCAGTTTGAACACCAACACCAGTAGCCGTTATAACTAATTCACCATCTTGATTTCTGTATTCAGTGACACTTTCACTAAATTTTAATTTACCAGCTCTTTTGCTCTCTTTTTCCCAAGAGTTACCTGGTTTAGTGGTAGCCGTAAGAACATCTCCTGCTTTAAGGGTCATGTGATACTCAAAATGTTGTTCAGCATGAAGGCCCATAGCAGCTCCACCGCCTCCGCCACCACCTGAATCTTTTGATGGTTTAGATCCAGTTGCTTCTTTTCCAGAACCAAACCAACCCTCTCCACCTATCTTCGGCCTTAGAAAGTAATCGGGATCGAATTGGGCACTTGATTGTGCAAAAGTTGGAGGTGCAATGATTCCACCTGAATCTGTTCCTTTTGCATACTCTTCATCATGGTAAATTGGATTCGCGTCTCCAACAGATCTTGCGAACATCATAATGTGACTTGCTTCTACTAAAAATTTATCAATAGCCATTTTTTTCTCCTATAAAAAATTCTTCTTAACTAAATCCCAAGCGGTGTCCGAAAGATTACTAACTCCGCTTGCTCTTTCTGCAGCATTTTGACTTGCTGCTGTTCCATCTCTAACTCTTCCCAGTATGCCTTGCAGGATACCTGCAAGTTTAAATAAATTATATGCCGTATAAAGATCCCATTCCTCACTGAGATCAACATTAATTTTTTCTGAATAAAGTTTTACATAGTCTTCTATGATAGGAATTCCTTTTTCTTTGCAATATTCTTTATCTGCTAGCTTTGGATTCATCGTGTATTGCATGCAATGATAATTAAAGTCCGCACAAGGATCTCCAAGAGTAGATAGCTCCCAATCTAGAATAGCAATCACTCCGGGGTCATTTTTGCCTACCATTACATTACTAAGACTATAGTCACCGTGAACAATTCCAGTTTTCTTCTCAGTTGGAAGATTTTTTGGCAACCATTCAATTAGATTATTCATTGATTCAATAGTTTCTGTTTCCGAATCTATATATTGCTTTGACCATCTAGAAACTTGCCTGCCAACATAATTTCCTGGCTTTCCAAAATTCTCTAAGCCTATTTCCATGGGATCAACTGTATGAAGTTTAGCCATAGAATCATTCATAGATTCATAAACTCCTCTAGCTTCTTCTTCATCGCTATCTTCCATGGCAGGATCCCAAAGAACCCTTCCATCCTTGAATTCCATTAAATAAAAAGCGGTACCAATAACTTCTTCATCTTCACAAAGTGCATAACTTCTTGGAACAGGAACATCTGTTTTGTTGAGAGCAGTTATGACTTGGTATTCTCTATCTACGGCATGAGCAGACTTTAATAATTTTCCAGGTGGTTTTCTTCTAAGCACATAAGATTGACTGGGACTGATTACTTTGTAAGTTGGATTAGACTGACCGCCTTTAAACTCTTCGACTTCTATTTTGCCTTCAAATCCTTCCACATTTTCATGCATATATTCCTCAAGCCTGGAAGCATCAAACTGATGCCTATCCAAGACCTCCATTGTTCCGGTATTCTCGTCAGTATCGTGAAGTTCATTACTCATAATTTCATAATAAGATAGTTGTAAAAATGATAAAAGGAAAAAATGCAGCTTAGCTAATCGATCTTCCTCCATCAACTTTGATAACTTGGCCGGTTATATATTCTGCACTTGATAGAAATACTGCTACAGAAGAAATATCTCTTGGATCACCTATCCTGCCTAGAGGAACTTTCGCTAACCTGACTTTTTTCTGCTCTTCCGTAAGATCTTCGTCTTCAGGCCATAGTATAGCGCCAGGAGAAATAGCATTCACACGTATCTCGGGGGCTAATTCCTTTGCTAATGATTTAGTAATACCTTCCAGGGCAGACTTAGCTCCTGCGTATAGACTGAAGTTTTTTATTCCACTTGGAGCTAATGTATCTGAAATATTAATGACACATCCTTTCCCTTTCATCAAAAAAGGGAGTAGGGCCTGAGTAAGGAATAGAGGCGTTGTGGCATTTGTGGCCATTAAGTCATTCCATTCTTCTACCGAAGCTCCCTTTAGCGGAGTAGGATAAAAGCTAGAAGCATTATTCACTAATACCGCCAAATCATCCGTAATTTTAGCCACCCCTTTTTGCAAGTCTTCTATAGAAGTTAAATTATTAAAATCTGCTTGAAGGATAAAGCAAGAATCACTTCGTATTTCATTTAATTCTTTCTGAATCTCTAAGGCCTTTGAAGCAGAAGAATTATAATGAAAGATAATATTGAAACCTTCATCATGAAAATGTTTACAAGTTGTTTTGCCAATTCTTTTAGCTCCACCAGTTAAAAAAATAAATTTATTTGTCATATTTTTGAAAGATAATTTTCTAGAACCTGCAATCTATCTTCCTGAAGTTTTTTTGCAATCAATTTTCCATTTTTAAGGGCGATTTCGGCTTCTACATTACTTACCAAGTCATAAAGCGTTTCCCAATTAATGGCTATTTGCTGATTTGAACTTTTAAAAAACGAAGATGCCTTTTCGGCCCTAAAGAACCTTTCAGGCTTCCTTATCAAGTCACTTTGATGAATTATTTCAAGGATTGAATGCGCAGAGAATGGGGTGGCTCTGAATTTAATCAACAAATCACAAATACCAGAGATTTCAATAAATTCTTTTGGGAGGTTAAAAGAAGTGTTTATTTCTTGCATATTTTGGTTACCAGAAACAAGGACAGCCCATCTTATGGCAATATCCTCAGTTTCTTCTGAAGAATTATTTAGCTCTTCAATATTCATAACCTCAAGAGGGCAAACTTCATCTAAAGCACCTACCTGTTGAAGAGTTAAAAAATATATTTCAGGATTTTTTGTAATTAGGGCTTTATGGGTTTCCATCCAAATTCTTTCTTTACTTAATGTTTTGATTTCACCAGATAAAGAGATTTCTTTCATAGATTCAAGCGTGTCTCTTTCTATCGTAAATTGTAAGAAGTTAAGCTTTGATGCAAAACGAGCTACTCTTAAAACTCTTAAGGGGTCTTCTTTGAAAGATGAAGAAACTTTTCTAATAACTTTATTTTCTATGTCTTTAATGCCGTTATAAGGGTCTATAAGTTTTCCTTCTTCATCTTGAGCAATTGCATTAATTGTAAGATCTCTTCTGAGTAAATCTTCTTCAAGGGTTACGGATGAGTCAAATTCAAACTCAAATGCTTTATGTCCTAGGCCAGATTTCCTTTCTTTTCTAGCTAATGCATATTCTTCTTTGCTATCTGGATGTAAAAATACAGGAAAGTCCTTCCCAATTTTTTTATAACCGCTTCTCTTTAGATCATTTTCTGTTCCGCCTACAACAACCCAGTCTTGTTCCAATACCTCTATACCGAGTAATGTATCTCGTACAGCTCCACCAACTAAATAAATATTCATAAAACTAATTCAGCTTATCACATGAGAAGATTGTCTTATCTTCTAGTCTCAAGGCCGTCAGTTTATTTCCCCATGCACATCCAGTATCAAGCGCAGAAATATTATTTTTTCCAGTAAAGCCCTCTAATGCAGCCCAATGACCGAATAATATATGAGTTTTTTCATTAAGAATTTTGGATTCATACTCAAACCAAGGCTTTAAATTTATTGGCGCATCTATAATCCTTCCTTTAAATTTTAAGTCTAAAGAGCCATCTTCATCGAAATACCTCATCCGAGTAATATAGTTAATATTCAATCTTAACCTTTCAATATCGCTTTTACATTCGTTGGGAAGATTGGGGTAATTGCCAAAAATATTATTTAAAAAATTTTCTGAATTTGTATTTGAAAGATATTTACTAAGTTCTTCTGAGCGCTCGAGAAGATCTTCTTTCGTCCAACTTGGCGGAACTCCAGCATGTGTCATTATGAATTCTATTTCCATGCCATCACTTTTTACTTTCTCAATATGGTGGAAGGGTAGAGTCTTCATCCACTCGGCAAGAATAATTACATCAGAACTTTCCAGGACGTCTTCCAAGGTATCGGATTCAGCTGGACTTCTACTTCCTTCTATAATCCCAAGTAAATGCAAATCATGATTTCCTAGAACAATCTTGCAGTTCTCTCGGATAGAATAGAGATAACTTAGGCATTTAAGTGATTCAGGACCTCGATTAACAATATCTCCACATAACCATAAAGCGTCCTTATCTTCTCTAAATTGTACTGTGGTTAAAAGTTTCTGAAACTCTTCGAAACATCCTTGTAAGTCACCAATTACATATGTGGACATTAGATCAATACTTTGGCTATCTTTACATAATCTTCTACAGATAAGTTTTCTGGTCTTGATTTAGAATCGATATCTAACTGGGCTAACTGATTTTCAGAAAGGATTTTTTGAAGTGATTTACCTATCATTTTCCTTTTATGCATAAATGTAATCTTAGTTACTTCTTGTAATTTAATTGCAATTGGATCATTTAAGCTTCTTCCTTTGATAGGATCAAATCTTATAAATACACTATCAACTTTTGGTTTTGGAGAAAAACTTTCAGGTTCGATCATAAAACAATATTTTGGTTTGGTAAGGTACTGCGTAATGACTGAGATTCTTCCAAAAGTCTTTTTATTGTTTTCAGACACTAATCTATCTCCAAATTCTTTTTGGAACATAAAATGCATATCAGAAAATAATTCTAAATATTTAAAGCTCCAAAGCATGATGGGAGTAGATATATTATATGGAAGATTGCCTATAACCCTTAAATCTCCATCAGAAATCGTATTTGGTTCAAAATCAAGGATGCTTTGATTATGGAGATGAAAATTATCAAGATGCTCAATCTGAGCTAAATCTCGCAATAGATCTTTGTCAATTTCAACAGCATGGATCTCATCTACAGATTTAACTAATCTTTGAGTAATCACTCCTTTGCCTGGACCTATTTCAAGAAATCTATGCGATGAATCAGGATTAACAAATTGAATAATTTGATTAACAACAGAAGTATCAATAAGAAAATTTTGACCTAAGCTCTTCTTGGCTTTAGGCATTTTTTATTCTGTTACTAATAGAGTGAGCCATTTTCGATGCCGTTAGAAGACTGGTTTCATCTGCAAAGAGACTTCCTGCTACGTCATAAGCAGTCCCATGATCTACAGAGGTTCTTATAAATGGTAAACCTAACGTTATGTTAACAATTTCTCCAAAACTCATTGTCTTGATAACAGGAAGACCCTGATCATGGAACATTGCTAAAAATGCATCAGCTTTTTCATTGTCCTTCTCTACAAAAGCTGTATCTGCAGAAATAGGTCCAATAATATTTAATCCATTTTTTTTTAAGGTCTCTATTGCTGGACTAATGATCTCTTCTTCTTCTTTACCGATAAATCCCCCATCACCAGCATGTGGGTTTAAGCCAAGAACCTTAATAAGAGGCTTTTTAATGTTCCATTGAAGCTTTAATGAATTATCAATAATAGAAATGATTTCAATCAGTAAGTCATGTTTAATGGCTGAGGATACTTCACTCAGAGGGATATGGGTTGAGGCCAAAGCAACTTTCATGTTTTCGTTGACCAGCATCATTACAACTTTATTGACATTGGACATTCTGGCCAATTCCTCTGTATGACCTGTAAAAGGTATACCGCCTTTGTTAATGACCTCTTTATTAATTGGGCATGTGACTATCGCATCAAATTCTTTTGATATCGTCCTTTCAACAGACTCTTTAAATAAACTAATAGTGTATTGTGCTGAAAGAGAAGAGGGTGTTCCCGGAATAATATCTCCTTCTATAGGCTGATCAACCATCCACAGACTATTATGAGTTAAATCATTAACGTCTTCTCCGTCATAGACTTGTATATCTGCATCAATTTCTAGTAACTTGGCTCTATCCTTAAAGAGACCAATGTTCCCAAAGATGACTGGGAAATAAGGTTGTATATTTCTTGATCCAAAAGCCTTGATACAAATATCAGGTCCTACTCCAGCTGGATCTCCTGAAGAGACAGCTATTTTGGTCATGTGGTAAGTTTTATATCAACATAGGCTTCTGCCCTCAATTCAATGAGAGTACTTTGAAGCTCTTGCTCAAATTTTCTTTTGAAAATGATTTGATAGGCTCTATTTTTTTGCTCTTCTTGACTTACGTCTTCATTTCTTCGATCCATTGCCTCGATGATATGCCAGCCAAAAGAAGATTGAACTGGTTCAGATATTTTCCCGATTTCAGTTGCATTTAATGTCTTTTCAAAAATAGGATCATAGTCACCTGGATTACTCCATCCAAGCTCACCACCATCCATCTTCGATCCAGGATCTTCAGAGAATTGTCTTGCAAGTTGTTTGAAGTCTTCTCCATTGGTCAATCTTTCGTAGATGTCATTAATTAATTCTTCCGCTTGATTTTCTGTTCTGATTTCTGAAGGTTGGACTAATATATGTCTTGCTAGAGTTTGATCTAAAAACTTAACTGTATTTCCTCTTTTGTCGGTCAGTTTTAGTATATGGAAACCTGCCCCACTTCTTAGAGGTTGAGCGACTTCTCCAACCTTGAGTTCAGTCACCACATTTGCAAAAAGACTAGGTAATTCCGCAGAGGTTCTCCAGCCCAAAAAACCTCCCTCTAATGCCTCTTGGCCCGATGAATAAGCTGTAGCAAGTTTTTCAAAACTTTCATCGCCTTCTAATCTAGTAATTAAATTATTAGCTTCATCTTTAATTTCTTCTATTTGCTGCTCAGTTAATCCACTTTTCACTGAAAGCAGAATATGCTGAACATTATATTGCTCAGCAAGTTGAGATTTACCTTCCTCTGAATTGATGAAGTTTTCTATTTCTTGCTCGGATATATCTACCTTCCCTCCAACTCTTCCTCTTTGAACCCTTTGAATAATAAGTTCTTTCTTTATAGTGTCTCTAAAAGATTTATAAGAGGTGCCTTCGGCTTCTAACTTTAGTCTAAAATCCTCTAGACTGAGATTATTCTGAGAAGAGACTCTTGAAAGAGTCTGATTTAATTCTGAATCACTTATTTTAATGCCAGCTCTATCAGCCAGTTGCAATTGTATTTCTTCAATTATTAATCTATCAAGAACTTGCTCTTCAAGCAGATTGATAGGCGGCAGCTCAGTAGTATCGCTTTTTAATCGGATAAGAATTTCTTCAACTCTAGAGTTAAGCTGTGATTCCATTATGACGCCTGAGTCTACAACGGCTACGACTCTATCAATCAACTCTATTTTAGAAAAAATATTCATTGAAGCTAAAAGTGATACTAGTAATACAAAGAAATTTTTCTTAGTCCAAAATGATGTTTTGAGTATATTTAGTTGATTCATATACGCTATTGTCTTCTTTTTTTTACTTCTTGCAATTATTGGAATTTTCTAGAGCTTAATACATCTGATATTCTCTTCCCGAATCTACCCAATTCAACCAATTCAAAGAAGAAATACAGGTTATCTCTTTCTCTTTCTGGCAATCTACCACTTTCAAAAATCTTTATTCTTTCATCGACGCTTGAGGCAATGAAGAAGTCCTGATCCTGCCATTTTCTCTTCATAACACCAATTTTTAAACAACAATTTGCATATTCAATTCCATAGGATAAATCTCTAGATAGGCTGATATTTTCATCTCTAGATACTTTTCCAAAAAAAGATAAGTTATCTGAAAGTTTCCATTGAGTGATTAATTCGATTTGATTGATAGAGACATCTTCTTTTGACCATGGGGATTCATTTAAGTATTGGGCATTCCTTTTAAAGACTGAACGAATCTCTATTCGCTTCTTCTCTTCTGGAACATAACTCACTCCAATAGAGCTTCTAAGCATCTTATCTAGATCAGAATCTATTTCAAAAGAGCTATTGAGCTTTAAGGTATCTGTAAGGTTAGTTTTGAATTCCGAAACGAAAGAAGAATCCTTATCATCATAGTCAGTAAGATTCTTTTCCTTATTATTGAAGAATGCTCTCCCAAAAGAAATATATCTTTGATGCCCAGAAAGAGAATTGAAGAAATTATGCTCAATACCAAGGACTAACCTACTTTCTTCTAAAAAAAGATCAGATCCTGAATACCAATTTCTTTTGAATAATGTATCAAAGTTCAAATTAAGAAGTTTTGAATCTACATTAGCATCTATAGTATTTTGACCATCTATCCAAATGGCCTTCAATATGGGATTAAATGTGCTAAAAGTAGTTTTTGTGCGCTTATCCATAAAGATCTTATGGGTAAACTCTGCCCAGTTATGAGAGTTATCAATAGAATTATTTCCAGTCTGGTGGTTAGTCTTTTTTCTTCCAACCTCTAATGAACTAGCAGAAGAGACCTCAGATCTCTTTATTAAAATAGATGGCTGTACAGATATTCTTTTTAGATTTCTGTACCTTTCAATTGGATTATATGAATCATCAAAGGAAAACTTCGAATAGTCAGTTCGGAGCTTGAATTTCATTTGGCTGAATTGCTTTTCGAAATCAATATTCAAGCTTGGTTGGGTATCATAGTCATTCGAGGAGAATGGATTAAGATTGTTATATTTGTTAACTGATCCTTGAAGCTTTAAGTTCTTAGTATTCCATCTAAGCAAAATATTTCTAACTAAATAATCTTTCTGTTGTGTGCCTATGATATTGTCATCAAGGTCTTCAAAATATAAGTCATCACTGGCCTGTTCGGTATTTATTTTTAGAAATAGATTAGTTCCTAACTTAGATATATTTGTTAATTTTGCTGCCCATCGTTTTCCATCAAGACCTGTTTTATCAATAAATTTTTTATCTTTACCGAAGTGAGAAAAAGAAATAACTCCTTTTGAAGATTTAGTCAGATATCTCGCCTCTGAGCTAATCCCAAGCCCCCTTTCTTGTATGTAGCGAGGAGCGACTGTTACATCATAGTTGGGGGCCAGACTGAAGAAATAAGGCAAGGAAAGGTCTAGGCCATCATCACCTTGTTTGATGGATGGAGAAAGAAACCCAGAAGTTTTTTCTTTCCCAATAACTGTTCTGACAAAAGGTAAATAGAAAATAGAATGTTTATTTACTTTAAGGCTGACATTTCTAATGACAGCATTTTCACCCTGATCTACAACGGAAATTTTTTCTGCGATGAGGTCCCAAGACAGACTTTCTTTTTCACAGCTAGATATTGATACATTAAGTAATTCAATATCACTGTTAGTCTTTATATTTATATGTTGTGCTTCACCAAAAGCCTTCTCCATGAATTTAAAACTAGAACCTTTTAAATAAAATTCTTGTTTAAAGAAATCTGCTTTCATTACCTCTGCATTTATCTTTAGATTCTTTGAAAGAGCCCTTATGTTTCCATTTAAATTTATTACTTGTTTAGTTCGGTCATAGGTGGCCTCATCGGCCCAAAGATCCATAACATCAGTTTTTATAATGACATTACCTTTTAGGCTTAGAATATCGTCATCCAGAGACTTAATTACCTGGGCATTTATTGATTTTATTTCCAAATCGTTAGCTTCACTAGCTTGAAGGAAAAAAGGGACAGAAATGATTAGATAACCAATCAAGATCTGGATAAAAGGGTATTCTTTGGACATATTACCCATTAGAGTGTGTAAAACATAAATTGTTCCATAAACTTATTCAAGATCATAATTGAATATCGGGATAAATTACTAGATATAAGGTCAAATCATTATGACACAGCTAAAAGATGACTTATTGAATTGGGTGATTTCAGAAGCATACAATTTAGGATTTTCTGAGGTCGAAAGTCTAGTTCCGCTTCGCGAGCAGGCTAGTTTAAGAAATTATTTCAGGATAAAGACAGATATAGGTTCTTATGTAGGAGTTATTTCTGATCCAGAGTCTGACATGAATTTGGTGTTTACAAACTATTCAAAATTCTTCTTAGAAAATAATATAAAAGTTCCTAGTGTAGAAGCGCACAATCACCAGAAGGGTTTTTTATTATTGGAAGACTTTGGTGACAAAGTATTACAGCTTGAAATCAATACTTTAAATATAGATAGTTTTATTCAGTCTGCATTAAAGCAAATAGCTTTGATTCAGGAATGTGAATCTCCCAGGGGTGCGTTCGAGTTGTCTGAGGGAGCATTAATTGACCAAATGTACCTTTTTGAGCATTGGCTTTTAGGTGAATTGATTAACTTTAAACTTTCAGAGAATGAAAAGAAGATAATCGATAATGCTTATAAGGTCATCTCTAAAGAGTGCATGAGCCAAGAGCAGTATTTATGCCATTTTGATTTTGAATTCAGAAATCTGATGCTCCTAAATGATGGAGCAATAGGTATCCTGGATTTTCAGGATTTATGCAAAGGTCCTTATGCCTTAGATCTAGTATCTATATTAAAGGATATAGAAAACCCTTTAACCAATGGTCAAATTCAAATTTATTTAAATTTTTTCTGCGAACTCGCTCAAGTCCCAAAAACTATCAGTAGAAAAGCCCTTAGTGATTTAATTAGAGATGTTGATTTTGCAGGTTTTCAGCGTCAACTGAGGATATTGGGAACATTATCAAGACTTCATATAAGAGATAAAAAATCTTTTAGACTTAATGACTTGATTCAAACATTGGACTTTTTAATTGATGATTCAAAAAAATATCATCAGCTCGATGAGTTTAATCATTTACTTAAAGGTAAAGTTAAACCCAAGCTTATCGCAGCTCTAAAGGATATCAAATGAAAGCTTTTTTATTGGCAGCAGGTAGAGGCAAGAGACTGCTGCCTTTCACTCTTGATAATCCGAAACCTCTCATTAAGATTGGCGGCCTGTCTCTTATTGAAAGAAATATAGAGAAACTAAAAAATAGTAAGGTTGATGAAGTCGTTATAAATCTTCATCATTTTGGAGAAAAGATAATAGATTTATTGGGAGATGGATCTAGATTTGATATTAAAATTTCATATTCCATTGAAAAAAAGCTTCTAGGTACTGGAGGTGGAATTTTAAATTCAATTCATCATTTCTCTGATCCTTTTATTGTCCTAAGCGCTGATACATGGACTGACTTTAATCTTGAGAATCTTGAGCTTAAAGACAATGCACTAGCACACATGATTTTGATTCCTAATCCTGCAAATAATCCAAGTGGTGACGTATATTTTGAAGAAAATCTTGTTAAGGAGGAGGGCTCCGGACTCAAATATACCTTTTCAGGATTATCAATACTTTCACCAGAACTGTTTTATAATTTTAAGCCGGAAGAGAAAGGTCTTTGGCAAGATATCTTAAAGCCGGCGTCAAATAAAAATCTTGTTACAGGTCAAATCTATGAAGGTAAATTTGAAAATCTCAATACACTAGAAGATGTTGAAAGATTAGACGGTTTAATGGGCGAGGAGTAAACTTGCTGCATTATGACTACCAATGATTACATAATTGCGCCATCAATTCTTTCTGCTGACTTTGCTCGTCTTGGCGAAGATGCAAAGCTAGTGCTGGATTCCGGAGCAGATTGGATCCATTTTGATGTAATGGATAATCATTATGTTCCTAATTTAACTATTGGGCCTATGGTATGCAGGGCTCTCAGAGATTATGGAATTGAAGCCACTATCGATACTCACCTTATGGTTCAACCAGTGGATAGCCTCATTGAAAGTTTTGCTGATGCAGGCGCTACTTATATAACTTTTCATCCCGAGGCTTCAGATCACGTTGGTAAATCCATCGAACTGATTAAATCTCATGAATGCAAGGCTGGTTTAGTTCTCAATCCCGCCACTCCACTAAGTGTCCTAGAGGAATATATAGATGAATTAGATATGGTTTTATTGATGTCTGTTAATCCTGGATTTGGAGGTCAAAAATTTATAGATTCTGTGTTGAATAAGATATCTCAAGCTAGAACATTGATTGATAAAACTAATAAAGATATTAGGCTTGAAGTTGACGGCGGAATAACCCTTGAAAATATCTCGGAAGTTGCCTTAGCGGGAGCAGACACATTTGTTGCTGGCTCTGCAATATTCAGTCAATCTGATTATTCAAAGGTTATAAAACAGATGAGATCTAATCTAGAGTCTGGCTAGAAAATTGGATACACAAACTAAAATACCTGTTTCGAGAGAAATACTAGTTGATATGGAGACTCCCTTGAGTGTCTATAGAAAATTGGCAAATTGCTCCTATAGTTATCTTTTTGAATCTGTAGAAGGAGGGGAGAAGTGGGCTAGATATTCTCTTATAGGGCTTAAGGCCAATAGGGTTATTAAAATTATCAAAAATACAATAGAGATTCACCAGGATGGCAAATTATCTGAAAGTTTTGTAGCTGAGAATCCTCTTGATTATATTGATGAATTGCAAAAAAGTTACACCTTAGAAGAAGATCCAAATTTGCCCAAGTTTAACGGAGGTTTGGTTGGTTACTTTTCTTATGACTGTGTAAGATATATCGAACCAAAATTATCTGAAACAGCTCCTCCTGACACTTTAGGAACTCCGGATGCTTTATTTATGATTTCCGAAGAAGTTGCTGTTTTCGATAATCTAAAGAATAAGCTTCATTTGATAATTCTAATCAACTCAAAAGAAGGGATTGCATCTGCAAATCAGCGCCTCGATGAGTTGGAAGAAAAATTGAGAGAACCTCTTGGCTATCAAGATTTCAAGAAACCGGAAAAGAGTATCAGTGAATCTGATTTTATATCTGGATTTGGTGAGGAAGACTTTAAGAAATCTGTCCTTAAAGCAAAAAAATACATCGAAGAAGGCGATATTATGCAGGTGGTATGCTCTCAAAGGATGTCTCTTCCTTTTACCGCAGATCCCGTTGCCCTTTACCGATCAATCAGACAATTAAATCCTTCTCCTTATATGTATTATCTTAATTTAGATGATTTCCACATCGTAGGCTCGTCTCCAGAAATCTTGGCAAGACTGGAAGATAATAAGGTTACTGTTAGGCCTATTGCAGGTACAAGAAGAAGAGGCAAGGATAACAAGGATGATATGGCCATGGAGGAGGAGATGGTTAATGACCCAAAAGAAATTGCTGAACACTTGATGTTGATTGATCTTGGAAGAAATGACGTTGGTAAGATTGCTAAACCAGGTTCAGTTGAGGTTACAGAAAAATTTGGGGTAGAGCGCTATAGTCATGTTATGCATATGGTATCTAATGTAGAAGCAGAATTACGAGATCATTCATCAGCCATAGATTTATTTAAGGCTACATTCCCCGCCGGAACAGTTTCAGGTGCGCCTAAAATTAGGGCAATGGAAATTATTGATGAATTTGAACCGGTTAAAAGGGGAATTTATGGAGGTGCAATAGGCTATCTGTCTTGGCAAGGAAATATGGATATGGCTATAGCTATTAGAACAGCAGTTATAAAGGATGAAGTTCTGTATATCCAAGCCGGTGGAGGCTGGGTCGCAGATTCTATTCCTGAACTTGAATGGAAGGAATCACTTAATAAAGGCAGAGCTATTTTCAAGGCGGCTGAATTAGTACAAGAAAAATTGGAGGGTTGAAATGTTATTGATGATTGATAACTATGACTCTTTTACTTATAACTTGGTTCAGTATTTTTATGAAATGAATCAAGAAGTAGAGGTTTATAGAAATGATCAGATTAGCCTTTCAGAGATCAAAGATAAGTCTCCAGATTTCTTAGTGATTTCTCCAGGTCCATGTACTCCTAAAGAAGCGGGAATCTCTATTGAGGCAATAAATACATTTTCAGGAGAAATTCCAATATTAGGTGTTTGTTTGGGACATCAGTCTATAGGGGCCGCATATGGAGCCAAGATCGTAAAGGCCAAAGAGATCATGCATGGAAAAATCTCAAAAATTACACATAATGGACAGGGTATATTTTCTTCTGTATCAGAGGATTTTCTTGCTACTCGATATCATTCCTTGATCATCGATGAAAATTCATTATCAAAAGATTTTGAAATAACGGCTAGATCTGAAGATGGAACAATAATGGCCATTCAACACAGGACTCAACAAGTCACCGGTATGCAATTTCATCCAGAATCTATCGCGACAGAATATGGTAAGGTCATGCTAAATAATTTTTTGGAAATGGATTTAAGATGAATATACAACAAGGTATAAGCTTAGTTGTCTCAAACAGAAATCTTGAAAAAGAGGAGATGGCAGAGGTCATGCTTCAAATTCTAAAAGGCGAGGCTACTGATGCCCAGATTGGGGCTTTCCTAATTGGTCTTTCAATGAAAGGAGAAACTGTTGAAGAAGTTCTGGGTGCGGTTGATGTCATGAGAAAATTATCAGCTAAAGTTGAGACAAATATTCCCAACTTAGTTGATACATGTGGAACCGGAGGGTCTGGAATAGGAATTTTTAATGTATCAACGACCTCTGCGTTTATAGCCTCTTCTTGTGGAGCAAAAATTGCTAAACACGGAAATAGGTCCGCAACAAGAAAAAGTGGGAGCGCAGATATTCTAGAAGAAGCTGGCGTGTCTCTTAACCTCACACCTTCTCAAGTTTCAGATTGTATAGAGGAAGTTGGCCTGGGTTTTATGTTTGCCCCTGCGCATCATAGTGCAATGAAATATGTCGTTGGACCAAGAAAAGAAATAGCTCAAAAAAGTATATTTAATGTTCTAGGTCCCTTAACTAATCCTGCCTCTGCAAAGCGACAGGTTATGGGTGTTTATGACAAGCAATGGATGGTGCCTATAGCTACTGTTTTAAAAGAGCTTGGTAGTGAACATGTGATGATTGTTCATTCTGAAGACGGGCTAGATGAAATTAGTATTGCTGCGCCTACTTACGTCGCAGAATTAAAAGATGGAAAGATCACTGAATATAAAATTTCTCCTGAAGAATTAGGTTTTGAAACTAGTTCCCTAGAGGAACTTATAGTGAACTCTCCCAAAGAAAGTTTAGACCTGGCTCGACTGGCTTTGAGCGGTGGTCATCGGGAAGCAAGTGCTATGGTATCTATGACTGCCGGCGCTGCCCTGTATGTTGCAGGTATCTCTAGTTCACTTGAGTCAGGTGTCGATACTGCAAAAACGTGTATCGGGGAAGGCAACGGATTAAATAAATTAAACCAACTCATTGAGTTTACCTCTCAGTTGTAATGCAAAGTTACCTGGATAAAATAATAGCGACTAAGGCTTTGGTTGTAGCCGAACAAAAGGCTCAAGAAAGCCTAAAAGAAATCCACTCTAAAGCATCAGACTCGTCGCCTCCTAAGGGCTTTATAGATGCAATTAGAAAAAGAGATCAACAAGGATTGGTCTCTGTTATTGCGGAAATCAAGAAAGCATCTCCAAGTAAGGGCATTATAAGAAAGAAATTTTTGCCCCAAGAGATTGCTCAACAATATGAGAAAAAAAATGCAACTTGTCTCAGTATTTTAACGGATGAAGAGTATTTTCAAGGTTCATTGAATTATTTAGAAAGTATCAGAGCGTCTGTCAATTTACCGCTCTTGAGAAAAGATTTTATGATTGATGAGTATCAAATCTATCAAAGTAAGGCATACGGTGCAGATTGTATTTTACTTATTGCCTCTGTATTAACAGATGCTCAGTTACAAGAGTATAAAGAAATTGCTGAAAGTATTGGTCTAGATGTTCTTGTAGAAATCCATAACAAAGATGAACTAAGACGAATTACACCAATAGATTTCTCTCTTATAGGTATAAATAACAGGAATCTCAGCACATTTGAAGTAGACCTAAACACAACAAAAGAACTGTCTTCAGAAATTGAAGATAAGTTAGTAGTTTCAGAAAGTGGAATTAAAACGAATGAAGATATTGATAAGATTTTATCTTTCGGAGTTCTTAATTTTCTTGTAGGAGAGTCCTTTATGAGAGCTGAAGATCCGGGTGAGGCTTTAGAAAAATTATTTTTTTAAAAGAATATTAATGCTAGAAATTACAGTAGCCTTAATCTTCGAATACAAAATATTGGCTTTAATAATAGGAATTTTATTTGCCTTCGTTTCAATACAGCGAATCAAAGAATACAAAAATGATAAATATAAAGACGTGGAGAAATAAAAATGTTGATAGTTACTACATTTGATATTCCTGGAAGGGAGATTTCTAAGACCTTAGGGATTGTTAAAGGCAATACAATTCGAGCTAGGCATGTAGGCAAGGACATCATTGCAGCCCTTAGAGGGATCGTTGGCGGTGAACTTCATGAATACACAAAGCTTTTGGCTGAAAGCAGGGAGCAAGCCCTAGACAGGATGATTCAAGACGCCGAACGTCTTGGCGCTAATGCTATAGTTGGCCTTTCTTTTACCACTTCTGTGATTTCACAGGGCGCAGCAGAGCTTATGGCCTATGGGACAGCTGTGATAATAAAAGAAGAAAGGCAAGAATGAATCTTGTCTTTCTTTATTTATATTTTGAAATAGAAGAAATGAATCTTTCTTCTAGTTTGAAATTAATCTCTTGGCTTAGCTTCGTTTACTCTTAAATCTCTGCCACCAAAATCAGTTCCGTCAAGAGCTTCTATTGCTGCTTGACCTGCTTCTTTTGATTCCATCTCTACAAATCCGAAACCCTTAGATCGACCGGAGTGACCTTCAGTAATAATTCTGGCTGCTTTGACGCTTCCATATTGTCCAAAATGAGCTTCTAAGTCTTCCTCAGAAGTTGTCCAGGCAATGTTTCCAACGTATATATTCATCTATTTTCCTTTTCTAAAAACCGTAACACCATCGTTACGCGCGCAACTATACCTGTGTCTATCTAATTATCAATAAGTAATTTAATAAATTAAAATCAGTTAAATGTAGTAACTTGTTCTGGTCATTACCTTTGCGATCACTGACATGACCTTTTTAAGACCTTCAGGTAAATTTTCTGCACCTGATTCTAGAGCTTCTTCACTATGTTTAGATTCATCAATTTGCATTTGTTCTAAGATCGCTGCGGTTTTTTTATCATTTAAAGACAGATCATCTAAATGACCTTCAAGATGTTTAACCACTTGTTCTTCTGTTTCATGAACGAATCCTAAACTCCATTTATCTCCAGCAAGGCCTGCAGCGGCACCCATTCCAAATGAAAGCGCATACCAGGCTGGATTCAATAAACTCGGATGTTCATTTAATTCTTCAAGTCTCTTATTGCACCAGGAAAGATGATCGAGCTCTTCTTGTGCAGCATGATCCATCTTTTCTCTAGTTCCTTCTAGTTTAGCAGTCATAGCTTGGCCTCTATAAAGACCTTGGGCCGCTACTTCTCCCGAATGGTTAACTCTCATGAGATTTGCGGAATGACTTCTTTCAATTTCACTTAAATTATCTTCATTGATGCCATACGCGGGATATCTTCGATTTTCTTTTTGATAATTGTGTAAAGAAAATTTAATTCCTTTATCTACTTCACATATAATCTGGTCAACTAAGTTCATTTAATTCTCTTTCAACTGCTTTATAACCTATATCTTTTCTATAGTACGCATCTTCCCATTCAATTTTGGAAACAGCATCATAGGCTTTCTTTTGAGCCAATTCTACAGATTCTCCGAGAGTTGTTATACATAAAACTCTACCCCCATTTGATTTTACTAATCCAGAATCTAATTTTGTACCCGCATGAAAAACCTTCAAATCATCTCTTTCTAGAGGAATATTTTTTATTGGCTTATTTTTTTCGTATTTAAATGGATAACCTTTAGATGCCATCACAACACCTATGGCCTTTCTCTCATCCCATTCAAGTTTCTCATTTTTAAGATTTAAGTCACAAGCTTTATCACATATTTCAGCTAGGTCAGATTTTAGTCTCATCATTATTGGCTGTGTTTCAGGATCACCAAATCTACAATTGAATTCAAGAACTTTTAAGCGATTTTCTTTATCTATCATCATTCCTGCGTAGAGGAATCCGCAGTATTGATAACCTTCTTTCCTTATACCTTCTAGGGTGGGGTAGATCACTTGATTCATAATTTTTTTATGAATAACTTCATCCACTATCGGTGCTGGAGAATAGGCACCCATTCCTCCAGTGTTTGGTCCTAAGTCCATTTCATCTCTTGCTTTATGATCTTGTGAGGAGGCGAAAGGTATAGCAGTAACCCCGTCTGTAATAACTATGAAACTAGCTTCTTCACCTTCAAGGTACTCTTCAATTACAATTTTTTTCCCTGCTTTTCCAAAGATTTCAGATTCCAGGGATTGATGGATAGCATTTGTTGCTTCTTCTAACGTTAAAGCTATTGTCACTCCTTTTCCAGCAGCAAGGCCATCAGCTTTAATTACTATAGGACAGCCTGTTTTTTTAACAAACTCAATCGCTTTAGTTGCATCTGTGAATGTCTGATATTCCGCGGTAGGTATATTATTCTTTTGAAGAAAATCTTTCATGAATTCTTTTGAACCTTCTAGTTGAGATGCATCCTTAGAAGGACCAAAACACTTCAAGCCTAGTGCTTGAAATTTATCAGTAATTCCATGCACCAAAGGATCTTCTGGTCCTATAATCGTGAGATCGATTTGCTCTTTCATGGCAAAGCTCGCAAGCTCATTTATATCATCAGACTTTATATTAATATTTGTTAGGAGGGCTTCTTGTTCTGTACCTCCATTTCCTGGAGCTACGTAAACTTTAGTTACTTTAGGGCTTTGTGCTATTTTCCAGGAGAGGGCATGTTCTCTTCCGCCTTCTCCAACAACCAGAACCCTCATATTACTTAGTGTCTAAAGTGTCGTATGCCAGTAAAAAGCATGGCCATATTGGCTTCATTTGCAGCATCAATGACTTCTTGATCTCTCATAGATCCTCCAGGCTGTATAACTGAAGTGATACCAATTTTTGCTGCAGCATCTATACCATCTCTAAATGGAAAAAAGGCATCTGAAGCCATACTACATCCTTGAGTTTCAAAACCTCTTTCTAGTGCTTTTGATGCAGCTATTTTTGCACTATCAATTCTGCTCATTTGGCCTGCTCCTATACCAATAGTTTGATTATTTCTTGTATAGACTATTGCGTTAGACTTAACATATTTACAAACTTTCCAAGCAAATAAACAATTATTTATTTCTTCATCTGTGGGTAGACGAGTTGAAACAATTTTCAAATCTTCTCTTGATAGACCCGCAATATCATTATCTTGGGTCAGAAGGCCGCCACTTACACTAAGAATTTTAGAACCGCTATCTAAATCTCCTAGCTTCTTTGTATCAAGTAATCTGATATTTTCTTTTGTAGAAATTATGTTGCGAGCACCTTGACTCACCCCAGGTGCAATGATCACTTCTACGAATTGGTTATCAATTATCTGTTTTGAAGTTTCTTCATCCAATTCACCATTGAAAGCAATGATTCCTCCAAAAGCTGAAGTTTCATCTGAAGAAAAGGCTCTTTCATAAGCTTCCTTCAAAGATTTTCCTAACGCTATTCCGCATGGATTCGCGTGTTTAACAATGACACAAGCGGGCTCAGAAAAATTTTTAACGCACTCATATGCTGCATCAGTGTCTGCAATATTATTGTACGATAATTCTTTACCTTGTAATTGTTCAGCAGAAGAGATATTGCTAACTCCTAATTGGTTTGGATCGATATAAAATGCAGCTGATTGGTGAGGGTTTTCACCATATCTGAGTTCTTGTTTGAGCTCATATTTGCCAAATAAATATTGAGGAATCTTCTCTTCTTGTTGATTAAGATAGCTCGATATAGCTGCATCATAGTTTGCAGTATGGCTAAAGGCCTTTGCCGCTAATTCTCTTCTAGTTTTAAATGTCAGTGATCCATCATTTTCAGATAGTTCCTTTAGCACATCATTATAATTATTTGGTTCAACCACCACTCCCACGTAAAGATTGTTTTTGGCAGCAGACCTGACCATGCTAGGACCACCAATATCAATATTTTCTATAGCAATCTCTCGAGTTGTTTCTTTTTTGGATATTGTCTCTACGAATGGGTAAAGATTTACTACCACAAGATCAATTTCTTTAATGCCGTTATCAGTCATGACTTGCTGATCAATCTCCCTTCTCGCCAATATTCCACCATGTACTTTTGGATGAAGAGTTTTAACTCTTCCGTCCATGATCTCAGGAAAGCCAGTATGTTGAGATATATCTATGGCACCGATTCCAGAGTCTTGTAATGTTTTTAGGGTTCCACCTGTAGAGATAATCTCTACCCCGTAGTTATCTGATAAGGATCTGCAAAAGTCGACTATCCCTTCTTTGTTTGAGACGCTGACTAAGGCTCTTTTGATTTTTGGGTTGGCAATTTGAGCCATACTTAAATTAGAGTAATTTATGTTCCTTGAGTTTGGTTCTAAGGGTGCCTCTATTGATACCTAAAATCTGACTAGCCTTGGATTGATTATCGTTGCATTCTCGCATGACAATTTCTAACAGCGGAAGTTCAACCTCTTTAAGGACCATATTGTAAATGTCACTTGCTCTTTCACCATCTAACTCTTTGAAATATTTCCTCATGCTCTTAGACACTTGGTGGCTAAGCTGCCTTCCTTCGCCGTTGAATTTCTTTTTATTTTTTTGAGCCACTTGGTTGAATTTTAGTCAGTTATTTTTTTTAAAAATGGACTACGAATAATACCCAACAAATTTAATCTTTCAAGAAGTTTAGGAAAATTTGTTTGCTCATTGCACGATTGTGGTGAACCCATCTCTTTTTGATGGAAGCTCAAAACATCACCATTTTCCTTATTTTTGTTATAAAGCAACTTTCAGGATAAAAACCAACTATATAATTATTATTTTCTAATCATCCCGCTACAACATAAATCACCATGCCTGATGATATAGATATTAATATCTTGGTCATTTTTTTGATTGACTGCAACTGAATAGATTTGATGTTTTAATATATGTGTTTTGATTGAGAATATGAATTACACAAGAACATATTTAGAAGATAGCTTTCATAAAGATAAGATAATTTCTTTAGATAAGAAATTATTTCATCATGAAATAAACGTCCTTAGAAAAAAGGAGGGCGATAAATTTATTATTTTTGATGGTAAAGGGAGTTCTGGAATAACAGAGATAATAGAGTTGAATAGGAAAAATTTTATTATAAAAATTATTGAGCTATTTGAACCTTCTTCTAGAGAGGGTCTTGATATTGAGTTAGGGCAGGCTTTAATCAAGAACGACCCATTTAATTTTTCTTTGCAGAAGGCTACGGAATTGGGAGTTAAGAAATTTTCACCAATCGTCTCAGAAAGAGTTGTTGTCAAAAGAGACCAATTCTCCGATAAGTCTAGAATGGAAAAGTGGAAACAAATTGCCAAAGGTGCATGTGAGCAATGTGGAGAAAATTGGATACCTGAGATTGCCTCACCAACAGGAATTAAGGAATGGTCCAAGTCAACAAATGCTGAAACTAAAATAGTCCTTTTTCCTGATGCAAAAGATAAATTATCTGATGTTAAAATTTCTAAAAGTATTTCAGTTGCCATTGGGCCGGAAGGAGACTTTACTGAAGAGGAAGTAGAGTGCTTAAAAGAATCTGGATTCTTACCTGTTACTATAGGCAAACGTATTCTCCGGGCTGAAACAGCGGCGATATCTGTTGTGAGTGCTTTAAGGTACGGAGTAAAAGAATTTTAATTATAAAAAATCAGGATAAGAGATGAAATTAGGCGTTGTTATGGATCCCATAGAGACTATCAATTTCAAGAAGGATAGTACTTTGGCAATGATGATAGAGGCTCAAGATAAAGGTCATGAAATCTTCTATATGACTCCAGATTCATTATTTATTAATTCAGGTGTTGCCTTTTCAAACATGGCAAATATTGAAGTCAGAAATAACCCATCTGATTGGTTCTCCCTAGGAGAGACATCTCCTATGAATCTTTCGCATCTTGATGCAATTTTGATGCGTCAAGATCCGCCTTTCAACTCTGAATACATCTACAACACTTATGTCTTAGAGATGGCATCTAGGCTAGGTGTGCATGTATTTAATAATCCCAGAAGTTTAAGAGACTGTAATGAGAAAGTCTTTGCAACTGAGTTCCCCCAGTGCTGTACGAAACATCTTGTAACCAGCAAAAAAGAACTTCTTAAAGACTTTGTAGAAGAACATAAAGATACAGTAATCAAGCCTTTGGATGGCATGGGAGGAGCTTCAATTTTTCGATTAAAAAATAGTGATCCAAATCTAAGCGTAATTCTAGAGACCATAACAAATCACTTCACTCAGAAAGTCATGATTCAAGAATACATTCCTGAAATTTTAGAGGGTGATAAACGTATTTTGGTGATTAACGGTAAGCCAATGGGTGCTGCAATTGCAAGAATACCGGCACAAGGAGAACTGAGGGGCAATCTGGCCGCTGGAGCATCTGCAGTTGCTAAATCTCTCTCAGATAGAGATCTGTGGATATGCGAACAGGTTGCTCCTGCGTTAGTTGAAAAAGGCCTTCTGCTTGTAGGTTTAGATATTATCGGTGATTATTTAACTGAAGTTAATGTAACTAGCCCAACTTGCTTTAAAGAGTACAAAGATTTATGCGATATTGATGTTGCAAAAATCTTTATAGAATCAGTTGAAGCATTAACTCCATGAGCAAAAGTTTTCCAAGGGTAGTAATGGCTTTTGATTTTGGACTTAAAAATATTGGTATTGCTATAGGTCAAGAAATCACAAGAACTGCTTCTACCTTTTACTCATTAAAGGCTGTTGATGGCAAGCCCCATTGGGCTGAGTTAGATGACATCGTAGAAGATTGGAAGCCTGGTCTATTTGTTGTTGGTGATCCATTTAATATGGATGGTTCAAGGAGCAAAATACAAGACTTATCAGATAGATTCTCAAATTCACTCAATAAAAGATATGATATAACTATTGAAAAGTCTGACGAAAGATTGACGAGCAGAGAGGCAACCGAAAGATTAGAATCTCCTAAAATTGGAACTAAAGATTCTACTAATAAACACAGTATATCTGCTCAGATAATTCTTGAAGACTGGTTTAGGAGTAATGCTTAGTGTCTGGTTCCATCCCACAAGATTTTATTAGAGATATCGTCGATACAACCGATATTGTTTCTCTAGTAGATGCTTATCTACCTCTGAAAAGAAAAGGTAAAGACCATTGGGGCATCTGTCCATTTTGTGAAGATGGAAAGAATCCATCATTCAGTGTCAGTGAACAAAAACAGTTTTACTACTGCTTTAAGTGCAGAGCAACAGGAAACGTGATTGGTTTTTTGCAATCCCATCAAGGATTTGATTTTATAGAATCAATTGAAGCTCTTGCAACTCGGGCAGGGATGGAAGTGCCTTATGAAAATACCGGTTCTTCAAGTAATGAAAAGAGTCCAATTTACGATGCTTTGAAGTTTGCAACAGAGATATTTGAAAAAAATCTATCTAATTTAGATAATGCAGAACATGTCAGAAATTACATAACTAAAGAAAGAAAGATATCACCAGAGGTCACCAAGAAATTTTCTATTGGGTATGCGACCAAGTCCTGGGATGCACTATCAAATGAAATGTTGAAGTCTGGAGTAGATGAAGAGATGCTCATCAAGGCTGGATTGGCAAAAAAAAATAAAGACGGAAAATTATTTGATGTTTTCAGAGATCGATTAATGTTTCCAATCAAAGATCGAAAGGGGAGAGTAGTAGGTTTTGGAGGGAGAGTCATGAATCCCGATGACCAGCCTAAATATCTTAATACTGGTGATACTCCAATTTTTCAAAAGAGTAGAGAGCTATATGGTTTTCACGAAACTCTGGAGTTCAGAAAAGACCTTAGTGAAATATTTGTTGTTGAGGGCTATATGGACACTATAGCCATGTATGAGCATGACATGAAAAATTCTGTAGCCACTTTAGGCATAGCAACGAATAGATTTCATATTCAAAAATTACTTCAAATAGTCAATGAAATCACTTTCTGCTTTGACGGAGATGATGCCGGTAGGGGCGCTGCGTGGGGAGCGTTAAAAAACGTATTACCTGCAATAATTGACGGAACTGAGGTTAGATTTCTTTTCCTGCCTGAGGGTGAAGATCCGGCAAGCATATTGGAAAGAGACTCTTCTGATGTATTTAAGAAAATGTCTAAAGATGCGAGCCTTCTTTCTGAATATTTTATTGAACGACTAATGCAGGCTTCTGAAGTAATTTCTATTGAAAAAAAGGCTTCATTAGCAGCAAAGGCTATGGACCTTCTTTCCACCATGCAAGAAAGCTCCATAAAAAGATTATTAGAGGCCGAGGTTTCCAAGGTGACTGGTCTTGAAATGAAAGATCTTAAAACGCAAAGCAGAACGGTCAATTATCCCAACAGAATTAGAAAGAATAGGTCTGGTGAGGATGAAGAGAACTTGAAAACTTTTGAGGCTACGGGACTGGGATCAAAAATATTAACTGTGATATTGTCTTATCCATATCTCTCAACGGAGATTGATGACCTCTCAAGGTTTAGCGACTTTACTGAACCTGAAGTCGTCCTTATGACTGAAGTTGTAGGGTTTTTTAAAGCAAACCCTGAACAAGGCATATCAGACCTTTTAAGTATCCTTGATAAAGAGTCAGCCTCTTTCATTGGAGCCTTGTTATCGATGCATGTTCCTGTTGAAGAACAAAATGCGAAAGCTTATTTGAACGACTGCTTATTCAATTTAAAGAAATCTGATTCGGTAACAAGAATCCTCGAATTAAAGGAAGTTTTTGAGGATGGAGAGCTATCTGAAGATGAAACTTTTGAACTTCAGCAGCATTTACTGTCTAATATCCATAAATTAGAAGAACCCGAAAAGAATCTGCTTAGAGCATTAAGTCAAAAATCTAATTAGAAATGTATTAAAAGTTAGGTAATTTCTATTAAAAACTAATATAATTGCCCACCCCTTAAATTTGATATGGCAAGAAAAGCAAAAAAAACACCTTTAGAAGCTAAAGAAAAAGAAGTCGAATCCACTGAAGAATCGGAAGAGGTTTCGCATGGCGAAGAAGATCTCGAGAATTCAGGTCTTAGAGAGCTTGTAGACAAAGGTAAAGACCAAGGTTTCCTCACATATCAAGATATAAATGCGATGCTTCCTGAGGATATTTCTGATCCTGATCAGGTTGAAGAAACTATCCAAATGTTAATGGATATTGGTATAGAAGTACTTGAGTCGAATGCATCTGATGACAATTCAGACTCTGCTCCTGAAACAATCGCTGATACCAGAACGACCTTAACAACTGTTGAATCAGAAGTTGGAAGAACAACCGATCCTGTAAGACTCTATATGAGAGAGATGGGAACAGTTGATCTACTCACAAGAGAGGGAGAGATAGCGATTGCCAAAAGGATTGAAGAAGGAGCAAGAGAGCTTCTTCACGCTTGCTGTTTTTATCCTGGCATAGTCGACAGAATCTTAGATGAATATCAAGAATACGTGGCAGGAGATAGAAGACTATCTGAAGTCATGGTCGGTTTTATGGATATCGAAGAAGGAATACCACCACCTGCATTAGCTCAAAAGAAAGAAAAAGAAGAAAAAGGTGAAACCGATGATGATGAACCTACTGGTCCAGATCCCGTAGAAGTCAAAAAGCGATTCAGTGCCCTCAAAAGACAATACAATAAAGTTGATAAAGCCTGTTCCAGAACCAGAACCAGCAAAGCTGCTCTGGCCGAACAAGCGAAACTTGGTGAAATTTTTCAATTTATAAAGCTGTCTCCAACCCAATTTGAAAAAGTTGCTAATCCAGCGAGAGATGCCTTAGAAATTATTAGAGAAGTAGAGAAGTATTTGTTCACTATTTATGTGAAGCGAGGCAGGATGCCTAGAAAAGAATTTATACAAGAGTATTCAGGCAACGAAGCTGATTCAACTTGGTCAGAAAAAATTGCTAAATCAAGAAAGCCTTGGGCTAAAGAAGTTAAGGCTAATCTTACTGAAATCGTTAGATTACAGAATAAATTAGCAAAACTAGAAAAGATTATTCAGCTTCCCGTAAGCGAAATGAAGGATATCAATAGAAGAATGTCTATTGGAGAAGCAAAAACAAGAAGAGCCAAAAAAGATATGGTTGAGGCTAACCTTAGATTGGTAATTTCTATCGCAAAGAAATATACAAATAGAGGTTTACAATTTTTAGATCTTATCCAAGAGGGAAATATAGGCTTAATGAAGGCTGTAGATAAGTTTGAGTACAGAAGAGGTTACAAATTCTCAACCTATGCAACCTGGTGGATTAGGCAGGCTATTACACGTTCTATCGCAGACCAAGCTAGGACTATTAGAATTCCTGTTCATATGATAGAGACTATTAATAAACTCAATAGAGTTTCTCGTCAGATGATCCAAGAGATGGGAAGAGAACCTACCCCTGAAGAATTGGGCGAACGAATGGATCTACCGGAAGATAAGGTTAGGAGAGTGTTAAAAATTGCTAAAGAACCAATTTCTACCGAAACTCCGATAGGAGACGAAGAAGATACAACTCTTGGTGACTTTATAGAAGATACTTCAATTGATTCTCCAGATGTAGCGGCTATAGAAGAAAACCTGCAAGGAGCAACTGATGATATTCTTGGTAGCCTTACAGCGAGAGAAGCAAAAGTTTTAAGAATGAGGTTTGGTATCGGAATGAATACTGACCATACCTTAGAAGAAGTCGGGAAACAGTTTGATGTGACTAGAGAGAGAATAAGGCAAATAGAAGCCAAAGCTCTTAGGAAATTAAGACATCCAACCAGATCATCTCATTTGAAAGGTTTTCTTGACTCATAAATAGGGCCTGTAGCTCAGTTGGTTAGAGCAGTGGACTCATAATCCATTGGTCGGA
>CAJWIK010000008.1 GCA_913042105.1 uncultured Gammaproteobacteria bacterium
CGTGGCGTATCCAGACAAAGCCGATAATCCAATTCACAATTTTTCTGCTCCACTTGCCGAGCTCTCAAGCTTAAAATGGGAAGATGAAACTGGAAAGTTCCAAGATTCTGTTCTCCAAATATCAAATATCAATGCAGGAACAGGTGCAACAAATGTTATTCCTGGGAATTTAACTTTGGATTTGAATGTGCGTTATTCTCCCTCAACTTCAATAGAAGATATAAAAAAAGATATTGAATCCATCATTCAAAAACATGACATTACTTATGAAATTTCATGGAATATTGGCGGAAGACCTTTTCTAACTAAGGAAACAGAACTTATAAATGCTGTTGAGCAATCAGTCATAGAAGTCACCGGAATATCTCCTAAATGCACCACTGATGGTGGAACATCAGACGGCAGGTTTGTAGCACCTACCGGTGCTCAAGTTGTTGAGCTAGGACCTGGAAATGCATCTATACACAAGGTCAATGAGAGTGTAGTAATCGAAGACTTAGAGCACCTGAGCAATATATATAATGCCATCTTAAACAGACTCCTGACTTCTTCTTAAGATTCCTGATTTTCCTCTTTTAGAGGGGTAGCCTTAACAAATCTGTTCGCAACCAAAAGGAATACACCCACAGCGCATAGAGCAATAATTATTTGGTTAAATAAATCTGGCATAGAAGATATTCCTGATTCAAAAGATCTACTGGCTATTAAACCTGCCAAGCCTGCAGCTAAAGAAGAGGATAAGAACCATATACCCATCATTTGACCTCTGTATCTTTTAGGTGAGTATTTGGCTGTTGCAGAGAGTCCTACAGGACTTAGGCATAATTCCCCTAAAGTATGAAAAAGATAAGTGATAAGAAGGAACTGGACGCCTGCCTTGCCATTTTGCATAGCAGCTTCAACTCCAAATATAATCGCAAGAAAACCTATGGCCATTAAAAAACAACCTAGTGCAAACTTTTGAGGTGTATCCGGATCTAGATTTCTTTTACCTAATGTAATCCAAAATGCAGCAAAAAAAGGAGCAAAGATTACGACCATCAAAGGGTTGGCTACCTGTAAGAATGTAGCTGGCATTTCCCATCCAAAAACATATAAGTCTGTGAAGTCTTTAGCAAATAGATTTAAGGAAGAGCCCCCTTGATCAAAGCCAGCCCAAAATAAAACTGAACCAAAAAAGAGCAGTAAGAGCATTTTAATATTATTTTTTTCCGCATCACTTAACCCAGCAAAAGTGAAAAGATAAATGAAATAAGATGCTGCAACTATTAATATCAAATAAACGGTTAGTTGGTTAAGTAGTTCAGGATCAATGCTCCAGAGACCCAAGAAACTAGTAATTAATATTAAACCTATTATTGCTGAAGCGTACTTAAATAAAGAAACATATTTAGCCCTATCTTCATTAACTGATAAATTAGGTTTTTTTCCTGCTTCTCCTAATGAATCTTTAGTAAAAATATATTGTAAAACTCCGAATGTCATGCCTACTCCTGCAGCCCCAAATCCCCAATGCCAGCCTACTTTTTCACCTAAGTATCCACACACAAGAAATCCCAACATACTCCCTATATTGATAGACATATAAAATATTGTGTAACCTGAATCTATTCGCAAGTCACCTGGCTTATACAGTTGGCCAACAATAGTAGATATGTTGGGCTTCAGTAACCCTGTGCCGATTGAAACCAATACCAAGCCAAGAAAGAAAGTTTTATCAGAAGGAATAGCAAGGACATAGTGACCTAAGGTAATTATTATCGCACCGTATAGAACTGTTTTTTGAGCTCCAAAAATTTTATCTGCTATCCATCCTCCTGGAACACAAAGGAAATAGACTGAAGCACCATATATTCCATATATAGCCATAGCTTCAGGAGCACTTAAGTTCATCCCTCCTTCAGTTATTTCTCGAGTCATGAAAAGAACAAGTAGACCTCTCATGCCATAGAACGACATCCTTTCCCACATTTCAGTTAAGAATAATGTAACCAAACCTCTGGGATGTCCTAAAAAATAAGTATCACTAGTCTTTATCATTTCATTCATAATAGTTCCTAAATATCTGTATAGAATAATCTAAAAAAAATACCTTATCCAAATTATTATGGAAAATGCCAGTTTTGTTAGGAGAATATTCTCCCTCGTGTATGACTCACTAGCTATTGTAGGAATCATTTTTTCTTTCACGTTACTTTTAGTTTTTATCAATGGAGGAGTTCCAGAGAGCGGAAGTCTCGGAGACTATTCTCAACTTCTCATCACTATTCTTTCTGGTCCCGTCTTTTATTCTTATTTTTGGATAGTCAACAATGGACAAACATTGGGGATGCAAGCCTGGAAAATCAGGCTTATCTCTAAGGAGAAACTTACAATAAGAATTTGTTTATTAAGATGTGCCTTTTCAACATTCTCTTTCTTATTTCTTGGTATTGGTTACTTCTATATTTTATTTAATAAAGAAAATAGATCACTGGCCGATATAGCTACGAACACAAAAATATCTCGAATCAGTTAGATTTTATTTTCCAAACAAATAAAGTCAGCAGCAGAACGATCAACATCGGAAAAAGTACTGCGCTTAGAGGTGTTAGAAAAGATACAACCGCCATACTTTCAAAAAGGCTTTGAAACATATTCAAAGAAAACGCAAAGACTATTCCCGCAAGTAGCCTCTGGCCAAGATTGTTATCCCTGACTTGTCCAAAAACAAAAGAGGAAGCTAAAAAAACCAAAATTATAGTAATTATCGGATGGAATATTTTTCGCCAATACTCTAGTAATAAATTATTTTTTCTATATTCGGAAACCTCTTCATTTATAGCATTCCTTAATTCTGTAATAGAGAAGTACTTCGGTGAAAGAATTCTTCTCATATCTGATTCTTTAGGAGCATCTTCCCATATTTTTCTTTCATAAATCTTTGGATCTGAGATTCGAAAATTATTTACTGTAGAGTTAATCAAGGTCCAAATGCCCTCTTCTTCGATAGCTGATGCCGAACTAATCACTTGGTTTATTTTATTTTTATCATCGAGTTGATAAATTGTAATGTCCTTTATAAGGCTCCTGTTTGGAGATGATTTAAAAAAGGTTATGGAGGATTCTGCTGCAATCCAATAACCCTCATCTAAGGTTATTTTATTTTGCTTAATTAGTCTGTTCTCTTCATTTGCTTGAGAAATTGAAGGTAATGATATTTCTTGAAATATAAAACTAAGAATAATGATTAATAAGGTTGGCCTGAGACAGGCAATAACTAGACTAAAGTCAGACTTTCCAAGCACCTTAGCTCCTATTAATTCGCCCTCTTCTTTAATACTTCCTAGACCAATAAGAACACCTAAAAGACAAATGTAAGACAGATATGCATAAAGAGAACTGGGTATGGAAATTAATGAATATAAAAAAGCATCACTAATTTGATATGAAATAGATAGGTCAGAAATTTCAGAAATTAAAGAGAAAAGAAAGTCTAAAGTGGACAATGCAATTGCAACAATGCAAATGCTTTGCAGAACCTTCTTAGAAATATTTCTATCTATTAAATCCCCTAGAAACCAGTTCATTTATAAACCTTTAAAGAGTAAAAGTTTAAAATTACTGCTAAAACTAAGAAAATAAAATGAGTCAACATCATAGATGTTATTTCTGTGACTTCATTGCCTTTGAAACTCAAGAGAAGGCCTGTATAAGTTAAAAAAATTAATAATCCTGGAAGTACACGAGAGTATCTTCCCTTCCTTGGAGATATCTTACTGATCGGCACAGCAATAAACATACTCAAAACAGTCATGAATATTATTGAAATTGACCAAATAAATGGCTTGGTAGATTCCTCCGAATGAGATCTATTATCTGCATTATCAAGTGATTTATTTACTAGGGACAGTTTATCGAATTGAACGGACATAAATTGATCAGGCTTCGTTTCAGAAAAAGAATATCCTTCTTCGAAATTTAGAAAAGTTTTTTCTAGCTCAGTAATATTAAATCGCTTCGCCACAATGACATTATTTGAATTAACCTCGAGATCATTAATCTTTAAAAATACATCAGTTAAATTATTTTTATCTTTTCCCTTGGCAAATAAAAGTATTTCATCATTAAGTTTATGAAATTTTCCTGGTGTTAAAGATTTAAACCTTTCTTCTAAAGTCCTTACCTCAAGAAGGTTAGATACTCTAAGTTCAAAGTTGGGGCTAAGTACTGTTGAAAAGTAAACCAGCATGGTGCAAATGATTAATGCTGGAATGCTCAATAGCGAATAAACCCTGGTGAGACTGAAACCAGATTGTTCCATGATAACAAACTCACTTTCTGATCTAAATTTACTTATAGACAGAATTATTGAGAGAAAAAAGCCTAGGGGTAAAATAAGTTCTAAAAATTCAGGGAGTCGCAAGAGGACTATAGAAAAAACTATTTCTGGACTGATCTCACCTCTTGAAGCCTGTTCTAGGTATTGAATTGATCTTGACGATACAATAATCAAAATAAAAATTAAGCTTATAGTCAAAGTATATGAGAAAATACTCTTTAAGAAATAACGATTTAAAATCATAAAACTGGTATTAGATACTCTTAGTAGTTAATCCTACTCTTTATTAGAATAATATTCTCTATAGAAGTTTACTTTTATTAATTATTGCTAAAGTAATATCCAGATTTAAATTTATCAAAAGGAGATAAAATGAAAAAAAGACTCGCGCTTACACTAAACCAAGAACTTTCAAAAAATCTTATAAAAACTAAAGGCGATGCACTAGTTGTTGGGGTGAATGAAGGAAGAGTCTTAAATGCACAAGCTGCAAGCATAGATACTGTTACACAAGGAGCTATTAAAAAGCTTATGAAAAGAGGTGAGTTTGAAGGGAAAGTTGGACAAATGTCTTACATAGCAACAAATGATGGAATCGCAGCTGAAAGAATCTTCTTAGTTGGATGCGGTAATGCTAAAAATGCTCTAAGTAGTGATGATTTAGATAAAATTTCAACCGCCATTACCAATAGTTTAAGCTCAAAAAAATCTGTGACAGGTTTGGTCTGTTTACCTTCAAATAAGTATGACTCTAAAGAATTGAGTGATTCAAGTTTTCTTCAAAAGCTTGGCACTTCACTTGAAAATAAGGCTTACACCTATGATGCTAAGTTAAATAAAAAAAATAAATCTATAATTTATCTTAAAAAAGTTTCTGTTAGTTTGGAATCTAAAGACAGCGACACTAAATTAAAAAAAGGTCTCAAGACAGGTCAAGCTATTGGACAAGGTATGAATGTTGCCAAGGAATTAGCAAATTTACCTGGAAATATCTGCACGCCCACATATTTAGCAAACACCTCAAAATCTGCAGCAAATAAATATGAAAAATTAAGCTGTAGAGTCTATGGAGAAAAGGAGATGAAGAAAATGGGCATGGACTGCTTGCTATCAGTGGGCAATGGAAGTGCTGAAGAATCCAAACTTATATCAATGAGCTACATGGGTGGAAAGAAAGGTGCTAGACCTTATGCGATAGTTGGTAAAGGAATAACATTCGATACTGGAGGCATAAGCCTTAAACCACCAGCAACAATGGATGAAATGAAATTCGATATGTGTGGTGCTGCAAGTGTTATAGGCACTATGCAGGTAGTTTCTGAATTAAAGCTTCCAATTAATATCGTTGGTATTGTTGCAAGTGCAGAAAATATGCCTGGTAGTAAAGCTACCAAACCTGGAGATGTTGTAAAAACAATGTCAGGTCAAACCGTAGAGATACTTAATACCGATGCAGAAGGAAGATTGGTCTTAGCTGATGCTCTTACTTTTGTTGAAAGATTCAAACCTATTTCTGTAGTGGATATTGCAACATTAACTGGTGCCGTCATTATGGCACTGGGTTATTCAACCTCAGGCCTTATGAGTAATAATGAAGATCTAGCTAAAGAATTATTAGCAGCAGGAGTCAAAGCTTCGGATAAAGCATGGCAACTGCCTATTTGGGATAGTTACCAGAAAGACTTGGATAGCAATTTTGCAGATATGGCAAATATTGGAGGCAGAGCAGGAACTATCACTGCAGCTTGTTTCCTCTCGAGATTTGCAGAAAATTATCCTTGGGCACATTTAGATGTGGCTGGCACGGCTAGTTATAAAGGAGCTGCTAAAGGAGGTTCAGGTAGGCCAGTTCCTTTGTTAAGCCAATATTTAATTGATAAAGCCTAAAAATGGTTGAAGCTACTTTTATAGCTTCAGGTAATTCTGCTAAAGATGCTCTTGATATGGCTGCTGTTTTGGCCGTCGATATTATGATGGGTGAAAAGAATTTCATTCAAGCTAATAAGTTAGATATTTACTGTGACAATATTGATGATGCAAATACTCTCGATACTTTGTTGTGGAATAACCCTAAGTATTCGATACTCGATCATGGTTTAGTAAATAATGGATCAGATAAATTGATAGAAATTGGTTATCCTGGAACTAAATTTTCGTTAAAATCAGATTCAATTATCAATGTATCACCAGATATTCCGAAAAATTTAGACACGTATCAATCCTATCTTCAATTAGTTGTAATGGATGGCTCTAGCCTTAGAAAAAGAGCAGCTGATACCTGGACGAAATGCAAAGAATTAGGCCTCAATGCAAAATTCCTAGAGTCGATATGAAGAAGAACTACGAACCTAAAATTACCGAACAAGAAATCTATAAAAACTGGGAAGATTCTGAATTCTTCACGGCGAAACCAGATGAATCAAAAGAGCCGTTTTGCATCATGATTCCTCCTCCAAACGTAACCGGAACATTGCACATGGGTCACGGATTTCAGAATACACTTATGGACGCTTTAGTGCGCCATAAAAGAATGTCTGGGTTTGATGTTCTGTGGCAGGTAGGAGTGGATCATGCAGGTATTGCAACTCAGATGGTAGTGGAACGACAACTTGAATCCGAGGGATTAACTCGAGAGGGTATTGGAAGAGAAGAATTTGAGAAAAAGGTCTGGGATTGGAAAGAAAAGTCAGGAAGTAAAATAACACAACAACTTAGAAGATTAGGCGCATCTGTGGATTGGTCTAGAGAGGCATTCACAATGAGTGACGATTTAAGTTTGGCTGTAAAAGAAGTCTTCATACGTCTTTACGATGAAGGCCTAATATACAGAGGAGAGAGATTAGTTAATTGGGATACTGTACTTGGTACAGCTTTATCTGATTTAGAAGTTTCTTCCGAAGAAGAGAATGGCTCTCTCTGGCACATAGATTATAAAATAGAAGACGGGAGCACTTTAACGGTTGCCACCACCAGACCAGAGACCCTTTTAGGTGATACAGCATTGGCCGTAAATCCAGAAGATGATAGATACAAAAATTTAATTGGGAAAAAAGCATCAGTTCCCCTAGTCAATAGAGAAATTACCATCATTGCAGACGAATATGTTGAATCTGAATTCGGAACAGGTTGCGTCAAAATAACACCAGCCCATGATTTCAATGATTTTGAAATTGGTAAAAGACATAAATTACCTTTTATTAATATTTTAAATTTTGATGGAACATTAAATGAAAATGTTCCAGAGAAATATCAAAATATGACTGTAATTGAAGCCAGAAATTTAGTAATAAAAGATCTTGAAGAATTAAAACAACTGAGCAAAATTGAAGATCATAAAGTTCAAATACCTAGAAGTGAGCGAAGTAACTCTATATTACAGCCATTAGTAACCAATCAGTGGTTTGTAGATGTTAAAAGCCTATCAGAAGAAGGCATAAGAGTTGTTAAAGAAAATGAAACAGAATTTGTTCCAAAGAATTGGGAAAATACATATTTTTCTTGGATGAATGAGATTCAAGATTGGTGTATCAGCAGACAACTTTGGTGGGGTCATAGAATACCAGCATGGTTTGATAAAGACGGAAACATATATGTTGGTAGCTCTGAAGAAGATATTAGAAAAAAATATAAACTAGTCGATGAAGAGTTGTGGCAAGAAGATGATGTTCTTGATACTTGGTTCTCATCTGCATTGTGGACTTTCTCAACTCTCGGTTGGCCAAAGAAAGATAACCTCCTCTCCAGATATCACCCCACAAGTGTTCTAGTAACTGGTTTTGACATCATTTTTTTCTGGGTCGCAAGAATGATAATGATGACCACTCATTTCATTGGAGAAGTTCCTTTCAAAAAAATTCTTATTCATGGGCTGATCAAGGACTCGGAAGGCACCAAAATGTCTAAATCTAAAGGAAATACCCTCGATCCTCTCGATATTATTGATGGAATTAATCTAGATAACCTAATTGAAAAAAGGACCGAAGGTTTAATGCAACCTAGAATGAAAGACAGGATAGAGAAGCAAACAAAAAAAGAATTTCCTGATGGAATCAAGGCTTATGGCACTGATGCATTAAGACTTACTTTCTGTTCTCTAGCTTCAGGCGGAAGAGATATTAATTTCGATATAAAGCGAGTAGAAGGATATAGAAACTTTTGTAATAAACTCTGGAATGCTTCTAGATTTATAGATATGAATATCAATAACTTTGGTATTGCTGAAGGAAGGAGTAATACGGCCATTGATTCTTGGATAAATTATAAATTCAATGAAACTGTCATCAAAGTAAATAAAGCTTTTGATGATTACCGCTTAGATCTTGCAACTAAAGCAATATATGAATTTATATGGTACGAATTTTGTGATTGGTTTATTGAGCTCAATAAGATAAATCTTAACGAAGATATTCCAAACAAACCCGAAATCGTTAAATCGATGGTTGATATTCTTGAAAAAACACTTCGATTAGCTCATCCAATTATGCCCTTCATTACAGAGGAGATTTGGAATCAGTTTAAACAACATCATGGATCTGATGAGTCTAGTTTGATGATAAGTGACTACCCTGTTCAAATAGAGAATGTCTCGGAAAGTGATTTCTTGACTATCGAGTGGCTCAAAGAAGCTGTAACTGGAATAAGGAATATACGTGGAGAACTATCTATTAAGCCTTCAACTAAAATCTCTGCAATCTTCAAAGGAGGGGTAAGCAAAGATAAAGAAAGTTTAGAAAAAGTCTCAAATTACATGATGGAACTATCTGGTTTTAAAAATATTTTATGGGCCGATGAAGACGAAGAAGATCCACCTTCATCCATACTCGCCATAAAGAAACTAAGAATACTCATTCCTTTAGAAGGATTAATCGATGCCAACGAAGAAGAACAAAGACTTAATAAAAAAATATCAAAATTGGAACAAGAAAAAGATATGCTTGGTAAGAAACTAAATAATAAAAAATTTGTGGATAATGCGCCTAAAGATCTTGTTTTAAACCAAAAGGATAGATACACCATATTAGAAACCGAACTCAATAACTTAAAAAATCAATTAATTGAGATTCAAAAATTGATATAGAGTTTATTCAGATTATTTAGTTATAATTCCAATATGTTTTTTAGAGCTTTTATTACAAGTGGACTGATGAGCGGTATTTACACTGCCCTAGTCTCTTATTTATCGAATGGTCAGCTTCCACTGGCCAGCAGTGAAATGTATATTGTTCTTGGAATCTTTTGGAGCATGGGGTTTCTCTCTATTATTGGCTTTATATACGGAAGGAAAATCAAAAGGAACTTTAGAGGGGAAACAGGTACTATTAAATGGTTTGATCCCAGCAAAGGCTATGGTTTTCTCATAAGGGATAAGGGAGGAGATCTTTTTGTGCATTTAAGATCTGTTCAAACTCAAGATAGAAGAAAATTAAAAGAGAATACAAGGGTTAGATATTCTGTAGAAAACACAGAGAAAGGACCACAGGCTGAGAATATAAGAATTATCTAAAAGAGTCTCTCTAAAAACCAAAATGTCCCTATACAGGCTAGTCCTGATGCTGCATAAACCCTTAATTGGTCCAAGTCTTGTTTTAAAAATCTATTCACAATGAGAGAGATAGAGAGAAAAATAATGACTACAAGAATTTGCCCTAGTTCAACTCCAAGATTAAATCCAAATATCGCTGGTAATAATCTTCCCTCCATTAAGCCTATATTAGATAAAT
Organism: uncultured Gammaproteobacteria bacterium; assembly: GCA_913042105.1. Lineage (GTDB taxonomy): Bacteria > Pseudomonadota > Gammaproteobacteria > Magnimaribacterales > Magnimaribacteraceae > Magnimaribacter. The sequence continues at coordinate 10,042 of CAJWIK010000008.1, forward strand.
TTCCTGCGAAACCAAATCCATGAATAAGGCCAAATAAACAGGTTACAAAAATAGTTAATGAAAAGTCTTTATACCTAGAAATAAGATTTAAGTAGCAGAAAGAAAAAATACCCATGCCGATCAATCCGATGAGAAACTTTTGATAGCCTAGAAACAAAAGGCCTATCAATAAGATAAACCACATCAAACTTAATATATTTATATGAAGCTTGTAACTCTTAGTAATTGAAGAAACACACTCTACGGCAATAATTATTATTGAGTATCCTATAAGAGCCTCAACTAATTGAGAGGAAGGATTAATTAGGTTCAGGGCTCCGAGAGCAAGAGTCAAGCTGTGTCCAATAGTAAATCCAGTTATTATTAAAATTAATTTCTTGATAGGAAGGCTTAAGACAAGAAGAGCTAATAAAAAAGCAAGGTGATCAAATCCTGACAAGATATGCTTGAAGCCTAAAGATAAATAATCATAGAAAGAATCTAAATCTCCAGCTTTATCAATATACTTTTCACTATCACTCCATTCTTTATTGCTGACAGAAAAAACTTTTTCAGGGAAAGGCTTTGAATCAATCAAAAAAGTAGCTATGTGAGTATGTGATGAATCCTTATCAAAAAAGACATTGAATTTAATATTAATATCTTGAGGTGCACATCTCAACCTCCAGAACAAGGAAAGGTATCCGGTTGAGAATGAATTCTTGAGGAAAGGGCTGGAATCGAGGTCACAATTTTTAAATTCAAAACCTTCTAAGATTTCATTTATAAATTTATCTTCCTGAGTATTTGAGTAACCTTGATCTAAATTCTGCAATACTGACGTTTGCAGACTAAATTCGACTTGAATTTGACTGAAATCTTCACCCCTTTCTATACTGATCTTTGAATAGGATTCACTTCTCTGATGCGAGAGTAATGAGCTACTTACAAGGAAGAAGATAAAACCAAGTAAGTAAGACTTTTTCATTTATTTAGGTAAATTTCTAGATACGTCGTACCAGTTTTTTAAGTTTTCTAGATAGCTCCTGAGAGATTGATCATCCTTCCTTTTTAAGAATTCAGAGGAAACGGACGCTTTTATGTCATTAAACTGTGGAGGAGATGCCATTTTTTTATCTATCAAATAGATTATTTTATAACCTCCTGATACTTCTATGGGACTTGTAAAAGAATTGATTTCGAGTTCTCTCGCTAAGTTCATTAAACTTGGCCCAATATATTCTCTGACTTTAGAGAGAGTCATCAAACTATTAGGAATTTTTAGTGCCGAGGGACTGCCTAGCTTAGAGACACTCTCAAAATCATCACCTCTTTTTAGAAGATCATATGCTTTTTTGGCTACAACCAAAGAATCGTCTTTAAGCTGTTCATTAGAGAAATAAATTTGCTGAATTCTTAAACGAGAAGATTTCGTAAAAAACCCACTATTTTCTTGGAAGAAACTCTCAAGTTCACTATCGGAGATTTCGTAACGGGCATTTTCCGCGATTATGGTCTTAATCATTTGCTGAACAATCGTTCCTCTTGCCATAGGATTATCATTCAACATTCCTAAATCGATTGCTCTTTTTATGAGCAATTCTTCTTCAATCATCCTTTCTAAAACATATTCCTTATCTTTTTGAGTTAACGGGGATCTTTTGTCTTTAGATAAGCCATCAAGCTGAGTAAGATATTTTTCCATTGGGATAGAAGTATCTTCTATTTTCGCAGCCCATTTATAATCAGAAATATTTGATTTCTCGATTACGGAATAAGCAGCCATTAAAGCTCCAATCAAAATTCCTGCGAACAAGACAAAAGAATAGAATCTATTTTTATCCATCTATCAACATTTGAATATGCGGTATTCCATCTTCGTCATAAACCTCTCCCTCAATTTTAAATCCATGCTCTTCATAAAACCCAATTAAATATTCTTGTGCAGATATTCTCAAAGCATTTGAAGCATATATAAGAGAACTCTTCTTGAGACCTTCTTTAACAATTTTAGAACCGATCTTATCTCGCCTCATATCATGATGTATGGCAATTCTTCCTATGGAAGCAACTTCATACTTTTTCCCAGGTGGTGTCAGTCTCAAGTAGCCTATTAGCTTGTCATTACTTTTTACCAATAAGTGATGGCTAAATTGATCTAAGCTATCTGCATCAAGATACCAAGACTTTTGTTCAACTACAAAAATTTCCTGTCTAAATTGCAGTAACTCATAAAGCTCATTTTTTGTAAGCTGATCAAAATTTTTCCAGAACCATTGCAGGTCTATCGTATTCAAGTTCTATGGGCAGATGTTAGGATTGCTTCTGTGTATTAAATCTATCTGCTTTAAATCTTCTTCAGAAAGCTTCACATCAATACTCGCTATTGCTAACTTTAGTTGCTCCATAGAAGTTGCCCCAATTATATTTGAAGTTACAAAATCTCTGTCATTTACAAAAGCATTAGCCATGACAGAAGGATCCATATTGATAGATTTTGCATAATTCACATAAGACTTTATCGCCTCATTTGCGTTAACAGTCTCGTATCGATCTCCTCTTTCAAATAATGTTGTTCTTGCGCCGACGGGTCTTGCACCATCGATATATTTTCCTGATAAGTAACCTTGAGCTAAAGGAGAATAAGCCAATAATCCTACTTGGGATCTATGATGAAATTCTGACATACCTAACTCATAAGTTCGATTTAAGAAATTATATGCATTCTGCACAGATACAACTCTTGGCAGGTCTAGCATCTCTGAGTATTTAATGAATTCTGATAGACCCCATGGAGTCTCATTAGATAAACCTATATATCTTATTTTTCCTGCTTTCACCAAATCAGAGAGGACTTTTAAAGTTTCTAGAATTGGAATTGTTTCAGCTTCGTAATGCTTATAGCCTAATCCATCAGCACCAAAATTACCCATTCTGCGGTCAGGCCAATGGAGTTGATAGACATCTATATAGTCGGTTTGTAATCTTGATAAACTTGCATCGATAGCACTTTCAATATTCTCTCGATCTAAAAGAGTCCATTCGCCCCTGAACCAATTCATTGGTGCCCTGCCAGCTACTTTAGAGGCTAAAATTATTTTATCCCGTTGCCCTGATTTCTTAAACCAATTACCTATACATTCTTCTGTTTTACCTTGTGTATCCGGTTTTGGAGGTATTGGATATAATTCGGCAGTGTCGAAGAAGTTGACACCCTGATCAACTGCATAATCCATTTGCTCATATCCTTCCTCAAAAGTATTTTGTTCGCCCCAAGTCATTGTTCCTAAGCAAATGACACTTACATCCAGATCAGTTTTTCCAAGCTTTCTATATTCCACCCTTCTCTCCTTTTAAAATTGCTATAATTGATCATTATAAAAAAATTAGTAACAAAATGACCAAAAACATTTATCAATTCTCTTGTGAAGACTCTAAAGGTCAACCAGTCAATTTAAGCGACTATGAAGGAAAGGCTTTATTAATAGTGAATACAGCTAGTAAATGTGGTTTTACTCCTCAATATGAAGGGCTAGAAAAACTACAAAAAAAATATGGGTCTGATACATTTTCTGTTCTCGCCTTTCCCTGCAATCAGTTCGGCGGACAAGAACCAGGGACAAATGAAGAAATAGTAGAGTTCTGTTCACTCAACTATTCAAATACTTTTCCTGTTTTTAGCAAAGTAGATGTCAATGGTGATGAGGCCCATCCTTTATTTGAATTCTTGGCTCAGGAGAAGAAGGGTTTATTAGGCTCTGAAAAAATAAAATGGAATTTTACTAAATTTCTAATAAATAAAAATGGAGAGCCCGTAGCCAGATATGCACCTTCCACTACTCCTGAAAAGATAGAATCTGACATAGCAAAAATTCTTTAATCACTCGAAAAGAAGAACTTACTGATTAAATCCTGCTTAAGTGATTTAGATAATACATATGCGTCTTCTCTGCCATCAGGCAATCTGTAGTATTTTTTTCTTATCCCTATTTCTTCAAATCCAAGCTTTTTGTAAAGTTGATAGGCAGTTTTATTTGATAACCTGACCTCTAGTATAATTTTTCTACTACCCATTACCTCAGCAGCTATTATCATTTTTCTTAATAACTTTTCTCCATATCCCATTCCTCTTTCATTTTTATTAATACCAATATTAAGTAAATGGGATTCATCTGTAGATATAGCCATAATCGCAAATCCAATGAATTTGTTCTTATCTTCCAAAGCAAGTGAATAGTAACCTTTATCTAAGCAGTCTTTAAAGTTGCCCTCCGTCCATGGAAAAGGATTAGATTCATTTTCTATCTCCAAAATGGAGTCTAAGTGACTTTGATCTAGGTAGGAGTAGTCCAATTGAAATACTAATTAATAGTTTGCTTTACGGAAGCCAAAAAATTACTTTTGCTTTCTCCAGAGGAACATATTTCATCGATGGATGAAAGCTCTGTAATACTAGAATCTTTCTGTTCCTGAAGATATGAAGGTAATTTTGCACCCAATAAGAAGATATGTTCTATTGAAGGTATTTCGTCTAGTACCGCAATCTTTGAAACATTTTTTATCCCCAGCGATATAGCTAATGTTTTTAAAAACAATATCTTATTATTTTCTGATTCAGGTTCGATAGAGTGGCTAAAGAAAAATAAATACTTATTTTCTATTGAATAGCCATCTGCATGATCAGAGTCGTTTTGTTTTGGTATTTTCTTCCAAATACTAATACCTAAATGATTTAACCTTTCTTCTTGAGATGTCATATGTGTAGATTCTACTCTATGAAAAAAAAGTCTCAACTTGACCTGATAAGACGGCGTATATAAGCTATTGCGCATGATTTTAGTCATAAGTGATAATAAGTTACTCCGACTGACTTACCCGGTCTCTTTTTAAAGAGTCTACCGGGTGTTACTTTAGGCTTTTAAAGCCAATCAAAAACTAATCTGATCACGTTCTGGAGATAAAAATTGACTAAAATAATTAATGATTCTGCATCAAAATATAAAGCTTTCAAACCAATTGATTTAACAGATAGGTTGTGGCCTAGCCAATCTATTAAAACATCACCTCGTTGGTGTAGTGTGGATCTGAGAGATGGAAATCAAGCTCTTATTGAGCCTATGGGAGAGGAAAGAAAGCTTAGAATGTTCAATATGCTTCTTGAGATTGGATTTACTGAAATTGAGGTTGGGTTTCCATCTGCGTCACAAACTGATTTTGATTTTGTAAGAAAAATTATTAATGAAAATTTGATACCTAATGATGTCACTATTCAAGCCCTTACTCAGGCAAGACCTGAACTCATTAAAAGAACATTCGAGGCTTTAGAGGGAGCAAAAAGAGCCATAGTTCATGTTTATAACTCAACTTCCACTTTACAAAGAAAGGTCGTTTTTAGAAGTGATGAGAAAGGAATAATGAAAATTGCTACAGACGGTGCCAAGTGGGTAGCAGATGAATCAGAAAAATTTCCTAAAACTGATTGGACTTTTGAATATAGTCCTGAAAGCTTTACAGGCACTGAGCTTCCTTATGCTGTAGATGTATGCAATGCAGTCAATGAGGTCTGGAAACCGAATAACGAAAAACAAACTATCATTAACTTACCTGCAACAGTGGAAATGGCTTCTCCTAATATTTATGCAGATCAAATCGAATGGATGTGCAGAAATCTTGAAAATCGTGAAAATGTCATCGTCAGTTTACACCCGCATAACGATAGAGGGACTGCAGTAGCAGCTACAGAACTAGGTGTAATGGCTGGTGCAGATCGAATCGAAGGTACTCTTTTTGGTAACGGAGAAAGAACAGGTAATGTTGATTTAGTCACTCTATCCCTAAATATGCTCACTCAAGGAATTGATCCAAATTTGGATTTTTCTAATATCAATCAAATTATGAGAGAGGCAGAATATTGTAACCAACTGCCCGTTCATCCAAGGCATCCTTATGCAGGTGACCTGGTATTTACAGCCTTCTCTGGATCACACCAAGATGCCATCAAAAAAGGATTAACGGAAATGAGAAATTCCAATCAAGAAATTTGGGAAGTGCCCTACTTACCTATTGATCCTCAAGATGTTGGAAGATCTTATGAGGCGGTAATAAGAATTAATAGTCAATCAGGAAAAGGTGGCGTTGCCTACTTGCTCGAAAAAGATCACGGTCTCAGCATGCCAAGACGTCTTCAGATTGAATTTAGTCAAGTGATACAAAAAGTAGCTGATGACTCAGGAAAAGAAATCTCTCCTTCTGATGTCTGGGAAAAATTTCAAAGTACTTATCTTAATGATTCAGGCGCATACGAGTTTATAGAACATAATATAAATTCTCATGCTAATAAAGATGGAACACAGTCTGATGAAATTAAAATTGGATTAAAAGTTAATTCTCAACTTATTTCAATCGAAGGAATGGGAAATGGACCTATAGATGCAATGATAGATGCAATAAAAAATCACTTTAGTATGGACATAAAAATCTCTGACTACCACCAGCATGCAATCAGCTCAGGGTCCGATGCTAAAGCGGTAGCTTATTCTGAATTATTACTTAATGGGCAATCTGTGTGGGGAGTTGGCATACATCAAAATACTGTAATAGCTGGATTACAATCTGTAATCGGTGGATTAAATAGATTGTCTATATAACTCAAAACTATAATATAGCTTGGAAATATAATATTTCTAGGGGAGTTTTATGAGTACTGCGACAGTAAAGCGTAATACGATATTTGCATATGGAGGACTAGCAACTCCGCTTGCTATGATTGGCTATCCAATAGCAATTTGGTTAATTCCGTTCTATGCAGAAGTTGTAGGAATACCTCTTTATATAATTGCTAACTTACTTTTAATAGCAAGATTCACAGATGTGATCACAGATCCCATTTTGGGGCAATTAGGTGACTCTACGAGGACATCAATTGGAAGAAGAAAGCCTTGGATTATCCTTGGCGTTCCGCTGATGATGTTCGCTATATATAAATTATTTATCCCAGATGGTGAAGTTTCTATAACTTACTTTGTTTTATACATGATGCTCATGTACTTGGGTTCAACAATAATCAGCATCCCTTATGGTGCTTGGGGGGCAGAAATCTCTCCTGACTACCATCAAAGATCTAGAGTGGTTGGAGGAAGAGAGGGATGGACTTTAATTGGTCTGCTAATTTCAGCTCTTATTCCTCTTGCGATAGAAGTTTCGGGGCAAGGAATAAGTTTCTTTGATTCTATTCAAAGAATGCTTGCGGCAATCTTTGTATTTCAAGATTTCTCTACGTCTGGAAAAATGGCTGACATCCTAGCCAGTATGGGAATAGGTATTATATTATTATTACCAATATTTGCAGCGTGGGCACTCTGGAAAGTTCCCGATCCTATGCCTAAGATGGAGAAAAAGATTCCTTTATTTGAAGGCCTCAAATATGCTGCAGAAAATCCACTTTTAGTAAGAATCTTATTAATTATATTCTTAGTTATTGCAGGAGAATCATTCAGAAATACCTTATCTCTGTGGTTCGTCAGAGATGTTATTGGAATAGAGACCGTTGGAGCATCTTATGCGAGATACTTCATAGCCGGATTGATAGGAATACCTTTCTGGCTGTGGTTAGGCAAAGTTCTAGGAAAGCATAGAGCTTTTTGTATAACACTTGTAGGTACAGGAACAGTTAGTTTCTTATGTTTCTTCCTTGAAAGAGGAGATTTTAATCAGTTCCATATATTGTTCCTTCTTAAAGGTTTCTGTTTTGGTGGACTGCAATTCCTTCCGGCTTCAATGCTTGCTGATGTTGTGGACTTAGATTCTCTTAAAACAGGTGGAAGACGCGCAGGTACCTTCTTTGCTTTAAATGGAATGATAGCTAAGATCTCAGCGATGCTTGCAGTTTGGGCAGCAGCTATATTGGTAGATTTTTCAGGGTTTATTCCTGGAACTGATAATACTGAAGATTCATTATTAGCCCTTAGGACATTGTATTGTCTAGGCTGTGCAGCTTTTTTCTTACCAGCTTTATTTTTAACTTGGTACTACCCACTTACGAAAGAAAAACACCAAGAGCTAAGAATGGAATTAGAGAGTCAGAGCAAATAATTATTTAAAATTTGGCTGCCTCTTCTCCATAAAGGCAGTTATACCTTCAATATTATCTTCCGAACCAGTAAGAGTATTTTGTGTTTTGGCTTCTAAACCATAAATATCTTCATAAGAACTATCTAAAGCTTTTCGCATAATTTGTTTAGTGAGCTTTAAAGACTGTGACGAACGTAAACTCAATTTATCTGCCCAAAGTAGTGCCTCATCTAACAGAATATCTGAAGAAACAACTTTGTTTATCAAGCCAAGATCTAAACACCTTTCAGCTTCAATTCTTTCACCTTCTATGGCGATTTGATATGCCAATTTATAGCCAACAGTATTTGTTAAAAACCAATTAGCACCGCCATCTGGAATAAGTCCAATATTGCTGAATGCTTGGAGTATATATGCCTCTTCAGACATTATTGTTAGGTCACATGCCATTGCATAAGCGCTACCAATACCTGCTGCAGCACCATTTACTGCAGAAATAACTGGCTTAGGCATCTCCATGATCTCTTTTAGACTAGGCAAGTAACCTTCAATAAGAGCTGCCTCGGTATCCACCCATTTACTATCCCTTGCAGACAAATCAGCACCAGCAGAGAAACTTAATCCTTCTCCTGTAAGAACTATAGCCCGAACTGAAACATCATTCTTTGCCGCAAGCAGAGCCTCTAAGATATCTTCAGTCATTTTTGCATTAAATGCGTTTCTAACCTCAGGTCTATTAAATGTTATTAAAGCAACTGCACCTTTTTTTTCATATTTTACTGTTTCTAAATTCATATCAACCTCCTCGTTGATTACTATACTCATTCCAAATAATTGAGATACTCGGTTTACTTGAAGCAGCATGAAATTCTTCACAAACCCACAAATCTCCCACTGCTGCTAACTTTTTATCTATATAGATTAAAGGAATTTGGTCTCGCTTCCAATCAGGAACCTTATATTCTTGAAAAAGGTTCTTTAATTTTTGACTTTTATCTCTTCCATAAGGTTTACATCTTTCTCCGCCTTCTCTTGATTTGATTACCGCACCTGAGCAAATAAATTTCTTATCTAGACCCTTTCCTTTGGACTCTTGTATTGAGATTTCTCCAGTGGGTATTTTTACTAGATCTTTTAAATTCCAGTTTATACTAAGATCTTTAGGTAAATTTATTATGGAATCTATATCAATAAGATTTATCTCGTTAGAAGAAATAAAAAGCCTAGTTTTCAAAGTGCCTTCTTTAGAAATTAACTCAAACATTGCGGATCCTTGAGACGAATTTTGAATACAAGATGTTATTTCATTTAATTGCTTAGATGATATTTTTAACCCCTTGATATCTGTTAACCAAAAATATAGTAAGTTTTCTTGCCTCTCTTTTTTTAGGGCATGCAATTCAATCCGGTCTATTGAATTATCTGAAAAGTTTACTTTTTTTAAATCTTCTTTTGCAACATCTTCAAGTATTTCTTGAGTTTTCTTAGCTCGACTTGATAGCTGCAGAAGGGATTTATCTAAATCCGGCCATCTCTGAATAATCTTAGGAATTAATAAATTTCTTATAATATTCCTTGAATAATAATTTTGATTATTGGAATCGTCTTCAATCCAATCTAAGTGAGATTCTTTGGCATATCTTAATAAGACTTCCTTTCTTGTATTTATGAACGGTCTTAAGATATTCAAATCTCTATTAGTTGAATATTCTTTTATTCCAATCAATCCATTAATACCTGTTCCTCTAAATATCCTAAAAAGTAGTGTTTCTATTTGATCATCTGCATGATGTCCTGTAATTATGAGGTCATCTTTATTCGACCAATCAGAAAATATTTTGTATCTATGATCTCTTAAGGTATTTTCAGAGGCTTTTTTTAAATCTCCTAGCTGCCAAGATTTAAAATTAATGCCTAGAATTGAGGCTTGATCTCTACAAAAATCTTCCCAAGTATCTGAGTGCTTACTAATCCCATGGTTTATATGTAAAGCATAAATTTTTTCTTTTGAAGGGAAGTTTTCTGTTACGTATTTCAGCAGAGCTGACGAGTCCAGCCCTCCTGAAAAGGCTATACCAATTCTATTAAAATTATTTAATTCGTTTAAATGGATACCTACCGGAAACATCAAATAGAACCGTAACTCATCAACCTTTCATATCTTGTCTCAACAAGTTCATTGATAGGAAGTTTAGTTAATATATCTAGATTTTTTAAAATGGATCTTGAAAGATTTGAGGATACTTGGTCAAAATTTCTATGTGCACCACCTAAAGGCTCAGGAATTATTTCATCAATAAGTCCTAAATTAAGTATATTTTTTGCATTCAATTTCATCGCCTCAGCTGCTTTGTCTGCCATAGTCGAATCTCTCCAAACTATACTTGCACAGGCTTCAGGTGAAGCAACTGAATAGGTTGAATTTTCTAGCATGGTGATATGGTCACCTACACCTAATGCCAGAGCACCTCCTGAACCTCCCTCTCCTACTACATTAACAATAATAGGGGACTTTAATGAGGACATTACTCGTAAGTTGTGAGCTATTGCTTCACTCTGTCCTCTTTCTTCGCTATCAATACCAGGATAAGCCCCAGGTGTATCTATCAAGGTTACTATGGGCATCGAGAATCGTTCAGCTAATTCCATTAGCCTGCAAGCCTTTCTATAACCTTCAGGCTGGGACATCCCAAAATTATGTTTGATTTTTTCTTCCGTAGTTCTTCCTTTTTCATGCCCAATGAACATAACTTTATAATCACCTATAGAGCCTATGCCTCCCAATACAGCTCTATCATCTGAAAAGTGTCTATCTCCATGTAGTTCATCAAAGTTATCAGTAATTCTTTCAACATAATCAATGAAATGAGGTCTTTCGGGATGTCTTGCTACTTGTACATTCTGCCAAGATGTTAAATTTGAATAGATTTTTTCCGTTGTTTTCATGATAGATTCATTTAACCTCACAACTTCTCTCTGAAGAGAGCTCTCATCTAATGCAGAGTCCTTTAAATCTAAAACTTGCTGTTCAAGATCTGCGATGGGTTGTTCAAAATCTAAATAGCTCTTAAGCATTTCTATTAATTAATTGATATGTATCTGACTATGATAAACGAACTCAACATTTTCTGCCCCAAAACGTTTGTCCAAGGCCTTTATTGAAGAATCATCAAGATTTACTGAAAAGTTTTTAGGAAGAACAATATCTGCTTTCGCCGTATTTCCTTTATATGATATGAGTACCAAATTTCCGTCATCGCTATTAGCTATTTCTTTTAGAGAACCAACAATGTCTTCTGTGTTAGCAGAGTCTTCAATATCAATTTTAATATTTTTCACAAACTCACGTCGAGCCTGGTCAAACGTTAGTATTCTTTCAGCAATCATTTTGTGTCTTTGCGAATCTGAGTAAGCATCTTTCTCAACCATTCCCTCTACAACCAACACCTGCCCTTTCTTCAATAGATTTCTGTACTTTTCAAAAGCATCGGCCCAAATAGAAACTTCTATCTTTCCAGAACCATCATCCAGAGTTGCAAAAGCGAATCTTCCTCTTCTTCCGCTTCGTACATTGAATTGTATTAAACATCCTGAAATTCTTTGGTTATGTGTTTCAGATTGAAGTTCAGATATAAAGAAACCACACATATTTCTTACTTCTTTCTTCTTATTTTCAAGTGGATGAGAATCTAAATAGAAACCTAAAGCACTCCACTCTGCAGATACCTCATCAAATTCTACTTCTTCGTCAATTTCATTAATTTCTGGGGTAATTATCTCTTCTCCAAAAAGATCTCTTATATTGCTTTTATCTCTTTCAGAAGCTTGTTCTGCATTTTTCAAGCATGAATCAATCCTAGCGAATAGATCTTGTCTTTTCCCAAGGGCATCCATTGCACCTGAACCAATCAGGGTGGTAAGTATTCTCCTGTTTATTCTTTTAAATCCAACTCTTAAACAAAAATCATACATATCCTTAAACTTCTCTTCTTCTCGTTCAGAAATAATCTTATCTACTAGCGATTCACCTATTCCTTTTATTGCTCCCAGGCCATACAAAATGGTTTTATTATTTGGGTTTTCAAATTTATAAGAACTTTGATTTATATCGGGACTCAAAACTGTCAGGCCTATATTCTTACAATCGTCTACAAAGAGCTGAATATTATCTGTATTCCCAAGATCGCATGATAAAACGGATGCCATGAATTCCGCGGGGTAGTGAGCTTTGAGCCAAGCGGTTTGGTAGGCAATTAGTGCATAGCCTACCGAATGAGACCTGTTAAAACCATAACCGGCAAATTGTTCAATTTGATCAAAGAGATTAGCAGCATATCTCTCATTTACATCTTTTTTTACGGCGCCATCCACGAAAGTAGATCTTAAACTTTCCATTTCTTCTTTTTTCTTCTTCCCCATCGCCCTTCTTAAAATATCAGCTTGACCCAATGAAAAGCCAGAAAGCTCCTGAGCTATTTGCATTACCTGTTCTTGATAGACTATGACTCCATAAGTGGTGCCAAGTATCTTTTTAACGGATTCATGGCCATAAGTTACTTCTTCTTTTCCATGCTTTCTATTGATATAAGAATCAACCATATTCATTCCAAGTGCTCCAGGTCGATAAAGAGCATTCATGCTAACAATGTCCTCAAAATCATTTGGAATCAATTGTTTTAAATAATCTCTCATCCCTTTTGATTCCAATTGGAAAATTGCAGTCGTTTCTCCTCTTTGCAAGAGCTCAAAAGTTTTTTGGTCCTTTAAAGATAAATTATCAATATTTAATTTTTCTTCTTTTTCTTTTAATGTTGAGTTTATTCTTCGAACTGATTGGTCTATTACTGTAAGAGTCTTTAATCCCAAAAAATCAAATTTTACTAGACCAGCGGACTCTACATCTCCCATATCAAATTGGGATGCTACTGTCCCTTTATCGGAATCTAAAAATAAAGGAGTAAAATCAGTAAGGGCGGTTGGAGCAATTACAACACCAGCTGCATGAGTTCCTACGCTTCTTGATAATCCCTCTAATTTAAGTGCCATATCGAAAACTTCTTTAGATTCATCAGACTCTTCAATTGTTTCTTTAAATTGTTTTTCTTCGAATGCTTCTTCCAGACTAATCCCCAATACATCAGGTATGGCTTTAGCTAAACGATCTCCAAAACCATAAGGCTTACCTAGCACTCTAACTACGTCTCTTAAAACTGCTCTAGCAGCCATTGTTCCGCGTGTACTGATTTGTGCCACTGAATCTTTGCCATATTTATTAGTAACATACTCTAAGACTTTGTCTCTACCTTCTATGCAAAAATCTATATCAAAGTCAGGATTGCTTACCCGTTCAGGGTTAAGAAACCTCTCAAATAAAAGATCATATCTGATAGGATCAATGGCAGTTATGCCAAGCGAGTAAGCCACTATCGAACCTGCTCCTGAACCTCTACCAGGCCCAACAGGGATATCATTTTTTTGAGCCCAATTAACAAAATCTGCAACTATTAAAAAGTAACCAGCAAAATCAAGTTTACAGATCATGTCTAATTCATAATCAAGTCTTTGAACATATTGTGATTCATCAATTTTGTATGGATCTACTGAACCCTTTATTTCTTTAATCCTATCAAGCAAACCTTCTTTAGATAATTTTCTTAAAAATTCTTCTCTTGAAAATTCTTCAGGCACTTCAAAATCAGGCAAATAGAACTTACCCAACTCTAAATCAAGGTTGCATTTTTCAGCAATTTTTACAGTATTGATTAAAGCCTCTGGTAGATCTGCAAAGAGATTTATCATTTCTTCCTTGCTTCTAAAGAATTGCTGCTCCGTATAATTTTTAGGTCTTCTGGGATCATCTAAAGTTTCGCCTCTCTGAATACAAACTCGAGCTTCATGTGCTTCGAAGTCTGAAGGAGATATTTCAGGATCAACTGGGTTTAAAAATCTTACATTGTTGGTTGCTACAACCGGTATCTGCATGTCTGAAGCTAACTGCAAAACTGAATCGTTATATTCCTTTTCATTAGGCTTTCCAAGCCTCTGTATTTCTATGAAGAAATTCTCTTTAAAAATATTTTTAAAAAAATCTACTCTAGACTCAGATAGTTGCTTATTCCCCGCTAGTATGGAGTTTCCTATATGCCCCTCCATGCCACCTGATAAAGCGATGATCCCATCAGAAAACTCTTCTAACCAACTAAATAGCACGATGGGCTCTCCATTTATCTGACCTTCAACATAAGCCTTAGATACAAGTTTCGTTAAATTAATATAACCTTGCTTATTCATGGCCAGCAAGACAAGCGGGGCGTGCAAAGAATCCTTGTCTTTAGCTACATTTATTTCTGCGCCAACTATAGGCTTAATACCTTTATTTCTTGCTGACCTATAAAATCCTATTAGACCAAAAAGATTTGTTAGATCCGTCAATGCTACAGAATGATAGCCATGATTAAGAGAATGCTCTACTAATTCATCTACTCTGATAATACCGTCAACCAATGAGTATTCAGAATGTAAATGTAGATGTACAAAATCTAGTTTATTTATTTGACTCATGAATACTTTTTACTGGTTTAAAACTTAATCTATGTTCTTTTGTTATACCGTTAGAGTTTAATGCTTCTAAGTGCATCTTTGTAGGATAACCTTTATGTTGCTTAAAACCATATCTAGGATAGATAGCATCTAGGTCTCTCATATAATTATCTCTTGAAACTTTAGCAAGAATAGATGCTGCCATAATACTTCTTTCATTTTGGTCACCCTTTATAATTGTTTTGGTTAAAAAATTGACTAGAGGTGCATGAATCCCATCCACCAAAACTAATTCAGGAAGAACGTCTAGCCCTTCAATGGCCCGCTTCATTGCTAGTAAAGATGCCTGTAAGATATTCATAGAATCAATTTCCAATACACTACTTACACCTATTGACCACGCTATAGAATGAAGCTTTATTTCCTCTATTATTGCTTCTCTTTTTTTTTCAGGAATTTTCTTAGAGTCATTTAAACCCTTTATTTCTTCATTTGGTTTCAATATAACTGCTGCGGCAAAAACAGGTCCGGCTAGAGGGCCCCTTCCCGCTTCATCTACACCTGCGGTAATCAATTTAAAATCTTAAAAATTTCTTGAGCAGCCTTTTCAGCTCCACCTGCTTTTAGCTGCATCCTGATAGACTCAAATTCATTTCTAAAAAATTTAAGGCCTTTATTTTTAATGAAATTTATTGAATCAATAACCTTTTCGGTTGAGATTTCTGCTTGAAGTAGTTCAGGAAGAATCTCTTTCCCTGAAATTAAATTAGGCAATGAAAAGGAATCAATTTTTAAAAGGGGCTTAATAATGAAATAAGACAACCAATTAGTTTTATATAAAGTCACACAAGGAGTGCTTGATAAAATAGATTCAAGAGTTGCCGTACCGGAAGTGATAATTGCCATTTCTGATTTTTTCAATACTTCCTGAGCATTCCCAAAACTAATATCTACAAAGTCATTGATATCTTTATCCAAAAATTTGAGGTGGCCTTTGTCCGATAAAGGCATAAAGAATTTATAACCTGAATTTAGTTTCTTTAATGCTCTTGCAGCATTTACCATTTCATTGCCAAGTAAAGATACTTCAGATTTTCGACTGCCTGGCAATAATGCAATGCTGTCCTTAACCTTAGAATCAATTTCTTCTTCATTTAAATTGATTGCATAGGCCAGAGGGTGTCCTACATATGAAACATCAATTTTAGATTCTGAGTAAGCTGATTCCTCAAAAGGGAACAATGTAAGAACACTATCAATAGATTCTTCCATAGATTTTATGCGGCCCTTTCGCCATGCCCAAACAGAAGGACTGACATATTGCACAGTCTTAATACCTAACTTTAATTTTAAAAATTTGCTAATAGGTAAATTAAAATCAGGAGAGTCTATTCCTATAAAGATATCTGGGTTTTCTTTTAATAGAAAATCTTTAAGGTCTTTTCGGAGCCTGAGAAGCTTTTTTAAATTTAATAGAGGTTCGATGATCCCCATAACCGAGATTTCATCCATCTGAAAAAATGAGTTAAGGCCTTTAGAAATCATTTTTGGGCCACCTACACCAACAAAATCTATCGAAGGGTTGGTTGCTCTTAAAGATTCCATCAATGGAGCACCCAATGCGTCACCAGACTTTTCTCCCGCAACAATTGCGATCTTTATATTACGACTCTTATCTATTTGAGTCATTAACGAGAAATACCTCTCGTAGATTTCTCTATAGAAGACATAAAAATATCCACTTCTTTGAAGTCTTTTCTTAAAGATTTTACATCTTGCAAGGCTTCATCAACTGTTAACTTTTTTCTATAAACCGATCTGTATGCAGACCTTAATGCCTCTATACTTTCTTTCGAATAACCCAACCTTTTAAGGCCAGTCACATTAATACCAAAAGGGCCGGCTGGATTCCCTCTTACTTTTACATAAGCGGGTACATCTTTGTTAACTGAACTACCCATTGCGCAAAAACTATAACTTCCTATGGAACAGAATTGATGCACAATTGCATATCCTCCAAGTATGGCGCCATCTCCAACTACTACTGAGCCTGCAAGTGCAGCCTGGTTGGTCAAAACAATATCATCTCCTAGTACGCAATCATGAGCTATATGAGAATAAGCCATAATTAGATTTCTATTACCTATTAAAGTCTCGCCTCTATCTTGTATCGTGCCTCTATGAATTGTGACTCCTTCTCTAATTATATTATCGTCACCGATCACAAGAGTTGTAGGTTCATTGTTATATTTTTTATCAGGACTGCCATCTCCGACTGTTGAAAATTGAAATATATGGTTTCTACGACCTATTTGTGTAGGACCTTTCAAGATAACATGTGATTCAATTTTTGTGCTTTCTCCTATTTCTACATCAGGACCAATTAAACAAAAAGGACCAATCTCTGCAGACTCATGGATTTTAGCTGATGGATCTATTATGGAAGAAGGATGCTGCATGTTTACTTTGGTCTATCCGCACAAAGTATCGTAGCTTTGGCAACTAATTCACTTTCTACCATTGCATTACAGTCAAATTTCCATATTCCTTTCTTATTCGTTACAACCTTAGAATTAAGGATTAATTTATCTCCAGGTACTGCAGGTCTTTTGAATCGAAGATTATCAGCGCCTACAAAATAGTAAATAGATCCATCTTCTGGCTTTTTATCCATTGTTTTAAAGCCCAAAATTCCTGAAGCTTGAGCCATAGCCTCAACAATCAACACTCCTGGCATAACCTGTTTTCCTGGGAAATGACCCATAAAAAAAGGCTCATTAGTAGTAATATTTTTGTAAGCACTTATGGAGTCACCTAAAACTATCTCTGTAACCCTATCTACTAATAAAAAGGGGTATCTGTGAGGTAACAATTCTTGTATTTCTTCTATATTTATTTCAACTTCCATTTTTTTAATTTTTTAACAATTTATAAAGTTTTTTAAATCCGACGGCATTTTTCTTCCACTCAGTATTTTTCATAAAGGGAGTTCCGGATGAATAAGAACCACTTTCTTTGATTGATTTTGTTATCAAAGATTTAGCGGTTATGTGTACCTCATCCACTAATTCAATATTATCTACAAGAGCAGTACATCCTGCCAAGGTACAATTTTTACCTACTTTAGTGCTACCTGCCACTGCACTATTTGCAGCAATAGCTGTCCCCGAGCCAATATGCACATTATGTGCTAAGTGAACTAGATTATCTATTTTGACATTATCATCAAGAATCGTGTCCCCTACGGACCCTCTA
>CAJWIK010000009.1 GCA_913042105.1 uncultured Gammaproteobacteria bacterium
TTATCTTCTATCGGTATTCCAAATAAGTTATGCAAATTAACATCTTCCTCATGATTCCAATTGCTATCGATCCCTGGAGGGATAATTGTCATCCTTTCTGATTGGGTTGAATAGATAGCTTTAAATTCATCATGCTGATTCTTATTAAGGAGAAGAATTTGAGTATTGGATTCTTTAGAAAATACATGATTTTCATAATCCAAAGATTGTTTAAATCTTTTTGTATACTATTGAAGGGTATTTTTATTATGAGCTTGCTTTGCAAAACAGGTATCGGCAGCAAAATATAAATCAAGGCCCGGTATCTTATTGAACCCAAAAATAATCTCAGGCGAGTATTTATTAATTTCGTCAAATACTTTTTTTACAAATCTTTTATTCCTCGAGTGATTTGTAAAACCAGTTTCTCCCAATTGCATCACATTCAAACCTTCCGGAATATCACCTTCCCAACTTCTAGTAAAAATCTTTAATTCGTGACCCCTGGAAAGAAGTTCTTTAGCTGTTGCCAAGAAATCTTTCTGCAACCCTCCATAAGGAAAATATTTATATAAGAGAATTGCTATTTTTTTCTTCATGAGTCCCAAAGCCCTTTAAGAGCATTCATAACTTCATCAGGTTTTATGGATAAAAGAGAGGAATGATAGCCTGATTCTAAGTCTCCACTTCGGGTTTTATCATAGCCATCCATTTTTCTTAATACCACTTTTTGATTTATTAAAGGGGGAGTATATTCAGGCGATGAGGGTCCATAAAGAGCTACTAAAGGAGTGCCTACTGCAGCAGCGATATGCATTAATCCTGAATCATTAGTGACAACAATTTTACAAAATGATAATAGATCAATCGCATCCAAAAGATCGGTTCTACCAATAATATTATGAAAATTTTCTGATTTTGATAAATCATTTTCTTTACATATCTCCGCTCCAGTTTGTTTATCATTTTCTGAACCGAAACAGATAACATTCCATCCCTTCTCAATATAATTTAATGCTATCTCAGCATAATATTCGGCAGGCCATTTCTTGGCTGGTCCGAATTCAGCACCTGGGCAAATACCAATAGTGGGCAAATCAGTATTAATATTGAATAGTTTGAACTTGAACGCCTGATTATTTGTATCAACTGTAAGTGAAGGAAAAGATAAATTAGCTAACTGATAATCAATTTTATTAATTGATAAAGCTGAAAATTTTTCGATCATTAAATGCTGAATATTTTTATCCAAAACTCTAATATCGTTTACTAGACCATATCTAACTTCTCCTAACCAACCAGTCCTAATAGGTATATCGGCAAAGAAGGGTATCAGGGAAGATTTTAAAGAATTTGTTAGAAGGATGGCTCGATCATAACGAGATTCTTTTATAGTTTGTGCGAATCTATATCTAGCCAAAGGTTTGAAGTCTCCATGGATAAAAGGAGATTTTATTGAATCTTTTACTTCGGACATGCGACCCAATAATGGCAGTGACCAAGAAGGTGCAAGTACATCGATCTGACAAGAAGGATCTTCGCTTTTAAGTCTTTTATAAAGGCTTTGAGCCATTACAGAATCTCCAACCCAGGATGGTCCTATGATTAAGATCCTCATAAGTCCTAGTCTATAAAGGTATGCCAGGTAAGGTTAGAGTCCCTGTTTCCTCTTACTTGCTCAAAGTATGTTCGCTGCAGCAATTCCGTAACAGGACCCCTTGGACCAGACCCAATGGCCTTATTATCAAGTGAGTTGATTGGAACAACCTCTGCGGCGGTTCCAGAAAAGAAAGATTCATCGGCTTCGAGAACATCCTCTACAGTCAATTTTTTTTCTACAAAATTAATACCTAATTCATGGGCTAGGGAAATAATAGTTCTTCTTGTAATGCCATCCAAGCATGCGTCCAATTTAGGAGAGTAGATAATATTATCCTTCACTATAAAAAAGTTTTCACCACTTCCTTCAGCTACAAATCCTTCAGCATCAAGCATTAAAGCTTCATCAAATCCACCTTCCAGAGCTTCATTTAATGCAACTATAGAGTGGACATAATTACCATTTACTTTCGCATTAGATACTGGATTCCCTACTTGTCTTTTATAGGATGATAGTTTTACCTTTATTCCGTTTTCCCGAGCTTCAGGTTCCATGTATGAAGGCCACTCCCAGGCTGCGACCATAGTATGCACTTTTAAATTATCTGCCCTTAAGCCCATTCCTTCAGAACCATAAAAACACATGGGCCTGATATAGCCCTCTTGCAGCATATTTTCTTTGACGACATCAACATGAGCCTTATTGATAATATCTTTTGAATATGGAATTTCCATATTAACCGTAGCGGCTGATTTAAATAGACGATCTGTGTGATCTAAAAGTCTAAAGATTGAAGGACCTTTATGAGTGTCATATGCCCTTACTCCCTCGAAAACACCGAGACCATAATGAAGTGTATGAGTCAATAAATGCGTGTTTGCATCTTGCCAATCAATCATTTCACCATCGAACCAGATTTTTCCGTTTATTTTTGAAAGATCCAAAATCAATACCTCTTTTTTTCTATATTCTATCTATATAAATTATTTTATATAGACAAAATAGATTATCGAGCGGATATAATCACGCCGTGCAATTAAATCAAAATATATTTAGAGCGAATGACATAAGAGGAATCGCTTTTGAAGATCTTTCTGAAGATGTAGTTTTTAATCTTGGTAAGGCACTTGGATCAGAGAGCCTAAATAGAGACGAAGATCATTTCATCATAGGAAGAGACGGAAGACTGTCGAGTCCTGAGATTTTTAAATGGCTTTCAGCAGGAGTGCTGTCTACTGGATGTAATGTAGTGAACATAGGAATAGTTACAAGTCCCATGTTTTATCATGCCACTTTTGAACTTAACTCTTCGAGTGGTGTAGTGATTACAGGAAGCCATAATCCGGGAGAATACAATGGCTTTAAGATTGTCTTCCATAATCATTCAACTTCAACTGAAGAAATTCTTTTATTGAGAGATAGAATGTTGAATCAATTCTTTCTGGAAGGGCATGGTGCATTAATAACTGAAGACATCAAAGAAAGCTATATAGAGAGAATTCTTGAAAGTATAGAGCTAAGTCAACGTCTCGACATTGCAATAGATTGTGGAAATGGAGCTGCCGGTGTTGTAGCCAAGGAAGTTTATGAACGATTAGGATGTAATGTTACTGAGCTCTTTGGTGAACCAGATGGAAATTTCCCTAATCATCACCCAGATCCATCAAAACCAGAGAATGTAAAAGATCTCATGGAGGTAGTAAAAGAAAACCAGTTAAGAATAGGGCTTGCATTCGATGGCGATGCAGACAGGCTTGGAGTTATCTCTTCCAAGGGAGATATGATTTATCCGGACATGCAGATGATACTTTTTTCAAGACAAATAATTAGTGAACACCCTAAGGCTAAGATTGTTTTTGATGTTAAATGTTCAAAATTACTTTCTGATGAAATCCAAAGTCTAGATGGAGAGCCTATAATCTGTAAAACCGGTCATACCTTTATTAAAAAAGAAATTAGAGAACAAGAAGCTTTTCTCGGGGGAGAAATGAGTGGACACATATTTTTTAATGATAGATGGCCTGGATTCGATGATGGAATTTATGCCGGAGCTAGAATGCTTGAGATCTTAGCAAATTCAGAAGAAGACATTTTTGCATCTATTCCAAGCATGGTTTCCACTCCAGAAATTAATATTAAATCTACAGACGAAGAAAAATTTGAGATAGTTGAAAAGTTCAAAAGTAATTCTAACTTTGATAACGCAAATATAATTTCTATAGATGGAATAAGAGTTGAATTTGATAGAGGATGGGGCTTACTAAGAGCATCAAACACTTCTCCTGTATTGGTACTTAGGTTTGAAGCTGAGACTGAACATGATTTACATGATATTAAAAAAATCTTTTCAGATAATCTCAAAAAGATAAAAAGTGATATTGAAGATTTTTAATTATGACAATTTCAAGAAAACAAGCAGAAAACATAGCGTCAGTCTTAAGCGAAGGGCTGCCATATATACGTAAATTTAAAGATAAAATTATTGTAGTAAAGTATGGCGGGGCTGCGATGACAGACCGACTTCTAAAAGAAAACTTTTCTAGAGATATAGCCCTTATGAGACTTGTGGGTATGAAACCTGTGATTATTCACGGTGGAGGTCCTCAAATAGGAGAAGAACTCAAAAAAGCAGGCATAGATACTAAGTTTGAAAATGGATTAAGAGTAACAAATAAACCCACAATGAATATTGTAAAAAAAGTACTTGGGACTCAGATTAATAATGAGATAGTAAGGCTTATCAAGCAACATGGGGCTAATTCAATTTCCTTTAATCATAACAACTATCAAATCATTAGAGCATCTAAAAAATCTTTTCAAGATGGAGTTGATTTAGGTCTAGTAGGTAAAGTTGATAAGGTCATGACTAGTGAACTTAAAACAATACTTAACAAGGGTCTTATCCCAGTAATTGCACCAATAGGTAAAGCAAAAAATAATGAATATCTAAATATAAATGCAGATGAAGTAGCCGGTGAGGTTGCTCAAGCTATAAATGCTGAAAAACTGATACTTCTAACTGACGTTAAAGGTATTGGAGATTCAGATAATAAATTGATCTCAAAGATTTCATTGACCAAAGGCCAAAAAATTCTTAAAGAAAAATTTATAAAAGGAGGCATGACTCCAAAGCTTTCGGCGGCACTTGATGCAAGAAGAAATGGGGTTAAGTCATGCCACATCATTGATGGAAGAGTGCCTCATGCTGTTCTACTAGAAGTCCTTACTGAGGAAGGCGTAGGAACTATGATAAGCTAATTTGAGAATATGGAGCAACTCAAACCTCGGCAATTAGATATCATGCAAAACTTAGCAAAGATGCTTGGTGAAAAGGGCCCTGTAAAGATTACAACTTCTCTACTCTCTAAGGAGTGTGGTATTACAGAAGCAGCCATATATAGACATTTTCCTAGCAAAAGAAAAATTTATTCCGGTCTAGTAGATTTCTGTGAAAAAAGTATTTTCGATTTAATTGCTAACATTAATTCTTCTGAAGGAGATGAATTAGAGAAAACAAAAAAAATACTTATTCTCATAGTAACCTTCAGTGAAAAGAATCCCGGATTAGCAAGGCTGCTCACTCGAGAAGCTTTTTCAGTTGATGAAACAAGCCTTGACGAAAGAATAGGACAAATGATGTCCAAAATAGAATTACTTATTAAACAAAACTTGCAAAAGTACGAACAAGAAACAAAAAAGAAACTAGAATTACCAACTGCATCTGCTGCAAACTTACTACTTGCTTGCTCTGAAGGCATTATTCAGCAGTTTGTAAGATCTGGATTTCAAGACTCCCCTTCTAAGAGAATAAATGATCAATTTGCATTCTTAATCAATTCTTTAGCAGCTAATTAGGCAAATTCTCCTCTAAAAAATATTCAAAAATAGGATCGCTACTTTCTTCCGATGCCAAACCTCCCGAAACTCTATCAATTTTAACTATAGATAATCCTTGTGGTGGCATGGTGTTGGTTATTGGAATCAGATCGATAATTTCTTTCTTATAATCCATCCAGATCGGAAGAGCTGTTGAAGAGCCAAATTCTCTGTCGCCTAAGCTTTTAGGTTGGTCAAATCCCATCCAGACCGAAGTCACTATTTTTTCATTATAGCCTGTGAACCATGTGCTTTCGGCTTTATTAGTTGTCCCTGTTTTGCCAGCAAAATCTTTACGATTTAATGCGGAAATCTTCTTAGCCGTTCCTCTAGCAGCTGCTTCCTTTAAGATATCCGTGATAATGAAGGCTATCCTGGAGTCTATTACTTGCTGTGTTTCTTTTACTTGTTTTTTAAATAAAATCTTACCCGCTCTATCTACAATTCTATCTATCACATAAGGTTCAATTTTTTTACCGCCATTTGCAAAGACCGCATAGGCAGCAGCATTTGTTAAAGGATTTAATGATGCAGTCCCTAGAGAAAGAGATAAATCAGCAGGAAGCCTTTGCTTATCAAATCCAAACTTTTCGGCGTATTCTCTAACTTTATTTACACCCACCTCTCTTAACAACCTAACAGAAACAAGATTTCTACTTTGAAGTAAACCTTCTCTTAGCCTGGTTGGGCCAAAAAACTTCCCACTTGCATTTCTCGGTTTCCATTTTTCTTCTAAAGCATCATCTTCAAAGATTATTGGAGCATCATTAATTAACGTGGCAGGCGTGAAGCCTTCAGAGAAGGCAGCAGCATATAAAAAAGGTTTAAAGTTAGAACCCAAAAGTGGAGAAGCTTGTTCGGCTCTATTAAATTTGCTTAAAAAGAAATCATATCCTCCAACCAAAGCCAGAATAGATCCTGTATTGGCTTCTAAAGAAATAAGAGCACTTTGCGCTTCTGGAACCTGAGTAACAGATATATTATTTGTTACTAAATCTCTCTTTAGCCAAATCAAATCTCCTTCTTTTAGAATATCTTCAAAGTTTCGGGGCTTGGTGCCTCTTCTGTTCTCACTAATATAGGGCCTTGCCCAGCTCAACTCGTCAGACCAAGAAATATTTATAATTTTTCCTGTTTTAGATAGAACTTCAAGGGCATCTCCGGGATTTAAAACAACAGCAAGGAATCTGTCCTTATTTTGAACATATGATTCTAGGGATTTAAAGACTTCAGACAAGTTATTCTCATCGTCAGAATTTATTGAATCCGTATCAAGAAAGCTTTCAATTTCTAATAGTTGAGACTCTTTAGGCAAAAGAAAGAAATTTACTGGGAATAGGTTGGAGATATTTTTTGGTTGTCTAAAACCATGACGCCTATCATAACTTTCTAGACCCTCCTTAACTGCTTTAGTGGCCGAATTTTGGAACTTGGAATCTATAGTTGTAAAGACCTCCAAGCCTTCAGAATAAGCTTTTAGACCATATTCCTGAATCATATATCGCCTGACCTCTTCAGCAACATAAGGAGCTTTGACTTCCGATACTAAACCGAAATAATTTGCCGTCAGAGAAGCATTTACAGCTAGTTCAAACTGCTCAGGATGAATATATTCTAGATCTAGCATCCTTTTGAGAATCCAGTTTCTTCTAATCAATGCCCTACTTGGATTGACCAAAGGATTTATCGAAGAAGGTGCTTTTGGTAAAGCGGCAATCATAGCCCATTGTGCTAAATTAAGCTCCGTTAAGGATTTGCCATAATAAACTTCGCTAGCTGCAGCTATGCCATAAGCCCTATTTCCAAAGAATATACGATTGACATAAAACTCAAAGATTTCTTCTTTTGTGTAAGTTTCTTCTAATCTATAGGCCAAGAAAATATCTTTTACTTTTCTAAAAAGACTTACATCCCTGCTGGTTAGATAATTACCAGCGACTTGCATGGTGATTGTGCTGCCGCCTCCCTGTATTCTTCCAGCTTTGACTAACCGATATACTGATCTTAGGAGGCCTGTGTAGCTAACTCCTGAGTGTGAGAAGAAATCGTCATCTTCGGCTGCTAAAACTGCATTTACGTAATGAGTTGGTATTTCTCCAAACTTTAAGGCAGTTCTTCTTTTTTCTCCAAATTCTCCTATCAGCTTTTTATCAGATGAATAAATTTTTAAAGGAATTTGTAGCTCGATATCTCTAATCAACTCTTCGTTAGGCAACTTGCTATCTATATAAATATTGAGACTAGAAATCGTCATAGCAACTAAGCATAGAAAAATTAGTAATAATTGCCCTAATCTCGTGTTTAGCATCCAACTAAAATATCTCTTTAAGTTTAGTAACATCTAGGAGTTATAATAACTCAATGAGGCTAATAATTATCGGGCCTATGGCTTCTGGTAAGTCCGTAGTTGGGAAAAAATTGTCAAAAAGATTGAATCTTAATTTTTTTGACACAGATGAAGAGATAGTTAATAAAACTGGGGTAACTATTTCTCATATTTTTGATGTGGAAGGTGAAGAGAAATTCAGAACAAGAGAGCTGGATATATTTACAACTTTAATAGAAAACAAAGATTGTGTAATCTCAACTGGTGGCGGCATTATTTTAAAAGAAGAAAATAGAGAGCTATTAAAAAAAGGTACAGTTATTTATTTAAAGACTTCAATCCAGACTCAATTAGAAAGAACAATGAGTAATAATGAGAGACCTTTATTGCAAGGAGATGGCGATAAGGAATTAATATTAAGAAACATCGCCAAGTTCCGCAATCCTATCTATGAGAAGCTTAGTGACTTAGTAATAGATGAAAAAAACAATCCAAATCAGGTAGTTGAGAGCATACTTAATAAAATTGAGATCATAAAATGAAGGAAATAAGTATTAGCACGGCTTCAAAGAATTATTCGGTCATTGTAGGTTCAGGTATTTTGACAGTGGATAATGTGAAAGAATTTTATGGAAGAGAAATTCTACTGGTCATAGATCCTAATATTGAAATGTCTGTAAAAGAAAAATCAATTGGAATACTCCAGGACATGTCGTCAAAATTTTTGAAAATTGAGATTGAAGCAAGTGAAATAAATAAGTCCAACTCCTCGCTAGGATTGATCCATGACACATTAATTGAAAATAATTATAGTAGGGATTGTATTCTCTTTGCTTTAGGTGGGGGCATCATATGCGATCTTACTGGCTTTGCTGCAGCAACTTATCAAAGAGGAGTTGATTTTGTTCTCATACCTTCAACCCTTCTGTCCCAAGTCGATGCATCAGTAGGCGGGAAAACAGCCATTAATCATCCAAAAGGGAAGAATATGATTGGAGCATTTCATCAACCTTCTAAAGTTTTGAGTGATACCAATTTGTTACTAAGTCTCAATGATAAGCAAATTAGAGAAGGCTTGGCTGAGATCATTAAACATGCACTTATAATAGATGATGGTTTCTTTGATTGGTTATCAGAAAATATTGATGCCCTGCTTAAATCAGACCAAGAAAAACTTTTAGAGGCAATCGCTAGATCTATTGAAATAAAATCTGAGGTTGTTGCAAAAGATGAGACAGAACAGGGAGTTAGGAAGTGGCTTAATCTGGGCCATACATTTGGCCATGCCATAGAGTTGTATGGCGAATATCGAGACTTCTCTCATGGAGAATCGGTTGCCTTAGGAGCAATCATGGCAACTAACTTATCTGAGCGCGTTTTAAACCTGGATAAGAAAGAAGGACAAAAAATAAGGAAACTTTTTTCATCTATTCTTACTGAAGAACTGCTCAATACATCATTTGATGAAAATAAATTATTACAATTAATGTCTTCAGATAAAAAAAGAAAGGGCAATGATCTCAATTTTATTCTTATGAATAAAATAGGAGATCCTCAGATCGTCTCAAGTCCAGAAAAATTACATATTCTTGAGTCAATAAAAATAAGCTAGTCAATCTTCACAGAACTGCCAACAAAAGGTACAATCACTGCCCTGCGCAGCCCTCCATTTTATTTTTTAAGCTAACAAACGGCTAAAAAAGTAAATTTAAAAATATGAAGAATTTAACACTTAAAAATAAGTACAGGTTTGGTTTCCCCAAAAAAAGTGGGTTATACGATCCTCAGTTCGAGAAAGATTCTTGTGGCGTTGGTCTTGTAGCTAATATCAAGGGAATTCCTTCAAGAGAAATCATGGATGACGCGTTTCATGTAAATTCAAAGATGGATCACAGGGGGGGTTGCGGATTCGAAGAAAATACTGGAGATGGTGCAGGTATCTTGATGGCTATTCCGGATAGTTTTTATCGTTCAGAAGCAGAAAAACTTGATATAACTCTTCCTTTGAAAGGCCAGTATGCTGTCGGTAATATCTTTTTACCAGTTGATATTGAAGAAAGAAAACACTGCGTAAAACTAACTGAAAAAATAATAGAAGAAGAGAATCAAGTATTTTTAGGTTGGCGAGAAGTTCCCGTTAATCCAGACAAAGCAGACGTAGGTCCCGCATCTAGGCGTGCCCAACCCTACATATCTCAACTGTTTATTAGGTCTGAAGAAGGTCTGCCTCAAGACGATTTTGATAGAAAAATATACTTAATCAGGAAGCGTTTAAGCCACGCAATTAGAAGCAATCAGACTTTAAAAGAAGCAAAATTATTCTATGCGTGCAGTTTGTCCTCATCAGTTATTGTCTACAAGGGCATGCTTACCCCTTCTCAGTTATTTCCCTTTTATTCCGACTTAGAGAATAAGGAATTTAAAACTCATTTGGCAATGGTTCATTCTAGATTTAGTACGAATACTTTCCCCTCATGGGACAGAGCTCAACCGAATAGATTTATGTGCCACAACGGAGAAATCAATACTCTAAAGGGTAATATGAACGCCATGAAGGCTAGACAAGGTCTGGTCAAAAGTGATTTATTTGGCAGTGATATAGAAAAGCTCTTTCCTATTACCGAACTCGATTGCACTGATTCTGGGAGCTTCGATAATGTGCTTGAGTTTTTATTACTTTCTGGCCGAAGCCTTCAGGAATCTGTGATGATGATGATTCCGGAAGCATGGCAGTCTGATGTGAATATGTCAGATGCAAAAAAAGACTTTTATCAATATAGCTCTTCTATGATTGAACCTTGGGATGGTCCAGCCTCAATCGTTTTTACAGATGGCAAGAAAGTTGGAGCAGTTCTTGACAGGAACGGGCTTAGACCAAGCAGATTTTACGTAACTAATGACGATAAAGTGATTATGGCATCTGAGGTAGGAGTTCTCCCAGTTGACAATAAAACAATAATATCAAAAGGACGACTTCAACCCGGAAAGATGTTCTTAATTGATTTTGAACAAGGAAAAATGATATCTGATGAAGATATCAAAAACGATATTGCTAACGGGAATCCTTACAAAGACTGGAATAAATCTATTGTAGATATTGAAGATATCCAAATACCGGAAGAAAAAGACAGCGTTGAAGCTAATCTCATATCCAGAATGCGATCTTTTGGCTATACAACAGAAACTATGCAATTCATGCTACTTCCTCTAGTAACGGAATTGAGAGATCCTTTAGGATCTATGGGTAATGATGCGGCATTAGCATGCCTATCAGACAAACCTAGAATATTATTTGATTACTTCAAGCAATTATTTGCTCAGGTTACAAATCCTTCAATTGATTCCATAAGAGAAGAGGTCGTCATGTCTCTTGAATGCCTTATTGGCCCTGAAGGAAATTTATTAAAAAATGATCCAGCAAATGCTCGAAGATTGAGAATTAAGAATCCTATTCTCTCTAATGCTGAGCTGAAGACTATAAAAGATATGTCTACACCTCACTGGAAAACAAAAACAATAGATCTAACCTATTCTAAAGAAGGTGGGCTTCAAGCAATGTTGCAGAGATTAGAAACAATTTGCCAAGAAGCAGAAACAGCAATTAAGGAAGATTTTTCTTTTCTTATTCTCTCTGATAAAGACATAACAGACTCTCGTATGTCACTCAGCTCTTTATTGGCTTGCTCTTCAATTCATCATCATTTAGTAGAAAAACAGCTCAGATCAAAGATAGGTATTATTGTTGAAACTGGAGAGGCAAGAGAAGTACATCATCATTGTTTGTTATTTGGATATGGAGCTGATGCGATTAATCCATACCTAGCTTTTGAAGCAATACTACAATCTCTAGAAGACGGTACTTTGCAAGATGAAAATCTAACAACCGCAAAAGATATTGTTTCTGCATACAAAAAAGCTACGAAAAAAGGTATCTTAAAAGTAATGGCTAAGATGGGTATTTCGACCTTACATTCCTATAAAGGAGCTCAAATATTCGAAGCAGTGGGCCTATCAGAAGAAATAATCAAAAAATCTTTCCCCGGAACCGCGAGTAGAGTTGGAGGTATTAGTTTCGAAGCTTTATTCAATGAACAACTAAGAAGGCACGACTTAGGATATCCGAAAGAAGAAATTAAAGTTACGAACTTACCTAACCCAGGAGATTTTCATTGGAGAAATGGTGGAGATGCACATATGTGGGATCCTAAAACTATATCTTCCTTGCAACTCGCTTCAAGAACAAATGACGAAGACGCCTATTGGGATTTTGCTAATCATGCAAATGAGGTCTCAACTAAGCAAAGTACTTTAAGAGGATTATTGCAATTTAAAAAAATTAATAAACCTCTAGATATAGAAGAAGTAGAAAGTGAAAAAGAAATAGTTAAACGTTTTGCAACTGGAGCAATGAGTTTAGGATCTATCTCAACTGAATCACATGAATCGTTAGCTATCGCGATGAATAAACTGGGCGGAAAATCTAATACTGGAGAAGGTGGAGAAGATCCTATTAGATTTAAACCAGATGAATCAGGTGTATCTAAAAGATCTGCTATCAAGCAGGTTGCCTCTGGAAGGTTCGGTGTAACGATGAACTATCTTACTAATTCTGATGAACTTCAGATCAAAATATCACAAGGTGCTAAACCCGGAGAAGGTGGAGAGTTACCAGGTAAAAAGGTTGATGAATATATTGCTAAAATTAGACACTCTACCCCCGGTGTTGGTCTCATTAGCCCTCCTCCTCATCATGATATCTATTCTATTGAAGATATTGCACAACTGATACATGATCTAAAGAATGCTAACCGTACCTCAAGGATAAGCGTTAAGTTAGTTTCTGAAGTTGGCGTTGGTACAATTGCTGCAGGTGTTGTTAAGGCCAAAACTGATCATTTAGTGATTGCAGGTCATGATGGAGGAACTGGTGCATCACCATTAACTTCTATCAAACATGCGGGACTACCTTGGGAGCTTGGCGTCGCTGAAACTCATCAAACTCTAGTAATGAACAATTTGAGATCTAGAGTAGTACTTCAGACTGATGGTCAAATTAAGACTGGAAGAGATGTAGCTATAGCAGCTTTGCTTGGTGCAGAAGAATTTGGTTTTGCAACGGCTCCACTCGTTACATTAGGCTGCATAATGATGCGAAAATGTCACCTTAATACCTGTCCAGTTGGTATTGCTACACAAGATAAAGAACTTAGGAAAAAATTTAAAGGGAAACCTGAACATGTTGTCAATTATCTATTTATGGTGGCAAAAGATTTAAGAAAGATCATGGCTGAGCTTGGATTTAAAACTGTTAATGAAATGATAGGTAGAGTTGACTGTTTAGAAACTGATGTAGCCATTAGTCATTGGAAAAGAAGTGGACTTGATTTTAGTGGAATGCTTCAGCCTGCTGAAAAAATCTTTGATAATACCGAAGTTTACAATACGCAAACACAGGATCATGGGCTAGATAAGGCATTAGATAATTCTCTTATAGAAAAATGCAGGAAGGCAATTACTAAAGCAGAAAAAGTTTCTTTTAAGAGCCCTATTCTCAATATCAATAGAACTGTTGGAACAATGTTATCAAATGAAGTGGCCAAGGTTTGGGAATCTAATAATCTACCAGAAGATACAATAGAAATAAATTTTGAAGGCTCAGCTGGGCAAAGTTTTGCGGCTTGGATAGTAAAAGGAATGACCTTTAGGCTCGAAGGTGATGCCAATGATTATGTTGGTAAAGGCCTGTCTGGTGGAAAATTAATAATTTATCCTCCAAAGAATAGTCTTTTTAAAGCTGAAGAAAATATTCTTTTAGGTAATGTCGCTCTTTATGGTGCAACACAAGGTGAGGCTTACTTCAGAGGTATTGCTGCAGAAAGATTTTGTGTAAGGAATAGTGGAGCATCTGTAGTAGTTGAAGGTATAGGCGATCATGGATGTGAGTATATGACAGGTGGTAAAGCAGTGATCCTGGGTCCTACGGGCAGAAACTTTGGTGCCGGTATGAGCGGAGGAATTGCTTACATTTACGATAAAAATGAAGATTTTATAAAAAACTGCAATAAAGAAACTTATGAGATTGAAACTCTTATTGGTGAAGATTTAGAAGATCTAAAAAGTCTTATACAAAATCATTTTGAGTATACTGAATCTACTGTTGCAAAAATTATCTTAGAAGATTGGACTAATGAATCAAGAAAGTTCGTAAAAGTAATGCCTACAGACTACAAACGTGTCTTAAATGAAATGAAAGCTAATAAACAATTAAGTAATGGGTAAAATTACAGGATTTAAAGAGTTCTCAAGAGCGGTCGAGCCTTATCGTCCCGCTAAAGAGAGGGTGTTAGATTTTAAAGAAATCTATAGTGACCACGATGACGAAAAACTTTCTGTTCAAGGGTCAAGATGCATGGATTGTGGTGTCCCTTTCTGCCAGTCAGGTGAAGGTTGCCCGGTTTATAACCTCATTCCAGAATGGAATGACCTTGTTTATCAGAATAAATGGGAAGAAGCTTTTGACAAACTAATGCTTACAAATAACTTTCCAGAAGTCACTGGAAGAGTTTGTCCTGCGGTTTGCGAGGGAGCATGTGTACTTGGTATAACAGAAAGTCCTGTTGCAATAAAAAATCTAGAATTTGCGATAGCCGATAAGGGTTTTCAAAATGGTTGGCTAAAACCACAAATCCCTTCAATCAGAACAGGTAAGTCTATTGCCATTGTTGGTTCTGGTCCTGCAGGGTTATCGGCAGCCCAACAGCTCAATAGCGTAGGCCATACAGTTAAAGTATATGAAAGATCTGATCGAATCGGTGGTCTGATGATGTACGGCATTCCTAATATGAAATTAGATAAATCTATTATTGATCAAAGATTAGAGATCATGGAAACAGAAGGTATTCAATTCTTTTCTAATGCGGATGTTGGGGGACAAGGAGAAAACTCTGTCAGCATGGAGGAGCTTAATCAATCTAATGACATAATTTTACTGACGACTGGAGCAACCAAACCCAGGGATCTACCTATTCCACAAAGAGAAGGTGTAGGAGTTCATTTTGCTATGGATTTCCTTAGAACAAATACTAAAAGCTTATTGGATTCAGAGCATGATGATGAGCAATATATTTCTGCTAAAGGCAAGAATGTCATAGTTATAGGTGGTGGAGATACTGGTACTGACTGTATAGGCACCTCATTGAGACATGAATGCAAGTCTCTAATTAATTTTGAAATTATGCCCGAGCCTCCGAAGGAAAGGTCTGAAAATAATCCTTGGCCTTTATTTCCTAGAGTTTATAAAGTTGATTATGGACATGAAGAATCGACAGAAATTTATGGCAATGATCCAAGAGTTTACTCAATCTCAGGTAAAGAGTTCCTCAGGAACGAAGATGGTACCTTGAGAGGAATTAGAACAGTTGAAGTTGATACCAATTTTAAAGAGGTGCCTGGATCAGAAAAAGAATGGGAAGCTGATCTTATCCTTTTGGCAATGGGTTTTTTAGGACCTGAGCATTATGCTGTAGATAAGCTTGATGTGGAACTTGATGAAAGATCAAACTATAAAGCTGATCATAATATACATCAAACATCCAATCCCAAGGTCTTTGCTGCGGGTGATTGCAGAAGAGGACAATCTCTTGTAGTTTGGGCCATTAATGAGGGAAGAGCTGCTGCTCGTGAAATAGACCTAAACTTAATGGGTGAGACGACTCTTATATAGAGCTCAATGGTTTTTTCCCTAAATAATATTTATCTCTTAACAACACGCATTAAGCCTTCTTGAACAGCAGAGGCAACTAAAGTGCCATCTTCTGTATAGACACTTCCCCTATTAAATCCTCTGGCATTACTGGCGCTTGGACTATCAGTGGAGTAAAGCATCCATTCATCCGCCCTAAATGGTCTATGAAACCACATAGCATGATCTAAGCTAGCACTCATGACATTACCTTTAGCAAAGCTAAGTTTGTGAGGATTCATTGAAGTACTAAGAAGTCCCATATCAGATGCATAAGCCAATATAGCCTGATGATGTACAACATCATCTGGTAATTTCCCTACTGCTTTCATCCACACGTGCTTATAAGGTTCCTTCTTTGTTGGCTCTTCAAACATACCTTCGCCCGGTAAGTTCCTTATTTCTATTGGCCTTTCTCTCAGAAAGAAGTCTCGGTATTTAGCCGGCACTTTATCAATCATTTTCTTTCTTACTTCTAATTCACTAGTGCATTCGTTTGGGCCAGGAATATCCAACATATCTATTTGATGTGAAGGACCCTTTTCTACTTTATGGAAAGATAATGCCATATCAAATATCGGTTCACCTTTTTGAATTGCCACAACACGACGAGTAGTAAAACTCCCACCATCTCTAGTCCTTTCTACATCATAGATAATAGGATATTCCATATCTCCAGGACGAAGGAAATAAGCATGTAAAGAATGAACAAATCTCTTCTCAGGAACAGTTCTAACTGCAGCAGTTAAAGCCTGACCTATTACTTGTCCTCCAAAAACTCTAGGACCACCTATATTTTCACTTTGACCCCTAAAGAGGTTTTCTTCAAGTGTCTCAAGATCAAGCAGTTTAATTAATTTATTTAAAGCTTTCTTTTTCATATTAAGTAAATTTCTTTTCGTCCCACCAAGGATAAGATTCAGGCATATCTTCGGAAACTTTATTAGGGAAGTCTGGTGATCTTTTTTCTAAGAAAGAGTTCACTCCCTCTTTTACATCCTCTCCTCTCCCTAGCTCATATATCAATCTTGAATCAATCTTATGTGCCTCCATGGGATGATCTGCTCCAAGCATCCTCCATAACATTTGTCTGGTGAGGGAGACGGATACTGAAGAGGAGCTCTGAATGATTTCATTGGCTATTAATCTGGCCTCATTTAAGAGTTCTTCAGGTTTATGGATAGATCGGATTAAACCGCCTTCTTTAGCCTCTGTGGCATTAAATACTTTGCCTGAATAAGTCCATTCTAAAGCCTTGCTTATACCTACCAACCTAGGTAAGAACCAGCTAGATGCTGCTTCAGGGACCAACCCTCTTCTTGCAAATACAAAACCAAACTTAGCATCTTCGCTTGCAAGCCTGATATCCATAGGCAATGTCATCGTCACTCCAACACCTACAGCAGGACCATTAATAGCTGCAATAATTGGTTTAGGGCACTCAAATATAGATAAAGTAGTCTTACCTCCTCCATCTCTAATCCACTCAGGATCTTTTTTATGATCTTCTTGATCTCCTTTATTATTTCTTACATCTCTATTGAAAGTATTATTTCCGGATGATAGATCAGCACCAGCACAGAAACCTCTTCCCTCTCCAGTTACAATAATCACTCGGACTTCGTCATCTTTTCCAGCACTATCAAATGCAAAAATGAGTTCATCCATCATCTGACCTGTAAAAGCATTTAGCTTATCCGGTCTATTCAGCGTTATGGTTAAAATATTGTTATCTATTTCATATTTTATAGTTTCATATTTCATAAAAATTTTCCTATTCTATTAAATGATCAATCTCATCAGCTGGTACATGCCCTGAAACTTGATTAACTTCTTTTGCTGGGACTCCAGCAACTGTAGTGCCCTCTCTGACATCGCTAAGAACGACACTGCCTGCAGCAATTTTAGCATTCTTTCCAATCTCTACATTACCTAAAATTGTTGAGGAGGCGCTCAATAATACTCCCTCTCTGACTTTAGGGTGCCTGTCTCCATTTTCTTTGCCTGTACCTCCCAAAGTTACACCCTGAAAGATAGAAACATTATCTTCTATGACAGAAGTCTCCCCAATTACAACTCCTGTGCCATGATCGATCATAATTCCTTTTCCTAATTTTGCGGCCGGATGTATATCAACACCATACACCTCAGAAGTTCTACTCTGAAAATAGTGTGCCAAAGTATGTCGAGAGTTGGTCCATAACCAACTTGCAACGCGATGTGATTGAAGGGATTTAAATCCTTTAAAGAATAAAAGTGGTTCAGACAAGTACTTGCAAGAGGGATCTCTTTGCTTGGCAGCCAATAAATCTGTCATCGTTCCTTCTAATATGTCATCACTGGAATTTATTGCATCTTTTATTACACTTCTTAACATCATTGGCTGAACAGAAGAACTACCCAAGTCATTAGCTATCAGATCTGCAACTGCGGATGAAAATGAATGGTGCTCCAATACGGTTGTGTGAAAAAAACTAGCTAAGACAGGTTCAGCTTTAACCCTCCTTAAAGTTTCTTCCTGAATAGTTTCCCATATTTCTTCTACTTGATCTTTTTTTTCCATTTGCCTATTGTACTGCAGGCTAAGTATTGCTGAAACGATTCAAATCAGGATAATAGTGCCTCTTTCCTACAAAATTTAAAAAAACATGAACAATAAAACAGTTAACGGACTACCAAATGTCGAAATAGATGTCAGAGAAACTTTCGATATAGATGTTGATATGAAGGTATTGGCCTTTGAGGAGCCAAATGAACATGTACCTTCTATAGATTCAGCATATAAATTCGATAAAGAAACAACGATGGCAATTCTTGCTGGATTTTCTCATAACCGCAGAGTTATGATCCAAGGCTATCATGGCTCAGGTAAATCAACACATATCGAACAAGTAGCCGCCAGACTCAATTGGCCTTGTATCAGAATTAATCTAGATAGTCATATTAGTAGAATCGACTTACTTGGAAAAGATGCGATCACTTTAAAAGATGGGAAACAAATAACAGAATTTAAAGAAGGCATCTTGCCCTGGGCGCTTCAATCTTCTACTGCGCTAGTATTTGATGAATATGATGCGGGTAGACCTGACGTAATGTTTGTAATTCAGAGGGTGCTTGAGGTTGAGGGTAAACTCACTTTACTGGATCAAAATAAAGTCATATCGCCTCATCCTGGTTTTAGGCTATTTGCTACAGCGAATACAGTTGGTTTAGGAGATACTTCAGGTTTGTATCATGGAACACAACAAATCAATCAAGGACAAATGGATAGATGGCATATAGTCTCTACCCTTAATTACCTTGATCCAGAACTAGAGTTGAAAGTTATTCTTTCTAAAGTTCCAAGTCTTGATGATAAAGAAGGTTTAGACATTGCTAAAAATATGATTTCTGTAGCTAATTTATCCAGACAAGGTTTTGCTAATGGAGATATTTCAACCCTGATGTCTCCAAGAACAGTTATTAGTTGGGCAGAGAATTATCATATATTTAACGATCTAAATAAGTCTTTTGAGATCACATTCTTAAATAAATGTGATGAAACAGAAAGAGTTATTATTGCTGAGTATTATCAGAGATGTTTCGATTCTGAGACGGTAGATTCAATAGCAGAAGAACTAGAAAATACCTAAGTGATTCATGTCCTCTAAGAGCTCTCAATCTGAAACAATAAAGGAGGCTGTTTCGGCAGCAACTAGAGCCTTATCAGGAAATTCAGAACTTGAGATCAGCTATGGAGGCATGGGTTCAACCCTTCCAAACCCACCAAATTCTATTAAAGAATTAACCTCTTTCAGGGGTAAGGCAGATTCACTTGCCTGCGCAGAAAGGTACAGGGATAAGTCAATAAGGATTAACTCTGGCATAGATAAAATTAATTCACTAATCAAAGTAATGGAAGATGCGAGAGTTGAGATTCTCGGGTCTCTTAACTTTCCCGGTGTCGCCTCCAATCTAACTGCCAAATTTGAAGATAAATGCAAACTGAATGAAAGTTTTGAAGATCAGGAGGATCAATTAGAAATTGCTTTAGAGACTTGGCTAAGAAGAATTTGTTTGCCTAATGAGATGGATACAAAATCGAGCCTATTCTTAAAGTACTGGGGAAAGCTATTTGATGATCAAGGTACTCAATTTAAGGAAAAAGTTATCAGTTCGCTAGAAAATCAATCAGAGTTCTATGACCTTGCAGAAGACTTCTTGAAGAATTTAAATATCACTGATGAAGAATCTGAAACAGAAGATAATGATATAGAGGATGATACAGAACAAGAAGAAGAAAGTGCTTCAGACGAAGGCAGTGAGGATGAATCTCAAGAATCAGACAGTTCGCCCGAACAAGATAATCAAGAAGGTAATGAAGAGACTGATGCTGATTCTGGTGATATTGATGAAGATGCGATTGTTGATGAGAATCAAGAAATTACAGCCAACCAATCATGGCTTGAATCTTTAGTAGGACAAACAGGTAATTTTAGTTACAAAGTTTACACAAGAAGCTTTGATGAAGAAATTAAAGCTGAAGATCTTTGCAGTGCTGAAGAGTTAGTAAGATTAAGAAAACATCTAGATCAGCTTATGGGCCCCAGCAAAGCAACTATATCCAAACTAGCCCATAGATTACAAAGATTTCTTATGGCTCAGCAAAATAGATCATGGGAGTTCGATAAAGAAGAAGGCATACTTGATTCAGCTAGACTTCATAAGATGATAACCGATCCCCTTACTTCATTGAGTTATAAGATAGAAAAGGATACTGAGTTTAGAGACACAAGCGTTTCTATTTTAGTAGATAGTTCGGGCTCTATGAGAGGAAGATCAATGACGGTGGCCGCAATATGTGCCGATATAATTAGTACGACATTAGAGAGGTGTAATGTTAAGACAGAAGTCTTAGGATTTACCACGAAGCAGTGGAAAGGCGGTGAGAGCAGGAAACTCTGGATGGATGATGGAAAACCTGAAAATCCGGGAAGACTAAACGACATAAGGCATATTATTTTTAAATCTGCAGATACGCCATGGAGAAGAGGGCAAAAAAACTTTGGACTCATGTTAAGAGAGGGTTTATTGAAAGAGAACGTTGATGGAGAAGGGCTAATTTGGGCTCATGACAGATTAGCAAGAAGGTCAGAGCAAAGAAAAATACTGATGGTTATTTCTGATGGGGCCCCAGTAGATGACAGTACTTTGTCTACCAACCCAACAAATTTTTTAGATCTCCACCTCAGACAAGTGATTCACTCTATTGAGACTAAGTCGGATATTAATCTTATTGCCATAGGGATAGGTCACGACGTTACGCGCTACTATAAAAATGCCCTGACAATACATAGAGCTGAAGAGCTTGGTGGAGCGATGCTAGAACAATTAACAGATTTGTTCAAAGTAGATTGAGTGGGGTCACCTTTTATCTAAAAAATAAAACAAAACTTTTGAAGGTTTGAAAGCGGCGGTTTTTTGTAATTTAAGGTAGAATGTACCTCTATTAAGGATATAAAATCATGAAAATAACAGAAGTTAAAAATTGTCCTCCAGGATTAAACTATTTTGATAAAGATGACTTAGAAAGTAAGTTAGAGCCTCAAGATATTGAAGATATTGTTGAGATTTTCCAAACCCCACTTACAGGATCTTATAACTGGGACTATACGGATGCAGACAACAGGCTCAAGAAACTCTACGAATTAGGGAAAAAATTAAACTGGAATGCAACTATGGACTTAGATTGGTCTAATGAGCATTACTCTCATTCTGATTGGGCAACCACACCCGAACATCAACAGTTAGCTGGCTTCAAGCCATATGATGACCTATCAGAAGAAAAGAAAATTGAAGTCTCATGGCACCTTTTGGGTAGCAGCCTGAGTCAAATTGTTCATGGAGAACAGGGGGCTTTGCTAGTGGCTTCTCAGCTAGTATCTTGTGCGCCAACTTATAATGCAAAACTATATGCTGCATCACAAACTTTTGATGAAGCTAGGCATGTAGAAGTATTCAATAAGTATCTACAAGAGAGAATCGGCTTTAATTATCCTGTTATGCCAGGACTAAAACTTCTACTTGATAAGATTCTTTCAGATCCTAGATGGGATTTAAAGTTTATAGGTATGCAAATCATTATCGAAGGGTTGGCCCTTGCAGCCTTTGAAAGACAAAGAGCTGCGGCAATGGATCCTTTACTCAAAGACCTCTTCTATCTGGTTATTAGAGATGAAGCTAGGCATGTTACTTTTGGAGTTAATTATTTAGAGGAATTTGTTCAAACACTCTCAGATGAAGAGAAAGAAGAAAGAGCTGATTTTGCATATGAAGCTTGTGTAGTTATGAGAAATAGATTTGGTTCAGATAGTGTAATGAAACAATTTGGATGGAATGTTGAGGAAGCTCAAGAAGTTTTAAATAAGTCTGAAAATTCAAAGCTATTCAATAATCTCTTGTTTGCAAAAATCATGCCTAATCTAAAACGAATTGGATTGGTTACTGAAAAAACCCAAGAAAAATATGCTGCAATGGATATTCTTCAATTTCAAGATTTAGAGGATCATGGAAATATCGATTGGGATGAACTCTCTCAACCTCTAG
This sequence comes from uncultured Gammaproteobacteria bacterium, assembly GCA_913042105.1. Classification (GTDB taxonomy): domain Bacteria; phylum Pseudomonadota; class Gammaproteobacteria; order Magnimaribacterales; family Magnimaribacteraceae; genus Magnimaribacter. The sequence goes on from CAJWIK010000009.1 coordinate 22,108, forward strand.
ATTACTCATCAAAGACAGGTTAAATATGAAAATAAAAGTAGTTGATAACCCGCCTGTTGATCCTAGAGAATTTGATCTACCGGAAGGCTTTAATGAAGGACATATTGAAGATGTTGTTGAGATCTTTAATACTCCCCTCATTGGACATTACAATTGGGATTATACTGATGCAGATACTCGCATCAAAAAATTATATGAACTTGGTAAAAAACTAAATTGGGACGGTTCAATTGATTTGGACTGGTCCAAGGCCATCAAAAAGGGACAAGCTCCAGTTAAGGCGGAGCTTATGGCGCGAATGGAGGGACCTTTAGCTGCCCTACCTGAAGAAGAGCGTCTTGAGTACCTTTGGCATGATCAAGCATGGGGTTTAAGCCAATTTCTTCACGGAGAACAAGGAGCACTATTGGTAGCTTCACAACTAGTATCTTGTGCACCTACTTACCAAGCGAAACTTTATGCAGCTTCCCAAACTTTTGATGAAGCGAGGCACGTTGAAGTCTTTGCCAGATACATAAAGCAAGTTTCAGGGGTTGAATATCCAATTAATAAAAATCTGAAATCACTTATAGATAAAATACTCTCAGATCCAAGGTGGGACCTTAAGTTCATTGGAATGCAAATTATTATTGAAGGTCTAGCTCTTGCCGCTTTTCAAACTACAAAAGAAACTTCTAACTGTGCCTTACTAAGACAATTAGTTCACTACGTGATAAGAGATGAGGCGCGACATGTAACATTTGGAGTTAACTACTTAGAAGATTTTTTAAAGACGCTTACTGAGGAAGAAGTGGAAGATAGAGCTATGTTCGCGTACGAGGCTTGCGTAGTTATGAGAGATAGAATTATCAATACAGAGTTACCTGCCAGATGGTTTAATATTAGCGAAGAGGAAGTGAGAGCAATGGTCGTGAATGATGAAAGCCAAGATATGTTCACAAATCTTTTATTCAGCAGAGTAATGCCTAACCTCAAAAGGATTGGTCTTTTGACTGATAAAGTTATGCCTTTGTATGAAAAACTTAATCTTACCTCCTATATGGATTCAAATGATGAATTTGAAATTGAATGGGCAGAGCTTAATAAACCTCTAGAGACGTCTTCTGAAATTGATCAGCAATCAGAGAAGGAGCTAGCAGTACATACTGCCCAGGGCTTATTTTAAATTAAGCTCTATATCCAATAAGAAGTAGGGCTTTGTGTCATTATCTTGGTTGTGGAACTCATTTGAAACCAACCCTACCTTTCCGAAGAAAGATATATATTTACCATTTGAGCTATAGACTAATTGAGAATTAATTTGTCTGCCAGAAGGTGTTAAATCAACCTTGTAGTCATTAAATAGAATTTTTCTATCTTTTGTCCTTCCCACAGGTAAATTCAGATTCAGATTAGCCACTTCAGATCGTAATGGTTGATATATTTCCAGGCTTAATGAATCATTTTGTAAAAATATACTGCTCTTAAAAATAGAAAAATTAAAAGCAGTAAAGATTGAATCATCCATTTCGTCGATAAAACCAAGTCCATTAAATGATGATGAGCTCTTGCCAAGATGGATAGAGCTTCTAATGGACACCTGCCTCAACATATTAAGAGACTCGAATCCCAAAAAGGATGTGGAGGAGTTATCAGGCGAACCAAAACCTCCTTCAGAAGATATGCCCAATAAGCTGGAACTGTCTTTCATCACGCCCATCTGATAGGAGAGCATTGAGGACTGATTGCTATCTTTAAACTCTAAAAAGACACCTTTACTATCTCCAAGAGAATTGATAAATCTCTGATTGTCTTGATGAGATCCTTCAAAGAAGGAAAATAGAAGGGATTTACTAAGAGGTAAAGAGATATCTAAGCCTACAAACGATCCTTCAGAAGAAAAATCAAGAAAAGGTATTCCTTTATAGTGATTATTTTTAGTTGAGCTCAAATAGGTATTTGGGCTAGTTCCATTGCCAAAAAATAGCTTACTTGTTTCAGTGATAGCTTGAGAAAAAGAGAAATACGCCAAGTTACTATCTGTATTTGCCCATAAGGAGGGAGCATCAATATAAGAAAATTTATCTACTAATCCTACCTTAAGGTCACTTCCAGGTGTCGGTGAGAATGTACGTTGATAAACTCTTTTATTGGGATTCAATTGAAAAGAAGTTAGCCAATTTATATTGGGGATGTTGTTAAGAATACGCTTGTCAATACTCCTCTTAAAGGGTGCGCCTAGGTCATCAAAAACAACATAACTTAATCCTCTCAATCTATTAGCAATTGAGTTACCAAAAGCAGGTCCAATAATTCCAATATAGGAACCTTCTTCTTGAATCGTAAGATTTGAAAGTGAAGCACCGGAGGTAGCAATCATGGCTGTGCCCAGTGGTTGAGTTGCGGCATTTAAGTCCATCAAACCTTGTCCATAAATATCAGATTCTGCGTATATGCCTGATTTATTTGCTGTTGCAAATAGTCTTTGAAGAATTTCGGTATTACCTAATTGCCCTTCAAAGTAGTCAGCAAGAAGAGCTATGCCACCAGATACGTGAGGGGCAGCCATTGAAGTGCCACTCGCTCTGCCATAAGAATCATAGCTAGGGGAGTCTTCGGCATAAATACTCAAAACAGATCTACCTGGGGCTGCCAAACAGTAATCTTTGGCTACACCGCATCTATTAGAGAAACTACTTATAGAACCATCTTCGTCTATCGAGACAACTGCGGCTGTGTTTCCTCTAAGCTCGGGTAATAAATAAGCAAGCCCACCAAAGACTTCAGGACTAGAATAGTCTACTCCTTGATCGGCATATCCACCTCCATTTCCAGCAGCCCAAACAAAAATTGTTTTATCTTGGTTTGATTTTTGAGGTTGAGCTAAAACACCTATAGTCTTTGGAAAGGCTTCTCTTATATTTTCTTCTGTATAGTCATTAATATTACCTTGATAGCCAAAACTTCCGTTAACGACAGTTACATTATTAGTGACAAACTCCGCTTCTAACTGAGACCAACTATTATCTATTCCAGTAAAATCTACTGTCGAGTCTATAGTGGCTGGCTCATAAGTATCTCCAGCAGTTCCTAACTCTATAGATATAAAAAACAGCTGCGCATCAAATGCCACTCCGTGTATACCAGATCCATCTCTCTCACCCAACGCTATACCTGAGACATGAGAGCCATGCCTTTTTTCATCTGTAGTAGGAGATCTATCTTGGTATGTCAGATAGCTGCCTGAAACAATTTTGTTAAAACCATTTAATTCTTGGTGAGAATTATCAACTCCAGAATCCATAATTCCTATAATCGCCCCTCTTCCTGTTGCGCCACGGGCATATGCCGAAGAAGCCTTAATTAAATCTAAGCCATATTGCTGTTGATATTCTTGTGTCTCCTCATACTCCATCTTATCTGTTTCAAAATTACCAGTTAAAGTGATCGCACCAGAGGTAGGTAAATTTGGATTATAAGAATTAGTTGTTGTGGAAGTTGTCGATGTGGTTGATGAAGTTGTTGAAGAACTGCTAGAAGAAGTACCTGAGCTTTGTGTAGTTCCAGCAGTAGTATTTCCATCGGGAGGTGCTGGTGTGCTAGAACTTCCTCCACCGCCTCCTCCACAAGAAACTAAAAGCACTGAGAAGAATACTAAGAAATATATTTTCATTTTAAATAGAATTTTACCCCTCCTATAGTTATTATGCCATTTAACAAAAACCCTAAACTTTCAGCTCTTTTAATAATTTCGTCACTATTTTCAGCTTTAAGACTAAAGGCTGAAATACCGGGTCCCCTTCCATCAGTAGCTTCAGTAAATTTTATCCAAGTATTATCTAAAAGGATTCTGTTATCTTGATCGCTTTTAACATTCCCTAAAATCCTAAGCCAGGTCTCTTGCATTAGTTCAGGATTATCTGATTGAATTTCAACACCATCAATACCCTTGAGAGGTCCTGAAATATTCTTTTCCCAATTTGGTCCTGCCCATTTCCAGCTCTCTTTAGGATTCATCCAATCTAGAGACAGGATGGCTCCGCCCATTTGCTTTGGATGGAGATGCATGGCTTTAGCTTCTGGAAGATCAGTTTCCCAAACCGTCTTAATATTATGTTCGTTTACTAGTTTTTGTGAATCTTCAAATTTATCCACTTGAATGATTATCATATATCCGCCATCGCCACCTCTTTTAGCTAGATACCTGCCTGCAGTAGTATTTTCTTCTACTGGACTGACGACTTCTAAAAAATCAGTTCCTAAAGGAATTACGGCATTCTCAAGACCAAAATGAGATACTCCGGGATCATTAAAGGCCACCTCAAAATCAAACAGAGAACAGAGATCATCAACTATTGGATCTCTAAGTCCAGAAACCATTACTATTTGTCTTATATCCATCTACATTCCTACTTAATAACCATTTATAATTAAATCTTTACTTATATTAACTCAAATTTATTTTAATACTCCATGAATATCTCTGCTGATTTCGGTATAACAGTAACGGACACACTCAGAAAAAAAGGTGATGAACTAATTCATAAAATGGATTTAAGTTCAAAAGATTTAAATCAAGAGAGGGTAAGAAAACTATTTCCAGATATTGATTTTATTTCCAATATAGGATTTTTAGCTGTGACTGGAGGAAAACATCTAGAGCTCGGAGACTATATAGATTCAACTCCAATTATCCATGTAAATGAAATAGATGCAGTAGGACATGGTTCTATGAAACTTTCGGGCCTTAGCGAGGAAGAGTCTACAATTATTGTCAGTGCTGGTTCTGGTACGGCATGCATACATGCGCACAAAGGGATCTTTACTCATTGTTCAGGTACGGGTGTTGGAGGAGGTACTGTTCTAGGTTTAAGCAAACTCTTATTAGGTACAACAGATCCTGAAGAGATAGCAGCACTTGCCGAAAAGGGAGATGAAAGTTTTGTAGATCTTATATTAGAAGATGTTGTTTCAGGACCTATAGGTCAACTTCCATCTGATACTACAGCTGTAAATTTCGGCAAGGTTTCAAAAGAAGATATTGAATATTCCAGAGAGGATATAGCAGCTGGTATTGTAAATTTAGTCGGTCAAACAGCAGCTAGAATAGCGACCTCAGTTGCTATGATGTTTCAAGCTACAGAAATTGTTGTCGTAGGTAGAGCACCATCTTTTGTGGGTCTAAAAAATTCTCTGGAACAAGCAGCATCAATTACAGGTTTTACTCCTCATTTTCCTAAAAATGGTGAATATGCTTCAGCCCTGGGAGCAATGCTTGTTGCAGAAAAAAACCCTCCTAATTAAAAATTAGAAGGGTTCCTTCAAAAAAAGTCTGACGATGTCCTACTCTCACATGGTCGCAACCACACTACCATCGGCGCTAAAAGGTTTCACTTCTGAGTTCGAAAAGGTATCAGGTGGTTCACTTTTGCTATTGTCATCAGACATAAACTTATAAATTCAATCCATTAACTGTTAAGTAACTTGGTTATATCAAGAAATTACTTGATGTAATACGGTCAAGCCGATCGAGCAATTAGTACAGGTTAGCTCAATGCCTTACAGCACTTACACACCCTGCCTATCAACGTCCTAGTCTTGAACGGCTCTTAAAGGACCCGAAGGTCCAGGGAAAACTAGTCTTGAAGGAGGCTTCCCGCTTATATGCTTTCAGCGGTTATCCTTTCCGAACATAGCTACCGGGCAATGCCATTGGCATGACAACCCGAACACCAGGGGTTCGTTCAC
>CAJWIK010000010.1 GCA_913042105.1 uncultured Gammaproteobacteria bacterium
TTCTTTTTGACCATTTCGGATTTACAAAAGAAAAAATAATTTCAAAACTCGGTCTTTAAAAATGAGATACAAAAAACTTAAAGATATAAGTTTAAGTAATAAGTCCGTTCTTTTAAGACTAGACCTTAATGCTCCAATCCAAAATGGAGTGGTCACTAATAACGAGAGACTTCTAAGATCTCTGCCAACAATAAATTATCTTCTAGAAAAAGGCGCATCTTTAAAAATAATGAGCCACTTGGGACGTCCTGAAGAAAACGATCTATTTCAAGAAGTGTTTTCTTTAAAGCCTGTTGTGGTTGAACTTGAAAGACTCTTAGATAGATCTATACCTCTGCATTCCCTTAATGAAATAGAGTCTATGGATGACTTTAGTGATTTGGTGATGATAGAAAATACCAGATTTAATATTGGAGAAAAAAATAACGATCCTACTCTCTCTAAAAGATTTTCTGATCTAGCAGATCTCTTTGTTATGGATGCTTTTGCAACTTCACACAGGGCACATGCATCTACAACAGGTGTAATCTCTTTTTCAGACGTTGCATGTGCCGGATTTCTACTAGATGAAGAGCTCAGTGCTTTATTAAAGGTGAAAGAAGACAAAAATAAATCAATTGCCATTTTAGGAGGAGCTAAGATATCAACTAAATTAGGTCTTATAGATTCTTTATCTCAATCAATGGATGCCGTTGTTCTTGGAGGAGGTATAGCGAATACCTGCTTAGCAGCCAAAGGATTTAATATTGGCAAATCTCTCGTAGAGCCCTCAATGCTCAAAGAGGCAGAACAACTTTTAAAAAATCCCAAAGTTATTATTCCTGAGATTGTCGTAGTTTCGCAAAGCCCAGATCAGCCTGGAAGAGAGGTTGCGGCAGATAAAGTTGGCGAAAATGAAGCGATTTTCGATATTTCTCCTCGTTATGTTCTGCAACTAGAAAGTATAATCAACGAAGCAGGGACCATTTTATGGAATGGCCCTATCGGTTTTTTTGAGAAAGAGAATTTTGATAAAGGGACAATACAATTAGCGAAGATGATTGTCGCTTCAAAGGCTTATTCTGTAGCTGGTGGGGGTGATACGATTTCTGCTGCTGAAAAAGCAGGAGTCTTAGATAAATTAGATTATGTCTCTACAGCGGGAGGAGCCTTCTTAGAGTTTATAGAAGGACGCAAATTACCGGCTATAGAGGCCTTAATGCAAAAATAGCTTAAAATTTATAAAGGGAGAGAATATGAATTCAGATAATATTAATGAGATTGCAGAATATATAGTTTCTGAAGGGAAAGGAATTTTAGCAGCTGACGAAAGTAATCCAACTTGTGGAAAACGTTTTGATTCTATTGGAGTTGAATCTTCGGAAGAAAATAGAAGAGACTATAGAGAATTACTGTTTAGATCAGACGGCATGGTAGGAAATATAGGAGGTGTAATTCTCTTTGATGAAACTATACGCCAGAATGCTGCCGATGGAACTTCTATGGTTGATTTAATCTCCTCACAAGGTGCATTACCAGGTATCAAAGTTGATAAAGGTCTTCAACAGATGGATGATTCAGAAGAAAGCTTGACTCAAGGTCTTGATGGATTGGATGAGAGGCTCAAAGAGTATTTTGCTCTTGGCGCAAGATTTACTAAATGGAGAGCGGTTATAAATATTGGAATGGGTCTGCCTTCTTCAGAGGCCATCTCTGCCAATATGGAGGCTCTTGCAGATTATGCCAAGATAGTTCAGAACAATAATATGGTTCCAATGGTTGAACCTGAAGTTTTAATGGAGGGGGATCACTCGATAGATGCTTGTTATGAAGCAACTTCTAAATGCCTAGATTCTTTATTTTCAAACCTTTCTGCAAAAGGAGTGGATATAAAAGGCACTATCCTTAAGCCGAATATGGTTACTTCTGGATCTGCCGCCTCAGACAGAGCTTCCGTTGAAGAGGTGGCTCAGAGAACTCTTGAATGCCTCAAAGCCTATGTGCCTGACGATCTTCCAGGTATAACTTTTCTTTCAGGAGGGCAGTCAGATATTGATGCAACAGCACATTTAGATGCTATGAATAAAATAGGCGGATTTGATTGGAAGTTGAGTTTTTCTTATGGGAGAGCTTTACAGCAACCTGCTCTAAAAGCCTGGTTAGGTAAGGCAGAAAATGCTTCTAATGCGCAACAAGCACTGTCTCATCGAGCCTTGATGAATAGATTAGCATCGGAAGGCAAATGGGATATTTCTTTAGAAAATTAAACTAATTGAAACTGCTTGTTCAAAGAGTCTCCAGGGCCTCTGTAGAGGTTAATGAAAATATAATTGCCTCTATCGACGAAGGAGTTCTTGTTTTTGTAGGATTTGACAAAGAAGATAATTCTAAAAAACTAGAATCCCTCACAGACAAGCTTCTTCATTATAAAATTTTTAATAATCTAAAAGGAAAAGTCTCTCTAAGTCTTCTTGAGACAAATCATGAAATTTTAATAGTTCCTCAAGTAACTCTTTCTGTCGGAACAAAAAAAGGGACTAAGCCCAGTTTTTCTCAAGCTGCTATACCCGAGGTTGGCGAAAAATTATTTGAGGAATTCAAGGAACTGCTAGAAAAAAAATTTGGCGCCACTGCTTCAGGTAAATTTGGAGCAAACATGTCAGTGAATCTTACCAATGAAGGTCCAATTACATTCTGGTTTGAGTTATAGATCTTTCTTTTCTTTTTTTACAACAAGATCGGCCATCACAATTCCTAATTCAAATAAAAGCCAGGCTGGAATAGCGAGTAAGGTCTGTGAAATTACATCTGGAGGGGTTAAGAGCATTCCTACAGCAAAACATCCAATCACCACATAAGGTCTCTTACTTCTCAATGCATCAGAGTCGGTAGCGCCACTCCATATCAATAAAAATATAAAGACTGGTATTTCAAAGGCAAATGAAAAAGCAAACATCATACTAAGCACGAAGTCTAGATAACGACTGATGTCCGTCATGATTAATATCCCTTCAGGTGCTGATCCAGTAAAGAAATTAAATACTAATGGCAAGACTAAAAAGTATGTAAAAAGAATGCCAAGATAGAAAAGAAAGAGACTTGAGAGCATTACCAGGAAACTTAATTTTTTTTCATTTACGTACATCCCTGGAGCCATAAATCTCCATATCTGATTAAGAAGAAAAGGCATAGATAAAAGCAAAGAAGCAAAAAAAGTAAGTTTTAGAGGTGCCAAAAAAGGTGAGGCCACTTCAGTTGCGATCATCGAAGACCCCGAAGGAAGAAAGTTTAGAAGTGGTTCAGATATTAGTAAATAAATATCATTAGAGAAATAAACCAACCCTAAAAAACATGCCATGATGACTAACAAAGATTTTAGAAGCCTAGATCTTAGTTCTTGTAAGTGCTCCAAGAAGGTATTTTTTTCCATTTTGAATTAGTCTTTTTTATCTTCTAGATCATCAAGAATCTCTTCGTTTCTTGAATCTTGGTAAGCTTCATTTAAGTCAAAGGCTTTAGTGATCTCTTCTTTTGCACCAGAGGCTTGTCGCTTAAACCAAAAAATAGTTTTTGCTCCGGAACGGACCGCACCGGGAATTTGTTCTGGACCTAATACAACAATAACAACAACTGCAACTATTAGTAGTTCAAGTAATCCTATATCGAACATGAGAAATTATTTATCTTTATCTTTATCTTCTTCGTCCATGGTCTTCCTGAAACTTTTAATGGTATTTGCTAGATCAGAACCAAGACTTTTAATTCTTTTTGTACCGCCAAAAAATAAAAGGATTACAACCAGGATAATTAATATCTGCCAAATACTTATTCCGCCAATGCCCATATTATTTCTCCTCTTTAGGTTTTACTCTTGAAGCTTTTTCTACATGACCAGATGTTCCAAATCTTGCTTTTAATTCTTCAAGCACTTCTTCTATTTTTATTTCTTCATTACTTAATAGAATCATTGTATGAAACCACAGATCAGCAGTCTCATGTATAACTTTTTCTCTTTTACCTTCTGATTGGTCTTGTGTTGCTTCTAGGAGTTCAAGAGATTCCTCTAAAACCTTCTCATTTATCTTTATGTTCCCTTGTTCGAGCAAGGACTTTACATAAGAATCATTGCTGTTTGATTGCTTTCTTTGCTCTATTAAATTGAAGAGTGTCTGTAGGAAATTTTCGTTCATCACCTTAGGAACCTATCAGGAAGATAATCAATATTATAAACACAATAAGAAGCATGCCATTAAATCTTCCCTGAACATATAATTTATCCATAAGCTCTTTATGTCTTGTTTCATTAGCTACTTGATACTCCTCTAACCTCGATACTTGTTCTATAGCGGTATCTGCTATTTCAGGTAATTTTCTAGCCTTTTCAAGCCAGCTTAGGGAGTTCTTTTTTGCCCACTCTGTAAGTTTTTTAGGATTATATCTTTCTGAAATCCAATTTTTTAAGAAAGGATTAGCAATTGACCAGAAGTCTAATGCTGGATACAACTGCTTCCCCATTCCTTCAATATTTACTAAGGTTTTTTGAAGCAGCATCAAAGATGGTTGCATGCGTAAGTCAAATCTTCTTGCTGAATCGAAAATGAATAATAGCATTTCACCAAAATTAATTTTCTCCATTGGCTGATCAAATATAGGTTCACATGCCGCCCTAATTGTATTTTCAAGATCATTCAAACGAGTATTAGGATTAACCCACTTAGAATCAATTAAAATACTAGCCACCTCTTTAAAATCTCTACCAATTACAGCCACTAACATTCTACCTATTTGGTATTGTTCTTCCTCACTTAATGATCCAACAATTGCATAATCAACTGCTACGTAAGCCGGATCGGCAGGATTTTTTGCATCAATAAAGATATTTCCTGGATGCATATCGGCATGAAAAAAATTATCAATGAAGACTTGTTTGAGAAAAATTTCTACGCCTCTTTCTGCAACCAGCTTGAGATCCACTCCAAGTTCATTGAAGGTATCTATCCTATCTACAGGAATACCTTGAATCATTTCCATCACCAGAACATTTTGTGTGCAGAGATCTAAATAAACTTCCGGAACATAAAGCAGTTTATTGGATTCAAAATTTCTTTTAGTTTGTTTTATGTTTGATGCTTCGAGTCGCATATCTAGCTCGGCAAGTATCACTGCTTCATACTCTTCGACAAGCCTAAGCATTTGCAGTCTTCGAGCATCTTCCGATCTTTTCTCTGCAAAAGTGGCAATTCTTTTCATCAAAGAAATATCTCTTTCAATTTTTTTCTTTATTCCGGGTCTAACGATTTTGATAGCCACGGGTTCCTGATTTTCTTTAAGTTTTGCAGAATAGACTTGAGCAATCGAGGCGGCAGCTATTGGCGTCAAATCAAAGTCTTCAAATAAGATATCGATACTTGAGCCTAGCTCTTTTTCAATTAGAGCCAATGCTTCAGTCTCAGAAAAATGAGGAAGATCATCTTGAAGGGTTTTGAGGCTCGAAGTTATCTCCGTTGGCAATACGTCAGGTCTGGTAGAAAGCAGTTGGCCAAATTTTATAAAAATTGGTCCTAGATCCTCTAATGCCTTTCTCAATCTTTCACCAGAATCACCTTTTGACGAATAAAGTCTCCACGGAGAAATTAGTAGAAGTAACGAAATAATTTTAGGTTTTTCAAAAGCACTGAGCTCCTTATCTAATCTAGCTTTCAGGAGAGTATTTAGGATTACGAGCAATCTGAAAGAATCTCTAAGCATCAATCATCCCTTTTTGACCTGAATGTATGGCAACAACTCCATTAGTCAGGTTATCAAATTTACATTTTGTAAAACCTGAATCCTCCATCATCTTTTTAAGCTCCTCTTGGACAGGGTGCATTCGTATAGATTCAGCTAAATATCTATAACTTTCTTCAGTTTGGGCAATTAGTTCACCGATTTTTGGAATGACTTCAAAAGAAAAAAGGTCATAAATCTCTCTAAATGCTTCATTTTGCGGTCTTGAGAATTCAAGGACTACTAATTTGCCTCCAGGCTTCAAGGCATTATGAATTGATTGAAGCGCCTTTTCTTTGTTAGTTACATTTCTCAGTCCGAAAGCTATCGTAATTAGATCAAAGGTATTGTCCTCAAAGGGAAGATACTGAGCATCTATTTGAGCTGTTTGTATGCCTTCTATGCCTTCATTGATTAGTCGATCTCTTCCTTCTCGCAGCATAGATTGATTGATATCACTGAGGATAAGTATCCCTTTATCGGATATCTTTTCTCTCATGAGTTTGACCATATCGCCTGTTCCACCTGCCAAGTCAAGGACTACAAAATCATCTCGAATACCAGAAGTTTCGATTGTTACCTTTTTCCAAAGTCTATGAATTCCAAAAGACATAAGGTCATTCATAAGATCATAATTCTTTGAGACCGTATCAAAGACATTGCCTACTAGATCTGCTTTTATATTTGAATCAACTTCTTTGAAGCCAAAATTTGTTTTAGTTTGATTATCCTTCTTCATAAGATTTTTTTAGCATTTTAGCTTAACCAGGGCTTAATTAACCGATCTCTTAGATAAAATTCTATTTATAGACTTTAAATATATATCCATATTGCGTCTAAAATTCTTCATCTGCCTTTCATCGCTGCTAGAAAACACATAACTGATAATCTCTATGGAAAGTATTTGATTCTTATCAGCGTTATTTTCAAAGACTCCATCGCCTAGACTTTGAATGGATTGTAGAAAAAGTAACATTTTTTCTTCATAACCCTTGCTGTTGTTCTGCTTAAGGAGTTGTATGAATTCGTTGACCCATTCTTCTTGAAGGGAAGACCACTCAGCTCTTAAAGGAATGTATGTCTGTAATTTAGATCTAATAATAGTAATTTGATCCTCTCTGAGGATGATTCCAACTCTATCAAACCCTGAAACATAATTTTCTAGAATTTCATCAAGATAGTCTTTTTTCTCTTCTCTTTGTTCTTCTTCCCTCTTCTCTCTTATTTCTTCGAAATGTTTTCCTATTTCAATTATTTGGTTCTCATCTAATGTTTTCGAAAAATTTATGATTGGCTCTTCGAAATAACTATTTGTTCTGCGAAATATTTTTTGGCCATCCTCATAAGCTGAGAATACTGTTGTTTCAGGATTATCGCTTTTTATATCTTTTAACTCTTTTATGAGTAATTTAATTCTTGGTAACTCATTTGCTGAAAACCAATCCAGATAATCTTTAGAAATTTTTTCTATTTCGTTATTTTGTTCCTTTGAAAAGTCTGCATATTCTTTAAAATAATCTGCCAGATAGTTATCCAGCCTCTCATAGACCCAAGTGCCCGCTATAGAACAAGAACTGAGAACAATGCTCAGTAGAATTGGAATGCTACTTTTTAAAAAATTATCAACCATTACTAGGGGTTATTGTAATTTGCAGTTAGAATTCTGTCCGCAAATGTCAGACACAAAAAAATATCCTACTCTAGTTTGGTTAGATTTAGAAATGACGGGACTGGAGCCTGATTCAGAAAGAATCATTGAAATAGCTTCCGCAGTTACTAGTCATGATTTATCCGAGATTATAGAAGGTCCTAACTTAGTTATTCAGCAACCTCAAGAATTCATAGACAATATGGATGAGTGGAATACTAATCAACACAATAGATCAGGGTTAGTGGAAAGTTTAAGAGTAACTAATATTACAATTGAAGAGGCTCAAAAACAGACGCTTGAATTTTTATCCCTTCACACTCAAAAAGGAAGATCTCCTTTGTGTGGTAATACTATTTCTCATGATAGGCGGTTTTTGAGAAGGTATATGCCTGAAGTAGATGCCTACTTTCATTATAGAAATGTTGATGTAAGTTCTATTAAGGAGCTGATTAAACGATGGAATCCAGAACTTCTAGATGGCTTTAGGAAATCAGGCGGTCATAGGGCAATGGGAGATGTTCTAGAATCTATAGAAGAACTCAAGTTCTACAGGGATAAGTTCTTTATTTAGTCTTTCTTTTTTGTAGGTCCGTCAAAAAAACTATTGGCTATGGGCATGACTTTTGATGAATCGCTAGAAGTAATTTTTGCTATACCTCTTTTGTCGACTTCATCTATCCTCATAATGCAACTTACGGGTATATAGCTTCTTTGAACGCCTTTGAATTCATTTTTAAGCTTTTCTTCACTTGTATCAACGACTATCTGAGAATTTTGATCGAAGATATATTCTTCAACTTCAATGAATCCATACATGTCACTTTGATAAATTGCTTCTGCATAAACTTCGTAGACTTCACCTAGCTGAACAAATACTACTTTGTAGATTCCTTTTTTTGCCATTACAATTCCCGCCCTAATTAAAGATATAAAATATAGTTACCGAAAAGATATAACATATATATATGGCCAAAAAGCTTTTTATCAAGACCCACGGATGTCAGATGAATGAATATGACTCAAACAGGATGCAAGACTTGCTTGGCATTAGTCATGGTTTTGAAACAACTGATAATGAGGAAGAGGCGGACCTAATTCTTTTGAATACCTGCTCTATACGTGAGAAAGCTCAAGAAAAGGTTTTTCATCAACTTGGCAGATGGAAGAAATTAAAAGATAAGAATCCGAACTTAAAAATTGGAGTTGGAGGCTGTGTTGCAAGTCAAGAAGGCGACAATATAATGAAAAGGGCTCCACAAGTTGATATTGTATTTGGACCTCAGACAATCCATAGAGTCCCAAAACTATATGAAAATGTAGCAGAAAATAAATTAGAGTCTGTAGATATCACATTTCCAAAAACTGAGAAATTTGACCATTTACCAGAACAATCTTCGGATGGACCGACAGCTTTTGTATCGATCATGGAAGGATGCAATAAATATTGTTCTTTCTGCGTAGTACCTCACACCAGAGGCAACGAAATCAGCAGACCACTTGATGACATATTAAAAGAAATAGAAGGCTTAGCAGAAAAAGGTGTCAAAGAGGTCAATCTTCTTGGGCAAAATGTTAACTCCTACAGAGATTCAAAACTTAAAACAAAAGGACTCGGCCTATCAAATCTTATAAGGTCATCATCTGTTATTGAAGGCATTGAAAGAATTCAGTTTACCACCTCTCACCCATTTGAATTTGGCCAAGATCTTATTGATATTTACCAAGAAGTTCCTCAACTGATTAGTTATGTTCATCTTCCTGTGCAAAGTGGATCAAATGATATCTTGAAGAAGATGAGAAGAAGACATTCAAGAGATGAGTACTTTGAAATAATCGATAAATTAAAATCTGCCAGGAGCGGGATAAGTATTTCTTCTGATTTCATTGTCGGTTTCCCAGGAGAGACAGAAAAAGATTTCTTAGATACTCTAGATTTAGTGGATTATGTTGGATACGACGAATCCTTTAGTTTTATTTATAGTCCAAGACCCAATACAACTGCAAAAGATCTTGAAGATGATGTCCCTTTAGAGGAGAAGAAGGTCAGATTACAAGAACTTCAACACAAACTTGAAAACTCAGCATTAAGTATTAGTAGAAAAATGGTTGGAGAGATTAGAAAGTGCCTTGTTACTAATATTTCGAAGAAAAATCCTGGAGAATTCCAAGCTAGAGCTGACAATAATAAAGTAGTTATATTTTCATGCTCAGATCCTTCAATGATTGGAGAAATCATTGATATAGAGATAGTTGAAGCCAGAAATAAATCTCTACGAGGTATAGCTGTTTAGTTACTTCTTAACCATTAATGAAATTTCAGTTAGAGCCTATCAATCATGACAAGATAAGTGATCTGTGTGGCCCTACTAATTCTATTTTGAAACAAATTGAGAATGAGTTGGGTATTAAGATACTCAATAGAGGTCCTAGTTTTAAAATAAATGGAGATGAGGCAAAAGCCCAGATAGCAAAGGATATTCTAATAAGGATCTACGAAGACTTGGACGAAAATAAAACAATTGAATCTAAGGAGGTTCACTTATACTTAAGAAAAGGCATGAATGACATAAACAATATAAAAAAAGAAACTTCAAGTAATCAAGTTATCAAAACACCAAATCTTCTTGTAACTCCTAATCATGGCAGCCAAGTTCAATATGTAGAGACCATCAACAAAAATGTATTAACGTTTGGAATAGGCCCGGCCGGAACAGGTAAGACATTTCTTGCGGTAGCTCTTGGTGTAGAGCAATTTTCAAGAGGAGAGGTAGAAAAAATACTATTAGTTAGACCGGCTGTAGAGGCAGGAGAGAAGTTAGGCTTTTTACCTGGAGATCTTAGTCAGAAGGTTGATCCATATTTGAGGCCACTCTACGACGCTCTTTTTCAAATGATGGGGTACAAAGAGACAGACCAACTCATTGAAAGAAACATTATAGAGGTAGTTCCCCTAGCCTTTATGAGAGGAAGAACTTTGAATAATTCCTTTATCATTCTTGACGAAAGTCAAAATGCTACGGTCGAACAAATGAAGATGTTCTTAACTAGGTTTGGTTTTGGTTCAAAAGTTGTCGTGACTGGTGACATAACTCAAATAGATTTGCCTAAAAACACTCCTTCTGGACTTGTACACTGTCTTAAGGTTCTAAAATCTGTTGAAGATATAGGTCTAGTTGAGTTTGAAACAAAAGATGTAGTAAGGCACGGATTAGTCCAAAAGATTGTTGAAGCCTATGCGAAATTTATCGATTAAGTGCCTATATTTGAATCTAATATATTCATCACAGGAAATCTTGAGGATCTAAGCTGCACCCAAAAAGATATATCTGAATGGGTCCAGGCTCTTATTGATGCAGAAGAAGGACTAGATGAATTAATAACTGCAAAGAATATTAATTTCTCATTTGTTTCAGAAGAAGAAATACAAAAATTAAATTTAACATTTCTGAAGAAGGACAAGCCTACAAATGTTTTATCCTTCCCCTCCCCCGCAACTGATTTAAATCAAGATTTACTTGGAGATATTGCTATTTGCATAGATATAATAAAAAAAGAGTCTCATGAGCAGGGAAAAGAGGCAGCAGACCATCTCATTCATATTATTCTTCATTCTGTTTTACATTTAGTAGGTTATGATCACGAAGATGAAGCTTCAGCAAACAAGATGGAGCTTCTTGAGATATCTACCTTAAAAAAAATAGGTATTGCGAATCCTTACTGAAACAAATTATGATGTGCATGTGTTTATGAAGTGAGGCGTTAATGAACGACGAGCCCCCAAGTATATCTGCTGAGTCTAGTCGACTTGGCTTTAGGAAAAGAATAAAGAACAAAATAAAAGAAATTTATCAAAATTTCTCCTATAAACCCCAAAACAAGCAGGAACTTGCTGGATCTATAAGGGATTCAAGCGAAAGAGGTGTGCTTGAAAAGGGAACTCTCAATATGATAGAAGGAGCGCTGAGAGTCTCTACTGATCAGGTAAGAGATATCATGATTCCCCGCCCTCAAGTGGTTTTTGTAGACAAAAACGAGAAACCTGCAGACTTCTTGCCAAGGGTAGTGAAATCCAGCCATTCAAGATTCCCTGTAATAAACTCAGAAACTGAGAAAATTGAAGGAATACTCCTAGCAAAAGACCTTCTGCCCTTCCTCTCTTCCAAAGATCTTGATGAATTTGAGCTTTCTCAGTTAATTAGACCGGCTATTTTGATACCGGAAAGTAAAAAATTGAATATTTTGCTAGATGAATTAAGGGCAGGCAGAAATCACATGGCAATTGTTCTTGATGAGTACGGCGATGTAACGGGCATTGTTACAATTGAAGATGTTTTAGAGGAAATCGTTGGAGAGATAGAGGACGAACATGACAAAGATAGTGGTACTTTGATTAAAGAAATTGGTGAAGATGAATATTTAGTTTCTGCTTTGACTCCTATTGATGTTTTTAATGAAACATTTAATTCTTCGCTCAGTGATAAAGATTTTGATACCTTAGGGGGTATTGTGATGCACCATTTTGCACGTTTCCCGAAGCCAAATGATGCTATTAATATTGATGGTTTGAGGTTTGTAATTAATTCATTAGAAAGACGACGAATTAAGCGAATTAAAGTATCAAAAATAAACTAAATTGCCTTTCTAAAAAGACCTTCTGTCTTTAATATGAATCATATGTTCAAGAAGACAGTTCTTGCTCTTATATGCGGGTTAATTTTTTCATTAGGTTTTGCACCTTTTGATCTTTGGTTTTTGTCTATTTTATCCATCTTAAGCTTATTATTTTTACTGGACGAAACCTCTAATAAAGAATCATTTTTAATTGGATATACATTTGGTTTTGGAATGTGGTTATCCGGAATATCCTGGCTGTATGTAAGTATTCACTCTTATGGAAATATTGGTTTAATAGGATCTATACTAATAATATTACTTTTTATTTGTATACTTTCTCTATATTCAGGTCTTCTATTTTTATTTAATAATTACCTTAAAAGCTTCGCTCCAAAAACATTATTAATCTTTACTTTGCCAGTTGCTTGGACATCTATTGAATTGATGAGGTCTTACCTCTTTACAGGCTTTCCCTGGTTAATTTCTGGCACTATGTTGGCTGATACTCCAATAGATGGATTGACACCTATAATCGGTGCTCAGGGTAATAGTTTTTTTATGGTTATCATCTCCGTATTGCTTTTTGAAATTATCAAGGGATTAAGGTCAAAAAAATGGTCTAAATTTTTAATTTTGTTTACCATTTCACTACTTATTTCATCTGTATTATTGCGTCCACTTTCTTGGACTAATCCAGTAGCAGAAGTTAGGGTCTCTATACATCAACCTAATCTAACTTTAGAAGAGAAATGGAGTCAACTAGGATTGATTAAGACTCAAGAAATGATGCTTCAAGCAGTTACCGAAGCAAAACAAGATGAATTAATTGTATTCCCTGAAACTGCCTTAGTTTTGTCAGAGCGAGACAACAAAGCCTTCATGGATTTATTGACCATCAAGAGCTCGGAGAATTCTGTAACACTTATTTCTGGAATAGTTGAAAGAGAGGATAGCAAGAGGATTCGAAATAGACTGCAAGCCTTTGGTAATGTTAATACTTATTACGACAAGGTAAAACTTGTTCCTTTTGGTGAATTTATCCCTTTTGAGAGCATTTTAGGTGATCTTTTAGACATTATTGGCTTAAATTTAACGAACACCATTCCAGGTAGTGAAATAAAAGCAATAAATAATGGCATTTTAAAAATATCTCCTAGTATTTGCTACGAGATAGCTTTTGACGAGTTAATTAGGAAAACTGCAAGAAATAGCAATATATTAGTAACAATAAGCAACGATACATGGTTTGGAAGGTCAATAGGACCAATTCAGCATCTTGAAATAGCTCAAAATAGGGCTTTGGAGCATAATAAACCCTTGATAAGATCCACAAATAGTGGAATTTCTGCTTTTATATCAGAAAAAGGTAAAATTACTGAAAAACAAGATTATTTTGAAGAAAAAGGGCTACAAAAACAGGTTATGCTTTATTCTGGTCATACTTTTTACGCGAATTATGGAAATATGCCTTTAATATTTTTAATAATGGTTTTTTTCTTCTGTATAGGTGTAAAAAGCTATCTTTTTAAAAAAAAGGACTATAAATAGAACATATGTCACAAATTAAGAATTTTAAACACATTATCTTCTCCTTTTCTTTATTGTTTTTCATATCTTGTGCAACAACAATAGATTTGAATAAAGATAATAAAAACAATATTTTAGAGGGTTTAACATCAAATAATCCATCATATAAAAGCTTAGATGCTTTACTTTATGTAGATATTGAATCTCAAACCATGCTTCATATCAAAAAAGGTACAGTTTTAAAGAAATATGATATATCTTCTTCTGTTTATGGCACAGGAAGTATCGCTAATAGTTTAAAAACCCCTTTAGGTAAGCATGAGATTTATAAAAAAATTGGAGATAAACTCCCTGTAAATGCCATTCTTAAAGGTAGAGTTTGGAATGGTGCAATAGCTACTATCATAAAAGATCCAATAGATACTGATTATGACCATGTAACTTCTAGAATAATGTGGCTAGATGGACTTGAATTAGGTAAAAATAAAGGAGATGGCATAGATTCAAGAGATAGATACATATATATCCATGGAACAGCCGAAGAAGGCCTTATAGGAAAACCTGCTTCTGATGGTTGCATAAGGATGTATAATAGAGATGTCTTAGAGCTTTATGACTTGGTCGAAGAACAGACACAAGTTTGGATTTACTAACTTTAATTAATATGAAAAAATTTTTACTATTTCTGTCTATATTTTATGGGTCTTACGTCTTCTCATGCCCAGATGTGTTAAATCATGATGTTAGGGTTTTAGATTCTTCTGAAACCGTCAACTTATGTAAATATGAAAATAAAGTTGTACTCGCTGTTAATGTTGCTAGCAGATGTGGTTTTGCATATCAATACGAAGCGTTGCAAGATCTGTATACAAAATATGAAGAGGATGAATTCGTCATATTGGGCTTTCCTTCAAGAGATTTTATGTACCAAGAATATAATGACGAATCTAAGGTAAAGGAATTCTGTAGTACGGAGTATGGTGTAACTTTTCCAATGTTTGCCACGGCACCCGTCAAAGGAAAAAAAGCTAGTTCCTTCTATAAATCTCTTTCTGAGATGACAGGTGAAAATCCAGGATGGAATTTTCATAAATACCTTATTTCTAAAACTGGAGAGGTCCTTAGTTTTGAAACAAAAATAGAACCTGATAGCAAAAAACTTACTTCAGAAATTTCTAAGCTTCTATAAAAAAGTAAATACTCACTATCTTTGAGAGATAATATCTAATTGATTATCTCTATCTCATCTCCTGTAGCGCAGACAATTATATCTGCCTTCCTTTTGGCAAATATTCCATTTTCAACTACACCAGGAATGTTATTAATTGTGGCTTCAAGATCGTAAGGAATTTCTATAGGAAAATTATGAATATCAATAATTTGATTACCATTATCTGTGGTAAACCCATTTCTAAAAATTGGCTTTCCACCAAGTTTCATTAGTTCTCTTGATATGGCACTTCTAGCAATCTCTATCACTTCTATAGGAAGAGGAAAATTTTTCCCTAATAGATGAGTGTGCTTTGATTCGTCTACAATACAGATAAATTTATTTGAAGAATTAGCAAGAATCTTTTCCCTCGTTAAGGCCCCTCCTCCTCCTTTAATTAATTCTTTTCTATCATTGTATTCATCTGCGCCGTCGACATAAAAATCTATTGCATGGACTTCATTAAGAGAAAAGATGTCGTAAGAATTGTCTATAAGACTTTCTGAGGTTATTGAGCTGCAAACTACGCCTTTGATATGCAATTTTGCTTCATTTAATAAATTGATAAAAAAGTTTGTTGTAGATCCTGTTCCTATGCCTATAACCGAATCTCTCTGAATATTTGGCTTTATTAAATCAAAAGCCTCTATTGCTGATCTTTCTTTTCTTATATCTTGGCTCATATTATTTTATTAATAATGAATATTGTGATTCAAAAAGTATAATACTCCCTAATAATAGAGTAAGTTAAGCTAAATCAATGAATTCTCCTAAATTTAAGTCGTATATAAGCCGTATAGAGTCTTCTAGTGTCTATGATGTCGCTCAAATTACACCGATCACCAAGGCAAATCAGCTCTCAAGAGCCTTAAAAAATGAGATTTATCTCAAAAGGGAAGATTTACAGCCAGTATTTTCCTTTAAGATTAGAGGAGCCTATAACAAATTAGCAAAATTAAAAAAATCTGGGTTAGATGTACCTGTGATAGCAGCTTCTGCTGGAAATCACGCACAGGGAGTCGCTTACGGAGCAAAAAGTCTGGGTTTAAAGGCATTTATAGTAATGCCCGTCACTACACCATCCATTAAAGTGAATTCCGTACGAAATTTCGGCGGAAAAGTCATACTTTATGGTGATAATTTCGATGAAGCTTTTGCTCATGGTGTTTCTATAGCTAAGAAAGAAGGATATGCATTTATCCATCCTTATGACGATAAAGACGTTATAGCTGGCCAAGGGACTGTGGGAATGGAGTTAATTGACCAGATTCAGTCTGGTATCGATGCAGTTTTTGTACCTGTAGGTGGAGGGGGGCTATTGGCTGGTCTTGGAACTTATATAAAGCACATGAGTCCAAAAACGAAAATTATTGGGGTAGAGCCGGAGGATGCTGCTTGTTTAAAGTTGGCCTTGGACAATAACAAGAGACTTTCTCTGAAGGAAGTTGGTCTATTTGCAGATGGTGTTGCTGTAAAACAAATCGGCAAAGAGACTTTTTCTTTAATTAAAGAGTGGATAGATGATGTAGTTACTGTATCTGTAGATGAGATGTGTGCCTCTGTTCAAGATACATTTCAAGAAACAAGAACTATAGCAGAACCAGCTGGAGCCTTGGCCTTAGCCGGTTTAAAAAAATATAGTCAATCGAGGGGTCTAAAAAATAAGACATTAGTGGCCATTAATTCAGGTGCAAACTTAAATTTTGATAGATTAGGGCATATTGTAGAAAGGGTTCAGCTTGGAGAGAGCAAAGAAGTGCTTTTGAGTGTCAAGATTCCTGAAGAAAAAGGAAGTTTTAGAAGATTCTGTACCTTTTTAGGTAAAAGAAGTGTTTCTGAGTTTAATTACAGGGCTGAGGAGAGCGAGGAAGCTAATATTTTTGTTGCTTGTAGGTTTAATGACAAGGAAGGGAAGGGCAAGCTTATAAAACACTTGAAGAATAAAGGCTTTTCCCCTAAAGACCTTTCAGGAAATGAAGTCGCAAAGCTTCATATCAAGCATATGGTAGGAGGCAGGGCGCCGAAAGCAGTGACTGAAAGAGGTGAATATATATTTAGAGTTGAATTTCCAGAAAGGCCAGGTGCATTAGTAGGCTTTCTAGATAAATTGAGTGATAAATTCAACATTACTTTATTTCATTACAGAAATCAGGGTTCAGCCTATGGGAGAGTTTTGGTTGGTTTTGAATCTAAAGAAAAAAATTATTCAAAATTGAATAAATATCTAAGTGATACAGGGTTTAGATTTTGGGATGAAACGCAAAACTTAGCTTACAAAGCCTTTTTAAAGTAATAATTTAATCAAAGTTATAAAAATACTCATCAGTTATGCATGAGTTAGCTTTGACGTCATGATTGCCATGCAAGCAGTCATCTATTTTCTGAAATTCAAATGCAATAACTATTAATTCTGTGCTTTTATTATTTAAATCGCTTAAAGAATAATCATAATACCCCTTACCCATTCCTATTCTGTATCCTTTTTCATCAAAGCACACGCAAGGCAGCAAAATTATATCTAAATCAGAAGGATCTATTTCCGGAGTATCTACGGGCTCTAAAATATTATAAATATTAGCTTTTAAGTCCTGATGGTCTTCTAGTAAACAAAATTTCATTATTTTTGAGTCTTCAGCTACTGTTGGTAGATAAATTGCGGAATCTAGCCCAGCTAAATATTGAATTAATTTTTGGGTAGGCATTTCGTTGCCTATAGACCAATAACAGGCAATTTTCTGACCTTTAAAATAATCCTTATGGTTAACTACCAAGTTGAGTAATTTTTCTTCAGCAGCTAGCAGATATTCCTTAGAAATAGATTTTCTGAATTCAATAAATTTTTTCCTGAGTTCGGATTTAGTAGCCATCGATGGTGTTTCCCAGATTACCGTTGTTGCTTACTGCCCTGAACCGTACAGTTCAAGGCGGTGACCCCGTCAATTTATCAGGCTTCCCATTAGATGGGTATGCACAACAGAAACTTTTCAGAATCCCCTATTATTTTTTTATCGGCTCGAGAGTAGTAATAACTGACGAATAAACCAGGAAACATAAAAATTATAACCTATTATTGGCTTCAAAAAGCCAAAGTTTTTAACTGCTTTTGTATTTCTTCAGTAAGATTCTCTAAATCTTCGTTCATTGCCTCATCTCTTGTGCCATTAGATAAGTTCTTAAGATATTCATTACTGATATTTAATGCTGTGATTATCGCGGCTCTTTTCTCATCTAAGCCAGAGCCTTCTTTAACTTCTGTTAATTTATTATCTAAAAAAACAGCTGCCTTTTTAACTTCTTCTGACTCTTCAGGAGGGCAGGCTATTTTATAACTTGAACCTAAAATTTTTACAGTAGTTGTCTCTTTGCTCATGAGATGCTCTTATATTTTTTTATTATTCTTGAGATTCCATCTTTTGCAACTTCAAGATTCTCTGACAATAAATTATTCTCTTTAGAAAGTTGAAGATTTTTTTTTGAGAGATGTTCGTTAACCTCTTTTAGTTGTTGACTCAATTTAATGAGTTCATGAACCTCATTTTCTAGATTTTCAAATTTATTTTCTTTCATTTTGCGGTTTAAGTTTAACTTTGAACGTATTTTCTTGCTACCATGTTTTACCATATTAAGTACTTAAATTAATCAAAAGTGAAATGACATTAAATTTTTCTGAAAGAAGAGATCTTTTAGCAGATAAAGTCTTAGAAGATTCAGCAATTATTGTTTCTGCTGCATCAGTGAAATCAAGAATCTCTGATACTGAATATTCTTATAGGCAGGATAGCAATTTCTATTATTTATCAGGTTATGAGGAGCCAGAATCACTTATCTTGATCAGGCCTAATCAAGATAAGGAAAGATTTATTATTTTTTGTAGAGATAGAGATCCATTAAGAGAGCAATGGGATGGGTTTAGAACGGGTCAAGAGGGAGTCATTCAAGACTATGGAGCAGATGCAGCTTATAGCATTAACTCTATTGATGAGATTATGCCAAAACTGCTCGAGGGTGCTAAGAATATTTATTTCTCTATGAGCGCTCCTTGTGGTGTGGATGCCAAAATAAGTAGCTGGGTAGAGGATATTAGAAAGAATACAAGATCTGGTGCAGAGCCTCCCCAGAACCTCCTTTCTCTTGATTCAATACTTCATGAAATGAGATTGATCAAAGAAGGTGATGAGATGGACTTAATGAAGCAGGCTGCAAATATAACTACTGAGGCTCATATAAGGGCAATGCAGTCAGTAAGACCTGGAATGTATGAATATCAACTTGAAGCAGAATATTTATATGCATTTAATAAGAATGGAGCTCGTTCACCAGCTTACAATTCAATAGTGGGTGGGGGTAATAACTCTTGCATACTTCATTACGTTGAAAATAATGCTGAATTACAAGATGGAGACCTAGTGCTCGTAGATGCTGGATGTGAATATCAATACTACGCATCAGATGTGACGCGAACCTTCCCAGTGAATGGCAAGTTTTCGCCAGAACAAAGAGAAATCTATTCGATTGTCCTAGAGGCGCATAAGCAATCTATGGAGCAGGCTAAGCCGGGCAATAAATGGAACCTTATGCATGAAAAGTCTGTTGAAGTTATCGTAGAGGGACTTCTTTCTATTGGTCTTCTACAAGGCTCAAGAGATGAGATTATCGATAAAGGTGAATATTCAAAATTCTATATGCACCGAATAGGTCATTGGTTAGGAATGGATGTTCATGATGTTGGCAGTTATAAACAAGATGGAGACTGGAGACCGCTTGAAGAAGGAATGGTTATGACCGTTGAACCAGGTATTTATATATTAGATTCTATGGAAGGTGTGGATGACAAGTGGAAGGGCATTGGTGTGAGAATAGAGGATGATATAGCTATCACAGATTCAGGATTTGAGATATTAACACCCGATGTTCCCAGAACTATTGAAGAAGTAGAACAAACAGTCCAAGGTTAAGTGGATTATCAGGTATCAATTGTAGGTGGAGGAATTACGGGTGCTTTACTAGCACTTTATCTTGGCAAGGCAGGAATAAAAGTCTGTTTGATTGATAAAAATAAACCCTCTGAATCTATTTCCAACCCCGCTGTAGGAAGAACCGCTTCACTCAATCTTTCTTCAATTGAAACTCTAAAGGAAGCTGGGGTTTGGAATATTATTCAACAAAATTCTAAAACCTTCGACGAAATATTTGTCTGGGATTCGGAAGGTTCATCATCTGTCCAATTTAAAGCTACAGAGATATCAAGAAATAATCTAGGAGCAATAGTTCATAACAATATTATTCTTGAGGCTCTTTTTAAAGAGGTAAAAAAAATCTCAGATGTTCATTTAATTGAAGAAGAATCCGTTAAGAATCTAACAGATGATCGTGACGGTGCAGTGATCATAACTGAGTCAGGTCTTAAAATTACTTCTGAAATAATCGTAGGAGCTGATGGTTCCCTTTCGCGTATTAGAGATTTGTCTAAGATGTCTATAAGAACCTGGAGTTATCATCAATTAGCTATAGTTTCTTCTGTAATAACTGAAGAGCCGCTCAAAGGGACTGCTTATCAAATATTTACAGACACAGGCCCCATTGCTATGTTGCCTTTATCTCACGAAGAGAACCTCGCTTCTCTAATATGGTCAACGGATCAGAGTTATGGAGAGAAACTCCTAAGTCTAGATAATGATTCTTTAATGTATGAACTGCAATTAAAAACAGAAGATAGATTTGGAGCAATTAAGCTTAATGAAGAGATCAGATCCTTTCCCTTGCATCAACTTCATGCAAAGAAGTTTTTTCAAGGAAGATCGGTATTAGTAGGTGATTCTGCTCATACTATCCATCCTTTGGCAGGTCAGGGCCTGAATCTAGGGATAGCTGATGTAAAAGCTTTAGCCGAATTGGTTATTCCAGCTAATAGGTATGGGAAGAACTTGTATGATGAAAATATACTAGAAGCATATAGTAAAAAAAGAGAGCCAGAGAGTTACAAAATGATAGCCTTGATGGAGGCTTTTAAGAGGGGGTTTGGTTCTGAAAATCCTTGGGTTAAGCTCGGAAGAAATTTTGCTTTCAACTTTGCCGGAAAGGCTAAGCCATTAAAGAGAAGGCTTATAAAAGAAGCGGCAGGTATTATTTAATTTTACCTTCAGTGTAAAGCACGTGTTTTCTAATAACAGGATCAAATTTTTTGATTTCCATCTTATCAGGCATAGCAGATTTGTTTTTATCTGTTGTGTAGAAATGACCTGTTCCAGCTGAAGATACTAGTCTTATTTTTTCTCTCATATCTTTTCTCCTTTGGATCTTATATCTGCTAACACTTTATCAATACCGTTTTTATCTATGGTTCTCATGCCTCTTGCAGAGACAGTAAGGCTTATATACCTATTTTCTGATTCGACCCAAAACTTATGTTTGTGTAGATTAGGCTGGAAGGTTCTTTTGTTCCTATTCTTAGCGAACGAAACATTATTTCCCGCTTGAGGTTTTTTACCGGTCACTTGGCAGACTTTGGACATAACTTTATTAAATAATTCTCTATAGAGTCGCGTTTTATACTAGAAGCATTGACAGAAAGCAAGACTAAGCCGTTATAATCTTGCACATAGAGGAATAAAATTTGGAATCCTTAGTTAATAAAAACATTATATTAGGCGTTACTGGTGGAATAGCAGCTTATAAATCAGCTGAAATAGTCAGGCATTTAAAGAAATCAGGAAGTTCTGTTCGTGTTGTAATGACTGCATCTGCCGAAGAATTTATTACCCCCTTAACCATGCAAGCTTTATCTGGAAATAGAGTTTCCACAGAGCTCCTTGATGTTGAAGCAGAGGCTGCAATGGGTCACATTGAATTAGCGAAATGGGCTGATGGAATCCTAATAGCGCCAGCAACAGCAAACACATTGGCTAGACTTTCTTCAGGCAGAGGAGATGATTTACTATCGACTATCACTCTTGCTTTTGACGGACCAATTGCCTTGGCTCCCGCAATGAATCAAGCCATGTGGAGAGATTCTAGAACTCAAGAAAACTTAGATAGCCTGATTGGTAATGGCTTCACTATTTGTGGGCCAGATTCAGGTGAACAGGCATGTGGGGATGTCGGTCTTGGAAGAATGTTAGAGCCTATTGATATATTAGATTCATTCTCATCATTATTTGATCAAGGAGTATTGGTAGGAAAAGATGTACTAATAACTGCAGGTCCGACCCAAGAGCCCATCGATCCCGTGAGATTTATCACTAATAGGAGCTCTGGAAAAATGGGCTATAGATTGGCAGAGTCTGCAATTCAAGCGGGTGCAAAGGTTACCCTCATTAGTGGTCCAGTAAATTTAGATCCTCCTTCAAACTGTCATCTTGTATCTGTTAATACAGCAAAAGAAATGTATGAGGCAGTTATGCATCATATAAAAGATAAAGATGTTTATATTGGTACAGCTGCAGTGTCGGACTATAGTCCAATAAAGTCTCACGATTCAAAAATAAAGAAAGATGGAAGTAAGTCCGCAATGGTTCTTGAGTTAAAAGAAAACCGAGATATTCTTAAATCTGTAAGTGAATTAAAAGAACGACCCTATGTCGTCGGGTTTGCCGCTGAAACAGATAACTTAATCGATAATGCTAAGAAAAAGTTAAATCATAAAAACCTTGATTTAATAGTGGCTAATGATGTGTCTGATAAAAATATTGGTTTTGATTCTGATGATAATGAAGTTACTCTTATCACTCAAAAGGAACAAAAACTTTTAGAAAAACAAACTAAAAAGAAGATTTCAAATAAAATAATAGAGTTCATATCAAGGAGAATAAATGATTAAACTAACTAAACCAGAGAGTGTGGGAATTTCATCAGAAAGACTTGCAAATATAGGAGACTCTATGAGATCTCTTAT